>JAYKIB010000327.1:0-7934 GCA_035285005.1 Prochlorothrix sp.
CCAAATTCCCTCTTAGGGATTGAAACAAAACGGCTATACCGCCAAGCCATGTTTGGTGGCCCAAAAATCCCCCAAATTCCCTCTTAGGGATTGAAACCTCGGGTGTGGTGGGCGCTTCCCGGCCCACGAATTGATCCAAAAATCCCCCAAATTCCCTCTTAGGGATTGAAACCGTTGTAAGCACCGACTTCCCTACGCCTGGAGCGCCAAAAATCCCCCAAATTCCCTCTTAGGGATTGAAACCAAAGCCACCGAAGCGTTGCGCCGTGCCAACCGAGGGCAGCCAAAAATCCCCCAAATTCCCTCTTAGGGATTGAAACAGGTTGCTAAACAGATTCAACGTCATTAGCTGCGACCAAAAATCCCCCAAATTCCCTCTTAGGGATTGAGAGGATGTTTGGAAACCTAAGAAAATCCCCCCTAACCCCCCTTTATAAGGGGGGGACGGTCTCTTCTTCCCCCTTGTAAAGCGGGACTGAGGGGGATTCTGCCAGGGCCTACGGCCCTTGGCCGAAGTTTCCAAACATCCTCTAAACTAGGGCATAGACTCCGCCCAATTCCTTAAGGCTGTCCAATTGCCTAAAGCCGCCCAATTGCCCCAAGCCGCCCAATCCCTTAAAGCGTGCCCTCCCGGCTCATCTTCGCCATCGTCCTTGCCCCTGCCCACTCATCATCCGTGTCACTCCGGCAACTCATAGCCGCTATACAGCCCTTCTCTGGTTCTTGCGAGTCTCTTTTTAGCTCCTTTCGTCCCTTTTCTACCGTTGCGTCTACGGAGATAGTATCGGGGTATGGTCCACTCCCAACAGGTATCTACTACATCTGAAGTCAACATTCTGGTGGTCCAGGATCTCAGAAAAACACGGGCCTACAAGCTCGATCGACTGTTGCTGACGGTTGGCCGATCGAAGCAGGCAGACATCCAGATTTTGAGCCAGGAAGTATCCCGCATCCATGCCACCCTGCTGCGGGTGCGCAACGCCCACGGTGACCCCCAATATCGCCTCATTGATGGGGATGCCCGACGACAGCAACCCAGCCAAAATGGCACCTTTGTCAATGGACAGCGGGTGCGCAGCTACGATCTCAAGAACCGTGATGAGATTTCCTTTTGTTCGCGATCGAAGGCACGATTTTTCCAATTTAGTGACCAGATGGATCCAAACCTGGAGACCCCCTCGGAGCGATGGGAACATCCCGAGGACAATATGCTTGAGGCCCAATCTACCACCTCGATCGATCTGGAAGCTGCCCTAGCTGCCGAAGGCATTGAGCACAGTACAGGCCTATCGCCCCTGCTCCCCGAAGAACTGATGGCCCTGCAGACCCGTCCCCCCGCCGAACCTAATATCCACTTCCAGGGCAACCGCATCCAAAAACACAGCCGTTTAGGTGAATTTTTCGTTAGGGCGAACAAAATCAAGCCAGAAGTCCTCCAGGACCTGCTAACCCAGCAGCGCAACTCGAAGAAACGGCTCGGGGAATTACTCGTTGAGGAAGAGTTAGTCTCTCCGGAGGAGCTCCAGAAGGCACTGCGGAATCAAAGGATTTGTCTGGGGGAAATTCTGCTGTATCGTCAGCTGATCTCCGCTGAACATCTAAAAATGGCCCTGGTCGAGCAGGTATCCTCCCATCAACCCTTGGGCAGTATTTTGCTGGCGTGGGGCTGGATTAAGGAGGAAGATCTGGAAGATGCTCTCCAGGAGCAATATTTACGCCATAAAGGGTTGTGGTTTATCCAGTAGTGGGCATCAGTGGGCATCAGTGGGTATCTAAAACATCCCAGGTTTTGTCCCGTGGCCCAGGGCCGAATTAGGGTCAGGGGGGGCTGAGCGGAGTCGAGGCCCACCCCACGACATTGAGAGACCCAGGGGTTAGGCCCCTTCCCACTCCGCCAGGTATCAGTCCGCTACCATAATAGGGGGCACCTCGATTAGTCCAAATTTCCATCCTGTGATCCACGCCAGGATCAGGGGTGTGGTGGCTGAGCGGAGTCGAAGCCCCCCACAATTAATCGAGGTGCCCTTCCCTAGGACACCTCGATTAATCTAGATTTTCACCGCAGTACCATGGCAGAATCAGGGCTGTGGTGGCTGGGCGGATCGAAGCCCATCACCCTGTATCGAGGTGCCCGGAAGGCTATACCCAGTCCTGTTCGTTACCCCCTACTCCCCTTCTACTCATGATGGTTGCTGCCTCTTCATCCCCCAATTCGACCCACGCGATCGACCCTAACTCAACCCCAAGCGCCGCAACCGCGATCGCCACAACTCCAGCCTCGGATCCCCCAAGCGTCGAGAACCTCATCATCATCGGGTCCGGTCCCGCCGGTTACACCGCCGCCATTTATGCGGGTCGCGCCAACCTCAAGCCCGTGGTGTTTGCGGGTTTTGAAGTGGGAGGTTTGCCCGGTGGCCAGTTGATGACCACAACTGAAGTGGAAAACTTTCCCGGATTCCCCGACGGCATCACCGGTCCCCAATTGATGGATCGCATGGCCGCCCAGGCCCGTCGCTGGGGCGCAGAGGTTCATGTGGAGGATGTGACCGAGGTAGATTTGGGTCAGCGGCCCTTTGTGGTGCGATCCCAGGAACGCGAACTGCGAACCCATGCCCTCATCATTGCCACGGGGGCCACGGCCAAGCGCCTCAACTTGCCCAGTGAGACCCAGTTTTGGAATGCGGGCATTTCCGCCTGTGCCATCTGTGATGGGGCAACACCGATTTTTCGCAATGTGGAGCTTGCAGTGATTGGTGGTGGGGACACGGCAGCGGAAGAAGCCATTTACCTGACCAAATACGGCTCTCGGGTCCATTTGCTCGTGCGTCGAGACCAAATGCGGGCCAGTAAGGCCATGCAGGATCGGGTGCTGAATAATCCCAAAATCACGGTCCACTGGAATACGGAGGCGGTGGATGTCCTCGGGGACGATCGGGTCAAAACGCTGCGGGTGCGCGATCGTCAAAGTGGCGTGGAAAAGGATCTCCCGGTCCAGGGGCTGTTCTACGCGATCGGCCATAAGCCCAATACAGAGCTTTTTCGGGGTCAAATTAAGCTGGATAGTGCCGGATATGTCCTGACACAGCCCGGTTCGGTGGAAACGGACCTGGAGGGGGTCTATGCCGCAGGAGATGTGCAGGACCATGAGTATCGCCAAGCCATTACCGCAGCGGGCACAGGCTGTATGGCGGCCCTCCTCGCGGAGCGCTGGCTCTCCGCCCACAGCCTGCTTCAGGAATTTCACCAATCCGCCACCGAAACCCAGCCGCCTTCGGTCCACACCCCCACCCCTGCCGCCGATCCCGCTGCCAGTTTTGATCCCGCCGCCACCCACCATGTGGGTAGCTACGCCCTCCGCAAGCTCTACCACGACACGGAGCAGTTGATCGTGGTCAAGTATGCATCTCCCACCTGTGGCCCGTGCCACACCCTCAAACCGATGTTGCAAAAGGTGGTTGAGGAGTATACGGGGCGCTTACATTACGTGGAAATTGATATTGAGCAGGATCCGGAGATTGCGGAGTCCGCAGGCGTGACGGGCACACCCACGGTGCAGTTCTTTAAGGCAAAAGCCAAGGTGGCGGAGACCAAGGGTGTGAAGCAAAAAAGTGAGTATCGCCGCCTCATTGAGGAGCATCTGTAACGCGAGGAAATCCGTCGGGTACCCCGTCCGATTCCTGCAAATTCCTGGTCTATGACCCACCCAGGAATCAGGGTGGTGGGGGAGGCTTTGCGACTTCCCACAATGAATCGAGGTATTCTGTAGAGGATCTCGATGAACCCAAGGTTTTGGGCGATAGCCCACGTAAGAATTAGGATTAGGGCGATCGGCAAGACCGATCATCCCCATGAGAGGATGTGTGGAAACTTCTGCAAGGGCCGTAGGCCCTTGTAGAATGCCCCTCCGTCCCCCTGTTAAGGGGAAAGAAGAGGTCGTCTCCCCTCTTCTTGAAGGGGGAAGAAGAGATTGTCCCCCCTCCTCTTAAAAGGGAAAGGAGAGGTCGTCTCCCCTCTTCTTGAAGGGGGAAGAAGAGATTGTCCCCCCTCTTGTAAAGGGGGGTTAGGGGGGATTCTCTTAGGTTTCCAAACAGGGTGCATCCCGTGTTGGAAGCCCTCACCCTAAATCCCTCTCCCAAAGCGGGAGAGGGACTTTAATCTTATCCCCCTTCTCCCAAGCCGGGAGAAGGGGCTAGGGGATGAGGACCAGACTCGCCAAAGTGAGATGCATCCTCCAAACATCCTCTGAATTGAGTTGTCCCATACCTTGTCCTCCCCTGTCATCACCGCTACTGAATTGCTGCCATGGCCCGCTTTCGCCCGATCCGTCACCTCACCCCCCTCAGCCTCAGCCTCACCCTGAGCCTCCTGCCTGGGCTGCTACCCCGGCCTCTCCTCGCCCAAACCACCAGTTTCCCCACACCCCAGGCCACCCCTAGCTCCACTGCCCCGAGCCCGACCCAGCCCAATCCCGACCCCCAAAACCGCACCCAGGTCCGTGTGGGGGTCATGGCTATCCGAGGTGTTGACAAAGCCAAGGAACAGTGGCAGTCAACGATCGACTACCTCAGTGCCAATGTCGAGGGCTACCAATTTGAGCTAGTGCCCCTCAAGTTTGAAGAACTTGAGGGAATCGTCAAAAATCAAGAGATTGACTTTATTTTGCCGAACCCTGGCATGTACGTGGAGTTGGAGTGGGTTTATGGAGCACAGCGGGTTGCAACATTAGAGAATTTACGTTTGGGCCGAGCCTATACGGAATTTGGGGCGGTGATTTTTCGACGGGCCGATCGTGACGATATTCAAACCTTGGAGGATCTTCGGGGCAAACGGTTCATGGCCGTGGATGAGATTGCCTTTGGTGGCTGGCAAATGGCCTGGGCAACGCTGTTAGAGGCGGGGGTAGACCCCTATCGGCAGTTTAAGACCCTTGAGTTTGGAGGAAGCCACGACAATGTTGTATACGCCGTTTTAGAAGGAAAGGTGGATGCCGGTACCGTCAGAACTGACACCCTAGAGCGGATGACCCAGGAGGGCAAGATTAAGCTCGACGATTTCGCCATTCTCAACCAGCAACTCCAGCACGGTTCCGACTTTCCCTTTGCCCTCTCCACCCAGCTTTATCCGGAATGGCCCTTTGCTGCCTTCCCCCACACTCCCCGATCGCTTTCGCAGGAAGTCGCGATCGCCCTGATGGCAATGGAACCGGATAATCCTGCTGCCAAAGCCGGTCGGTATGAAGGATGGACCATTCCCTCCAACTATCAGCCCGTCCATGAAACTCTGCGTTATCTCAAGGTGCGTCCCTACGAAAACTGGGGAGAAGTGCCCCTCAGTCAAATTCTCTACCAATATCGTTACTGGTTGCTGGGATCGGGGGCATTAGTCCTGATTTTAGGCTATGTGCTCTGGCAACTCACCACCCGTCAACGGATTGCCTCCCGCCTTCAGGAAGCGAATCTAGCCCTAGAAAATCGCGTTGAAGCTCGCACAGCAGAGCTGATGCAGGCAAAGGATCATGCAGAAGCTGCAAACCGGGCGAAAAGTGAGTTTTTAGCTAGCATGAGCCATGAGCTACGCACGCCCCTCAATGCGATTCTCGGCTTTGCCCAGGTTTTGCTACGTGGACTAAACCAACCCCCGGAAGGTTTACCTGCCCCTTACCTCAAGCAACAGCGGGACACACTGGGCATTATTCACCGCAGTGGGGAGCATTTGCTCTCCCTCATTAACGATGTGCTGGATATGTCCAAAATCGAGGCGGGACGGGTGACATTGCTCCAGGAAACCTTCGATCTCAAGACGATGTTGGAGGCCATGATCGAGATGCTGCAACTGCGGGCCGAGTCCAAGGGGCTTGGTCTCTTTTATGACTGTGATCCAGCTGTACCCCAAGGAATTGTGGGAGATGAGCGTAAGTTACGCCAGATTCTCATTAATTTAATTGGTAATGCCATTAAATTTACCGATGAAGGTTCGGTGAGCCTGCGTGTGACCCTAGCCTCGGCCCCAAGTGCAGTCCCAAGCTCGGCTGCAACGATTCCCAATCCAGAATTCGGACAGTTAGAGGACACTGCCCAGGCCCACAGGTCTCGGTCTCTTTCCAGCGATGCTGATGGATCGATCGAGTCTACAAATACCCTTGAAGGCCAGAACAATCAGCCAACAGGAAGAGCTAGGCCCGCAGAATCCTCTGGTTCCGATCAAGAGCATCCAGATCCGACGGTAGAGCTGGTTTACCTCACCTTTGTGGTGGAGGATACGGGCAGTGGTATTGCACCGGAGGATCTGCCCCATCTCTTTGAAGCCTTTGTGCAAACAGAGTCGGGATTGCGATCCCAGGAAGGCACAGGACTCGGCTTGCCCATCAGTCGTCAGTTTGTCCAATTAATGGGTGGGGATCTCCAGGTGGAGAGTACCATCGGGAGCGGCAGTGCCTTTCGGTTTACCATCCCTGTCCAGCCTAAACTCATTGATCAGTCCCTAGCCCTCAGTAATACCCGCGAAATTGTCGGTCTTGCCCCCAATCAGCCCCCCTATCGTCTCCTGGTGGTGGATGATGTGTTTGAAAACCGGCAACTCTTGCAGCAACTCTTGCAGCCCCTGGGCTTTGAGATTTTGGAGGCTGCCAATGGTCAAGAGGCGGTGGAGGTGTGGACCGCGCACCATCCAGACTTGATTTTTATGGATATTCGGATGCCGGTGCTGAGCGGATATGGGGCTACTCAACAAATTCGTGCCCTAGAGGCAGAGAGTAACCATAGTCCTAAGACGATGATTTTGGCCCTAACAGCTAGTGTTTTTGAGGATGAGCGATCGAAAATCATTGCCGCAGGCTGTGATGACTTTTTACGCAAACCGATCACGGAAGATCAGCTCTTCCGAAAGTTAACCCAGCACTTAGGAGTTGCCTACCTCTACCGCGATCAGCCCACCCCGGAGGTCGCATCTGCTACTGCTACCTCTACCGCTGCCGCCCCCTCGTCCTCCAACAGTCTGGCCCACCAGCCCCGCGCCTGGGTCGCCCAGCTTAACTTGGCGGCCCGGGGGCCGATGATGACATGATTTGGCAGTTGCTGGAGCAAATCCCGACGGAGCAGGCGGAATTGGCGGAGCAGCTCGCGGAATGGGTCAATAACTTCCGACTCGACAAAATTATCAGCCTCACAGAAACTAGTGATGCCCAGTCCACTGCGGCCCAGTTGTCTGGGTTCGCCGCCAATTTACCTCCCACACATCAGGTGATGGGTGTGGCCCCGGGCCAACCCACCTATCGTATTTTGGTGGTGGACGATCGACCCGAGAACCGCTTGCTTCTCAAGACCCTACTCCAGCCCTTGGGCTTTGAGCTGTCCGAGGCCAGGACGGGAGAGGAGGCGATCGAACAATGGCGATTGATCCGACCCCATCTCATTTTTATGGATATTCGGATGCCCGGTCTCAATGGCTACGAGGCTACGGCCCAGATTCACCAGGTTTTGGCCCAGGAGGATCCGGCGCTAGGCCCGAAACCGGTGATCATTGCCCTGACGGCCAGTGTGGCAGAAAGTGAGAAAACGGCGTTGTTTGAGGCGGGTTTTGATGATCTGATGCGCAAACCTTTTGGGGAACCCCAGTTGCTCGATCGCCTGTCCCATCATCTGGGGGTGAAGTATATCTACCAAGAGTTTGGTTCCCAGACTCCCTCCCCTCGGATGCCGGTCGCGGCTCCCAACCAGTCCTAGGGAGTGCCCCTAGGGTCATCCCCCGTAATGTGGCGATCGCCACAGAGTCTATTGGGCACCTCGATTAATTGTGGGGGGCAGCTTCACCGGGAGCATCCCACTTTCGACGAAATAGCCAAATGGGAGGCACTGCATAGGCCAGTGGGAGAAAATAGCCAGATCATTGGTCTACTGAGGTATTCGCCGATCCACCACTGGCTTGATAGGCTTCAA
>JAYKIB010000328.1:0-4240 GCA_035285005.1 Prochlorothrix sp.
CAAAAGGGGACAAACCCCAGCACGCAGCCAGAACCGAAAGAGTTAGGGCAAACTGCATCCCACCTCGATCGAGCCTTAGAAGGTCGTGACCCGTGACAGGAGCGAAAAAATACCAAACACCAATAACGCCACCCCGCTCGCTGGAGTAATCCAACCCGACCAACGCCGCAGGGAGAGCAGTCCCTTCAGGGTGGCCACAAACGTTCCGGCCAGAACCAAGGGCAGCACATAGCCCACCGCATAGGCCAACAGAAACACCCCACCCAAAAGCGGATCCTGAGACGCGGAAATCCAGGCCAGAATCGTCGCTAGGACCGGGGTGCTACAGGGCGAGGCAACCAGCCCAAAGGTGAGGCCGAGGCCATAGGACCGTAAACTCGGGGGCCAGTTTTCCGGAATTTGCTCCACACCGCCCAGATTCGGGAGCCGGAACTGAAGCACGTCCAATAGGTTCAATCCCATCACGATCGCCACAGCACTCACCGCCACCGAGAAGCCCCAACCAATTTGGCCGTAAACCCGTCCCAACACTGCTGCCCCAATTCCCAAGCCCGCCAACGTCGTCGCCAAGCCCAAGGCAAACCAGGCGGACTGCTGTGCAGCTTGCCAGCGGTTGTCCGATTCATAGCCGCCAATGTAGCCCAGGGTAATGGGCAGCATCGACAACATACAGGGCGTAAGACTGGTCATGAGACCTGCCAGGAGGAGCACACCAATGCTCCAGACGCTAATTTGGGTCAGTTGGAGACTAACCCATTGATTTGCCAATTGTTCTAGGGCATAAAACCGGGTCTGTAGGGTGTCAAGCATGGGGATCTCCAGATGCTATGGATTGAGGACTGTCAATCTTTTTGAAGAAATGTTGCAGCCTTTGTAAAGTTACGTTACTATAAAACCAAGCAAGGATAAACCTCAACAGTAAACCTCTGCTTCGTCCTGAAGTGCGACAACGCCAAGGTTTAAGCCATGCAGGCCACCCATGGATGAGTCGTGCGCACGAATCACATTCACGAATCACGAACTGGAGACACGAATCATGGAAAACCAAGACACCAAGTACGGCTTTACTAACCTGGCTGAGACCTGGAACGGTCGTCTAGCTATGCTCGGTTTTATTATCGGTCTGGCCACTGAACTGCTGACCGGCCAAGGCATCCTGTCCCAACTGGGCTTGATGTAATTAAGTTTGTAACTCGATTTTCCTTTGCTATGTTCCTGGGGACATAGCCAGAGAATTCTAGCAATCGCTGGAGCCATCCTCGCTAGGTTCTTTGCTCCTCCTAGGCAGACAGATAGATAGACGAAACTATGGACCTTGGCAATGCCAAGGTCTTTTTTTTGCGGTTTAGCCCTTGCCCCCGAACCAGCGAAAGAAGTTGGGTTCTTGGCGCATGGCTGCTAAATCACGACGGTTTTGGTCAGCGATTGCCTGATACCAGGTGTAGTAGGCTTCGATCGCCTCCCGATGTTCCACCTCCTGCCGAAATTCATGGGCCAGGAAATGGTGGGCGATCGCGTCGTCCGCCGGAGGCGGAGCCGGTTGAATCCACGGTAGCGGGTTGGGGTCGGTCATGGCTGAGGCTCAACAAGCCGAGATCAAAAAGAGGCTCTATCACACATGGGTACCTCGATTCATTGGGTTGCGCGGCTTCGCCGCGCAACCCAACCTTGATTCTGTCGTGGGTACTGCGGTGAGAATCTGTGTTAATCGAGGTGTCCACATCAGGGTAGCGTGATTCCCGGTGGGGGCGCTGGGGGTTGGGTCTAGTCTGCCAGCATTTCAGCACAGCGATCGCGTAACCCAAGACAACGGGGACACAATCCCCAGGGGGCAGCGGCCTGGAGGCCCAAGCACAGCGGAATGTCATAAAAATTCAGGGAGTAATTCCCCCAAATATAGAGATCCTATGGGACGATCGAAGAACATCTCTGACGGTCGAACCTCCCAAGGGAGGGACTTCCGAGAGGTCAGCCCCCCGCCTTCCCTATGGCACTAGACCGGTTTGTTGAGACCGGGTACAGCTTGGTCCCTGCGCGAGCGCAGGCGGGCACGGCCCAGACTTGACCGCTGCAACTGGGCGACGCCCAATCCGAGGGAATTGGCACTGGAGAGCGTGGATCGGTAGATCTCAGCCCGCTGGAGTTGAGGTCTGCGGGTAGAACTATGGGTCCGGGGGCATTCCCGTGTTATGAGCCGATACGAGCCAAGTGCACCATGAGCAATGTCGATGTGAGCAATGGTTCTCAGAATGCTGTGCCATCCGCGATCGAAGCGCAGCCCACTCCCCCTGAGACGACCCCAGATCCCCAAGCACTAGATCCCCAAGCACCAGATCCCCAAGTACCAGATTCCCAAGCACCAAATCTAGCCCCTCGCCCAGCTGAGTCCTCGGACTCGAATCGGGAAGCGCGGCCTGCCAACCGCCGCAATACAAGCCGATCGCGATCCAAGTCGAGTAAGGCGGCAGCCAGTAAAGCCACCTCCAGTCAAACCAAGGCTAGCAAGACCGCCGCAAATAAAACCACAGCAGGGGCAAACCAAATTTCAGAATCCCCGGCTCCCCCCCCCCGAGAGACCGGGAATAGGGCACCGTCTGAGGCAGATCCCCCTCGCTCCATGTCTAGTTCCCCTGCAAAAACGGCCTCAGACCCCTCTCTGCCCCCAGCCCAACCAATTCCGGCCAGTGCCGACCTCGATCCCAAGATTGACTCCACCGCAAATCCCACCCCAGAGCCGGATACCAACGCCAATCCCGGCAGCAGCAATTCCCGTGTCAGCCGCAAGCCCACGTCGAAGAACGAGACCCAGCCGGCGGGTAGCAAAACTAAGCCACCTAAAACCCAGCCACCGAAAGACCAATCCGTTGCGCCGATCGCGACAGACCGACGACTGCGAGAGGTGGTCCACGGTGCGATTCAGCAACACTTTCGCAAAACCATCAAGTGTCGCAAAGCTGTTTTGAAAGACCTGGATCCGGAGCCGTTGCACCAAATGCGAGTCGGCCTGCGACGGCTACGAAGTACGCTGCACACCTTTGGGGCGGTGGTGAACATTCCCAAACCGGGACGTGACCCAGCTTTAGCGTACCTTGGTCGTCGTCTCGGGAAGGTGCGGGATCTGGATGTTCTCCATGTGGACCTCAGCCGCCGGACGCTCCCCGAATTGCCCATGAAGGAGCAAAAGCGCCTCGAAGGTGTACTGCGGCAAATTCAGCAACAGCGCACCCAATATTTTCGATCGCTGGAGGTGATGTTAGGGGGCGATCGGTACAAGTCTTTTAAGCGGGCCTATCGCACCTGGCTCGACGATCCCCAATACACCGCTCTGGGCGATTTACCCTGGACCACAGAAGCGCCCGATCTGCTGCTTTCTTTGTTCTGTGGCCTTTTCCGCCATCCCGGTTGGCTCCTGGGTACCCAGGTCCAGGGGCAACAACTCCAGACCTTACCCTGGGAGGACTACGGCCCTGCCATCACGGCAACCCTCCAGGATCCCGACTGTTGCGAGCAGTTACATCACCTGCGCAAAACCGTTAAGCGGGTGCGGTACCAAAGCGAACTGTTCCAGCCCTTCTATGGGGCCGCCCTGGATGACATTATTCAGGATTTGAAACAAGCGCAGGAAGTTCTGGGGCATCTCCAGGATCTCCAGATCCAGCGGGACACGATCGATGGGTATCTCAATAAGTCGATCGCGAGTCATCTACCCACAGTGGTGGCCCAGTTTGAGGCAACCCAAGGTCAACTTTGGCAGCAGTGGCAACCGCTCCAACAGCATTATTTGGATGCCAGCTACCGTCACCATATCCGCCAACTGCTAATCCAACCGGGAACGGCGAGCCGCTCCGTTAGCTCCGTAACGGAGGGCTAGTAGATTACGGCTGCAGTCCTGTCTCCCTTAGAGCATGGGATTGCACCCACTTTGTGGGTGGCAATCCCCGAAGGATAACGGTAGCTAGCCCTAGGCAGCAGAGGGCTAGTCTGGGAGCATCCCACTTTTGTTAAAACCCCCTAAAAACCCCCTACAGCAATGGCCCTCACCCTAAATCCCTCTCCCAGAACGGGAGAGGGACTTTTAAGAAGTCTCACTCCCCCTCTCCCGGCTTGGGAGAAGCGATGTCCTGAGCGCAGTCGAACGGGCGATGTCCTGAGCGCAGTCGAACGGGCGGTGCCCTGAGCGCAGTCGTTGGCTTCGCCTGCCCGGAGGGCATAGGGGGCTGGGGGATGAGGGTGAATCTGC
>JAYKIB010000329.1:0-3281 GCA_035285005.1 Prochlorothrix sp.
GCAGACCCAACAGTGATTTTTTTTGGAGTTGTTTGTTTTGGTTTTCGACTCCCACGGTCTCTCCATTCCGGTGCAGGTAGAGCGCGAAGCAACCAATCAAGCAACAAACCTAGTCACACCCCTGCTACGTCGCCACCCTGACGCCACACCGCAGGGCCATTAGCCCACGAGTCGGTCCGTTACTCTATGGGAGCGACTTTACCATTCCCATCACGCCGTTTCGCGCAACCGAGTTGTGGCAACTCGGGGAAAGGATTCCCCTAAGTCAGGTCCTAAAGGCCCATCGTTTTCACCGTCGAGGAGGGGGGCTGACTCATGCCCGGTTAGGAAGGGAAAATCCTAATCTAGTGTAATGCTTTCAGGTGAGATGGGCGTCCTTCCCGTTCGAGGGATTTGTTATGATAAAAAGGATGTGCCGTGCAGCTAACCTGTGACCCAGGATATTTAGACTGGTGTGCAGGCTGGGCTGAGACGGTGACCATTACTGGCTCCAGTAGCTCAGGGGATAGAGCAATCGCCTTCTAAGCGATCGGTCGTTGGTTCAAATCCAACCTGGAGCGTTATTTTGGGGGGACTGTGCGCCCAATCTGGCCAAATACGTCGGTTTCGTGGCTACCTTGATTTTCTAGGTCATCCACGTAGCCGCTACGGGCCTGGGGAAAGGCATCGCAGTAGGGCACGTAGGGCTTCAGGTCCAAAACCGGAGTCTGGTCCAGGAGATCCAGGCCTTCGACGGTGAGGGTTAAGCCGGTGACCTGGAGGAGGCGAGTGGCGCTGAGGCCGATCGGGTTCGGACGGTGGGGGGCACGGGTGGCGAGGGTGCCGTGGCTGACTTTCCGGTTACCACGGGGCAGTTTGACGGTGGGGTTCCAGGATTGGTTGAGGTGAAGCCAGGTGATCAGCCAAATTCGATCGAAGCCCTCCAGATCCTGGAGGGCGATCGGGGGGATTTTGTGGGGGAAGAGTTCCACCTGGGCGATCGCCGGTTGGTATTCAGCCGGGGCCGATCGCAGTTGGGATTGGCGCGGGGTACCGTGGCGCTCTTTGTAGGGGGAGTGGATCACGCCAATCGGCTCCAGGCTGATAGCAGTGGGAAATTCCACAACCTGGATATAGTCCTTGGGGGGTAGCTTTGGCATGGTGTGATTCCTAAAAGCCCATGACGAGATTTGAACTCGTGACCTCACCCTTACCAAGGGTGTGCTCTACCACTGAGCTACATGGGCAGGTCTCCAGCATAGGAGGCTAGGTTAGAGTCTGACCCCGAAACCTAGCCCTAGTCTGGAGGCGTTGAAGGATGGGCCGGGTTGGATTTGAACCAACGTAGGCATAGCCAGCGGATTTACAGTCCGCCCCCATTAACCACTCGGGCACCGACCCATTTCGTTCAACGGCTATTGATCATAGCATGGGTTTGGAACACTTTGGCAAAAGCAGGGAAAATTTAGGACAGAAATTTTAAGACCGGTGTGAAGCCCGATCGATCGCACCGAATTGAGGGGGGAGGTCAAGGGGCTCTCGGGCACCTCGGAAAATCTAGCGTTCTGTCCTAGGGGCCACTTTTGCAGTCAATTAGGGCCGTTCCAGGTAAAGGGGGGGCGGGGGGATTCTGCAAGGACCTACGGCCCTTGGTCGCAGTTTCCAAACATCGTCTTAATCCGAGGAGTCCGAGGGATCTAAAGGGTTCGCATGATCCAGGGGATCCAAATATTCTCGGGGGGCCAAGGGTCCCAAGGGCTCTGAGTCGTCAGGATGGTCCGAATAGTCCACAGAATCCGAGCCTCCCCAAATCCAGGGCCACAGCCAATGACCCGGCCCCCGATCGCGAATTTGCTTAACCCGGTCAGCCAAATGTAGGACCTCACGACGGGGCATCCCCCAGAGGAGATTGCGACTTTGCCACAGCAACGTCTCCAGGGTTGTGATCATGAGGTAACAGGTCGCGATCGTCGCCCAGGGGTGATCGAGCAAACCGTAACGCACCGCAGCCCAGGTGATCACCTGCTGCCACAAACTGAATTCAGGACTCAAGGCCCAGAGGCTCGGGGGCAAAAGGATCAGCCCCAGGATGAGATGGAGAGACCAGCGCAGTTGAACCTGAAGGTGGTGGAGGCGGAGGGTAGCGCGACAGAGATCACGATCGCCAATGTGAGCCTGGAACCACTGCGTACAGGGGTCCGGGGGTAGGGGGGGAGGTGTGGGCGGCGGGGTTAGCATCGATCGAAGCAGGCCGGTCTACGGGGCTAAGGCAGGGCCTGGGAAGAGTCGGGGGGGGACTCAAGGGCGGCGGGGGTGACCGGGGGATCCAGAGTGGGAGGACCGGGGGGTTGTTCGGAGCGCTCCCGCCACCAACTGAGGATGGAACTGGCCACAAAGATGCTGGAGTAGGATCCCAGCAAAAAGCCGATGATCAGGGCCAGGGCAAAGAATTTGAGGGTCGCGCCCCCCAGCAGAAAAATCGAAACCAGGGGCAACAGGGTGGTTAGGGTGGTGTTGATAGAGCGACCTAGGGTTTGGTTCACCGCATCATCCACAATAATGTCGATCGATCGATCGGGATTGTATTTAATCGTTTCCCGGATACGATCGTAAATAACCACCGTGTCGTTGACGGAAAAGCCAATAATCGTCAGTAGGGCCACCAAAAATAGGGTATCTACCTCAATTCCAGCCACAAGGCCCAAAACTGCGAACACACCGGCGGTAATGAATGCATCATGGAATAGGGCCAGAATCGCGAGGACCGCATAGTCCAACTGAAAGCGCACGGTCAGATAGAGGACGATCCCCGCAAAGGATACCAGCAGGGAGAGAATGCCCGCCACCAGGAGGCGTTTCCCGATCACCGGTCCCACCGTGTCGATTTGAGTGTTGGCCGGGTCAAAGGGGCCAAAGGCAGCGTTCAGGCGACCCTCAAGCTCAGTGCGCTCGTCCACATTGAGGTTGGGGGTACGAATTAGAATACCGTGGCCATCATTACCTAACACCTGGACGCTGCTGCCTTCCAGGTCCTGCTCAGCGAGGACGGCCCGTAAATCCCCCGGGGTCAGGGGGGCACTACAGTCGGCTCCCGCATCACAGGCCCGCTCCAACTGGAGACGGGTGCCGCCCACAAAGTCCAAGCCAAGACGTACCGGAGATCCCAAGCTGGCCCAGGAAAAAGCCATGGCTCCTAGGCTCAGCACCACCAAAATGCCGGAAATAATCCACCAGAGTTTGCGTTGCTGGATGATATTGAGTCTCATGGCGTTAGTCTCAGGGTGTCCTCAGGGGGTTTGCGT
>JAYKIB010000330.1:0-7927 GCA_035285005.1 Prochlorothrix sp.
GGAGCAAGCCGTTGAATCCAGGGAGACCATTCCCTCGGACACATCTAGGGGCTGTCATCAATTTAACCCTAGAGATGCCCTCAGACTTAGGGACACAGCCCCTAGCCCATACCCCTGGGACGGGCGCATAACCCTGCTATCGCAAGGTTTCTCCAGTGAATTGATGACACGCCCTAGCAACGACCCCCTGTGGGAGTGACCAGCCAGAAGCTTAAGGGTACCTCGATTAATTTTGGAGGGCGGCTGCGCCGCCCTCCAAAACCCTGATTCTTGCGTAGATCACTGGGCAAAAATTGGCATTGTTCGAGGTGCCCTTAAGAGGATGTTTGGAAACCTAAGAAAATTCCCTAACCCCCCTTTATAAGGGGGGGACGACCTCTTCTTCCCTCTTCAAAAGGGGGACTGAGGGGGATTCTGCCAGGGCCTACGGCCCTTGGCCGAAGTTTCCAAACATCCTCTCAGGCTCAATCAAATTATAGGCACCTCGATTAAGCCAACTTTTTGGGAGACAGCCCACGCAAGACTAAGGATTTGGGTTGGGCGGCTTCGCCGCCCAACCCAATTAATCGAGGTGCCCTTATCTAATTAAAACGGGACTGACGGGATTCGAACCCGCAACTTCCGCCGTGACAGGGCGGTGCTCTAACCAGTTGAACTACAGTCCCTCGGATGCCTAGATACACCAAAGCTTGAGCTTGGTTTGGCTAGGAATTTAGGTGGGTCGCTTTTGCAGCGGCGAAATTCATTATGTCGAACCACCGAGGCTTTGTCAAGAACTTTTTCAAGGACATCTCGAAAAGTTCACATGGGCACCTCGATTAATTGTGACAGGCGGCTTCGCCGCCTGTCACAACCCTCATTCTGCCGTGGGCACTAGGGTCGCCATTTGAATTTTTCGAGGTACCCAAAGTCGAACTCACCTTTGTGCGGGTGTCACCCCGCTGGTGTAACGTGAGAATGGGACTTTGCGCCTGATCTGCGCTGCACCTGCGCCTCACAGCATCGGGCTGTCCCTGTGTGCCCATGCCCCGTTTTTCATAATTCCATGGAAATTCGTCGATATCCCCCCAGCCCTGGGGTTAGAGTTCAAAGTCTCAGTTTTCAGGTATCCGCACCCGATGCTGAACCCGTTAACATCCTGGAAGAAATTATTTGGCATAAGGATCAAGAAGTGACCCGAATGCGCGATCGGCTCTCGCTTCTGGATCTGCGCAAACAGGTGGAGCAAGCGCCTCCCCCCAAAGACTTCCTCAAGGCCCTACGCACGGCTCCCCATCCCCCCGCCGTCATTGCTGAAGTCAAGAAAGCCTCACCCAGTAAGGGGGTGTTCCGGGAAGATTTCGATCCGGTGGCCATTGCCCAGAGCTACGAGCGCAATGGAGCAGCTTGTCTTTCGGTGCTCACGGATGAACGCTTCTTCCAGGGCAGCTTTGAGAATCTCAGCAATATTCGCCAAGCCGTCGCCCTGCCCCTGCTGTGCAAAGACTTTATCCTCTATCCCTACCAAATCTATCTCGCCCGTGCTCGGGGTGCAGATGCGGTACTCCTGATTGCGGCGGTTCTCTCGGACCAGGACTTGCAATATTGCCTCAAAATTGTGCGGACTTTGGGTTTGGTGGCGCTGATTGAAGTTCACTCTGCCCCGGAATTGGAGCGGGTGCTGGCACTGGAGGGTGTGCAGTTGGTGGGGATTAATAATCGTGACTTAAAGACATTCCACACCACGCTGGATGTAACCTGTAATTTGTTGGCAACCTATGGTGAGACCCTACGTCAGCGCGATATTACACTCATTAGCGAGTCGGGAATGCATACCACAGCAGACCTCCAGCGAGTTTTCGAGGCAGGGGCCCAGGGAGTATTGGTGGGCGAGTCTTTAATCCGCCAAGCCGATCCGGGGCTCGCGTTAACTGATCTCAGAGGTGTTCCAGTCCATGCGCAATAATCATTCTTCCGATCGATCGATTCCCCTTCCCTCCAGTATTCACTACGAGGTTCCGCTCCGAATTCTGGAGCAAAAAACCACCTTTGCGGTCTCTCACCATGCTGCCCAGCGAGCCCTGGCCCATGAGTTGGTCATTACCCTGCGTAAGGCGTTATCCCAACAGCGACGCCTGGAGGAAAGCTGTCGTCAGGCTGGACTTAACGTTGATTATCAGTGGTCCTTGGAACATCCGCTCCAGGAGACCGTTGAGCTGCAGGGAACCATTGAAGGGGCACCGGAAATTTCCTAGGGGGCACCTCGATTAATTGGGTTGCGGTCCCCCGCTCGGAATCTTCCTGAGGGCCGCATGGTCTGGTTGCCGTGGTCGATCGTAGGCGCAATAGGAAGGCGTGACCCCCTGGGTAGTGGGGACCACGCCTTGGATCAGGTGTCAAAACCTTGGCGGTTGCCGTCGTTTAGGACTGGGGAAAGCTAGGACTAGATTCCTAGGATTTTCTGGACAATTTCCATGCCGGTGAGCGCTTGCCAGCCAAATAGGGCCACGATCGCCACATTCAAGAAAATATGCCCGTTACGCGCCCAGTCTTCCCCTTTTTGCATAAAGGGAGTGAGGGAGGCGGACAGCGCTACCATGCCTGTCATTCCTAGACCGGCTAGCAGGTGCGGTCCCACAAAGAGCTTGTCATTATTAATGTAGGTCACGGCCATGCCACCGAGGTTCCCCAGGACCATCAGGGCCAACAGCAGGGCGCCCATTTTATGGTGTTTTTGGTTGAACTGTCCCTTGATCAGGGCTTTTTTCTCTTCCCCTTCGGCGCTGCGGGTGCGACGAATTTGGAACCCGAGGTACAGGGCATATAGGGTAATGCCAAACAGGATCCACATCAGAACCGGGTGGCCAAATTGGCTCCAGTATTTAACGCTATCGACTAATTCGGGAGTCATGGCAAAGGTTGGAGGGGTCTAAATGTTGAGAGGGTAAAACTTAACAAAACTTAGCATAGGGCACCTCGAAAAATCCAAATTTTTGGGAGATGGTCCATGCAAGCGTAGCAGTTTGGGGTGGACCGCGAAGCGGTCCACCCCAATGAATCGAGCTACCCCCGGCAGAATCAGGATTGGGTTGCGCGGCTTCGCCGCGCAACCCAATGAATCGAGGTGCCCTAAATATGCTCTTAAACCTGGCGGGAGGGGAAGGTGGCCGCAGTGGGGGTGAGGGTCGTGTCCTGGGGGAGATTGCGCCAGAAACAAAGCAGTTGTTGGGCGATCGATGTGGGGAACTGGGCCTGGAAGAAGTGACGACCCTGGGGAGCAATCCAGAGGCGATCGGTGGGCTTGAAGTGCGACTCCCAGGCGTGCAGATGATGGGGACCGATGAGGTGATCGTCAGCGGACCCGAGGACGAGTAAGGGGGCCGGGGGGCTCCCCGGTGCGAGGGTTTCAGCCCGCCAGACTGAGTGTAGGGTGAGGGCGGTTTCCAGATCTTGTTGGAGACGCTGGCGCAGGCAACGGTGATTGGAAAAGCTTTGCTCCCCGAAGAGGCTATGGACCATTTGGCTCAGGATTACGGGACGGCTCCAGTGGGTGAGTTGCCGTCGGAGGTAGTAGTGGGAGTGCCAGGTGAGATTGGGTTGGGCGCCAACACCGAGCAAAGCCAGGGATCGGACCCATTGGGGATAGGTGCGGGCATAGAGCAGCCCGACAAGGCCGCTGGTGCCATGGCCCGCAAGGTGAAGATAGCGGGGTTGGGTTTGGGTTTGGAGAAACCGCCGCACGAAACTATGGAGAGTCTCCACGGCTTCCTCTAAGCTGGCTCCCCGATCGACATCCTGGCAATATTCCCACTCCAACACGGTGTGGTGGGGAGAAAGTTGCTTGAGGAGAGGTTGATTAAACCGTTTAAGGGACGGACTTGTGCAAATCCAAAGGACGATCGTTGGAGCAGCCATGGTGATTGAGCAAGCGCGGTCACAGCGTTAGGGGAAACCCTCGATACATGGGGGCAACGAGAATGGAGGCAGCAAGGGGAAGGGCGCAGCAGCCGATTGCGTTGCCACCGGCTCCCTTTATTTTTGCGTGGGTTACCCCATTGCAATGTGATTTATCGCAACGGACCCATGGGTTGGGACAGGGGAAGACTCGGCTTCTCCCGATCGGCGGGCAAACGAGCGGGGGGACTCTTTCCCCAGGATATTCCTCGCCGCAGTCCAAGCTGTCCAGTGGTCAGGGCGGGGAATTGCCCTATTGTCCCACCTCACGCTAGCGAACCTGGCAAAGATTGTAGAGTTTGGGCCATCGATCGGGCACCTCGAAAAATCTCAGGTTTTGGGAAGTTGTCCCCATATAAAGTCTGGTCTAGCCCGATCGCTCCCCCGAGGGCGATCGCCATGCCTACAGATTCGCCCCATCGCCACTGATCAGTTGGAGTTGCAGCACGGGTTGGGGGGATACCGTGCCCAGGGGCAGAGTTTCTGGATCGATGTCTGTCCCAGCTGCGATTTCCGCGGGTGTCTCATCCGGTGTCTCATCCGGTCTCTCATCGGTGGGACTGCCGGTAAAGTCAGCCGCCGGTGGGGCTGTGAGTTGTAACCACACCACAAAAGTCCCCCCGTAGTCCGGGATCGCAGCCGCTAGGGTTTTGCTTTGGTAGCGGTAGGCGAGGGTGTCCGCCGTGGGTTGCCAGACCCGATCGAGCTGGGCATCGGCGGGGGTCAGGGCTAGGGCCTGGGTGAGGGCTTCCTGCCCCGTCACCGCATCCGCCGGATCGGCCGCCAAGGTCACCACCACCTGTTCGGCCCGTTCCCCTTGTGCCTCAACCCCGTTAAAGTCCCGAAAGTAGGCCACCACGCTCCCCGCCCCGTAGGTTCCCTGCCAGCCCACAAAGTTTTCCTCCAATGTGCCTCCCCCCCAAACCTGCTCAAAACTCGGGGGCTCATCTCCTAACCCGCCTCCCTGCCGGCTAACCTGGGAACCGATCGACGGGACCGTTCCGCCGGTTTCGATCGCGGGGGGAAAGTCCGTGGGGATGGAGCCTAGGGTTTGGGCGGGATCGGGGGGAGCGGGCAGGGGAGCAGTTGGGTCTGACCCTGATGCCAAGGGAGGCTCTGGAGGGGTTGTGCAGCTTGTGAGGGCGAGGAGCAGTGACCCCACAAGCACAGGGGGCCAGATGGTCAGGTTTTTCATAGGTGTGGGGTTGGGGACATGGGGCATTGGCCCTATTTTAGGGCACCTCGATTCATCCCCGTTTCAGAGGGCTTCACCCACCGGCTCGTTGCCATCCCCTCCGCTTTGTGCCTGTGCTAACCATTGTGTTGCGGAGGCCTGGGGCAGAGGTCTGGAAATGTAGTAGCCCTGAAGTGCATCACAGTCGAGGCTATGGAGCAGGCGTTGTTCCTCAAGGTTTTCGATGCCCTCCGCTACCACCACTAACTCCAGTGCATGGGCTAGGGACACGATCGCCTGAATAATATTGAAACCTTTGTGATTGGGCTGGAGCGGATTGGGCGCGTCATGGCTGGAATCTTGGAATTTGAGTGGGGATTGGGCGTGCGCTTGGGATTGGGCGTGGAGCTGGGCTGGTGCTTGAGACGGGGATTGCGGCTGGGATTGGCCGATACCTAAGCCCTGGACGAAGGATCGATCGATCTTGAGGATGTCGATGGGAAACTGTTGTAAATAATTGAGGGACGAGTAGCCTGTGCCAAAGTCATCGAGGCTAATTTTGAAACCCAGTTGTCTCAGCCGATCTAGCACTGCGACCACTTCGGTTAAGTCTTCCAGCAAAACGCTTTCTGTGACCTCCAAGGACAACTGCCGAGGACTGACCCCTGTGGTGGCGAGGGTTTGGGTTAACCAATCGATGAAACGCACATCCTGTAGCTGGCTGGCTGCCAAATTCACGCTTAGGCGCAGATGCCGTAGGCCGGGAAACTGGTGCGACCAATGCCGCAGTTGCTCACAGGCCCGTTGAATGACCCAGTTGTTTAGGGGCAAAATGAGTCGAGTTTCCTCCGCCAGGTCTAAAAATTTGTTAGGGGTTAGGAGACCCAGCCGGGGATGGTTCCAACGCACTAAAACTTCAAATCCCTCGAGTTCCCAGCGATCGGGATCGACACTGCGGTGGACGATCGGCTGGTAGTACAGCTCCATCTCGTTGCTACGCAGGGCCAGTCGGAGGTCTTTTTCCAATTGCAAGCGTTGCATCGCCTGCTGATGCATCCCTTGGTCAAAGACCGTATAGCAGTTCCGCCCCTGGGCTTTAGCCTGATACATGGCAATATCCGCGTCTCGCAGCAGATCCTCCGCCCGACTATATTCACCGTGGCTAAAGGTGACCCCGATGCTGGCGGCGATGGAGACCTCGTGATCTTGCACCTCGATCGGTTGGGAAAGGGCCGCTTGGATTTTCTGAACCTTGGCAATGCCCACCGAGGTATCTGGGATGGCACTGAGCACAATGACAAATTCGTCGCCCCCAAAGCGGCAGACTAAATCATCCGATCGCACCAATTCCTGGAGCAGGATGGCCACCTGAATCAACACCTGATCCCCAAACAAATGTCCCAAGCTGTCGTTAATGACCTTGAAACGATCGAGATCGAGAAAGACCACGGCTAAACAGGGAATCCGACCCGATTGGGTTTGCTGGATACAGGTGTCTAGGTGTTCCAATAATAGGGCCCGGTTGGGGAGGCTAGTGAGGGTATCGTGGAAGGAAGAATGGCGGAGTTTGTCCTCTGCTTGCTTGAGTTGGGTAATGTCGGTGAAGGTGACGACCACTTGATGTAAGGTGCCATCCGTCGATCGCTTGGGGAAGGCATTCACTAATATCCAGCTCATCCGGTGCCGATGGGCTTGCTGCACTCGAATGATATGGTTCTCGACGGCTTTTCCCGTTTGGACAACTTGGGAAAAGGGAATCTGATCCTCAGTCAGAATTTGACCCTGCTCATCATGTAAAATCCAGGGAGCGGTGTGTAGGGTTTGGTTTTGCAGTTCCTGGGGTTAGAGTCCTAAAATATGCGCTGCAGAATAGTTCCCAAGTAGGATCTTCCCGGTGGTGTCATAGACTAAAACGCCCGCATCTAAATTGTTAATTAAATCTCGATAGTTGCGCTCACTATCCCGTAGGGCTTGTTCGGCCTGTCGGTGTTCGATGGCAATACCCGCGAGGCGGGTGACGGTATAGAAAATTTCCCAATCTTGCAGGGTTGGTATGATTGGGTTTGGGGTGGTATAGAAGCCAAAAACCCCGAGGAGTGAATTCTGGGACGAAGTGATGGGAATCAGGGCACAGGGATGAAAACCATGGGCTAGGGCTTCATCTTCGTACTTTTGCCAGGGAGAAGCAGTGGTTTTGGCCAGGAAGGGGATTTGTTCCTGGGGGAAGTGAAGGGGGCGATTGAGGCTCTCCTGGGCGATGTTCCGATCCAGGGGGAGTGGATCGACGGCTTTGAGGTAAGCGGGGGGCAGATGGGGCGCAACTTCACAGCGGAGGTGCTGAAGCTGGGAGTCCAGGACATACACGGCACCATACACGCCAGCGCACTGTTGCTCCATGGCGTTGACCAATAGGGCAAGGATGTGGCCTAGGGGGGCAGCGGTGGCGATCGCTTCTAGGGCTAAACGCTTGCTGTTTTGCCATGCTTCGGTACGTTTATGTTGGGTGATATTAACCCCGATCGCCAGGACCCCCGGCTCTTGCTTTCCTGGTATTTTTAGGGGATGTTTTTGCCATTGTAACCACTCCCCTGCATGGGGACCGCTGGGCACCTGTTCTTCTGGGATGAAGAGGGGCTGATCCAAATCTAGAATCATTTGATTCTCTTGGTTAAAGCGATCGATCGCCTCAGGTTCGGTGGGAGCATCCCACTTTCGAGAAAACAGGCTGAGAGTGAATCTGAAGGCTTGAAGCCTATCAAGCCAGTGGTGGATCGGCGAATACCTCAGTAGACCAATGATCTGGCTATTTTCTCCCACTGG
>JAYKIB010000331.1:0-3078 GCA_035285005.1 Prochlorothrix sp.
TCCTGACCCAAACACTATCCCATGAGCCACACCATGATTACCGGCAGTACCCAGATCTTAGCCGTGATTGGACATCCCATTGCCCACTCCCTATCCCCCCTGATGCATAATGCAGCGCTGGAACACCTGCAACTGGACTACGTTTACCTAGCCCTACCTATCCAAGGACAAGACCTGGCTGCAGCACTACGCGGGTTTGAGGCGATCGGCTTGGTGGGCTTCAATATCACCATTCCCCACAAGCAAGCCATTATGCCCCTCCTCCAGACCGTCACGCCCCTGGCCCAAGCCGTAGGCGCAGTGAATACGGTGTGGCGCACCGATCAGGGCTGGAACGGTACTAATACCGATGTGTTAGGGTTTCTCGCCCCCCTCAAAGCGGATTCCACCGATTGGTCCCAAACCCCCGCCCTGGTTTTGGGTAATGGGGGCGCAGCCCGAGCTGTGGTGGCGGGTCTTTTGGAACTG
The DNA here is from genome assembly GCA_035285005.1 of Prochlorothrix sp. GTDB lineage: Bacteria > Cyanobacteriota > Cyanobacteriia > Prochlorotrichales > Prochlorotrichaceae > Prochlorothrix. Next base: position 469 of record JAYKIB010000331.1, read on the forward strand.
GGCTGTCCCCAAATTACGATCGCAGGCCGCGACCCCCAACGCTTGGCCACCTTCCAAGGGAGTTGGAGCGCCGACTTTCTCGCCCAATATCCCAGATCTAATCTGGGAACGGTGACCTGGGACGAGCTTTCTGCCCACCTCCCGCAGACGGGTCTTGTGGTCAACACAACGCCCCTGGGCATGGCTCCCAATGTGGATCGGTCTCCCCTCACTCCCGCTGCAATGGATCAACTCCCCGCCCAGGCCACGGTCTACGACCTCATCTATACGCCTAGCCCAACGCAGCTTTTAGCCCAGGCCCAGGAACGGGGATTGCGGGCGATCGATGGTCTCGAAATGCTGGTCCAGCAAGGGGCCGAAGCCCTACGGATTTGGACCGATCGATCGGAAGTTCCCGTTGCTGTGATGCGCCATGTCCTGCAGATACATCTGGGCCTCAGATAGGAACCACTGCTATGGCAGGGGGGTGGGCGGCTAAGCTACCCAATTCACCCAATTCATCCAATTCACGCAAAAAGAGGATCCCCCGCATAGCGAGGGATCCTCAGGCAATTCGCAACAGTGCGGTGCAAACAGGGAGTGCCCTGTACGTCTTGTATGTGGGTTCCCCACTTAAGCGGGGTAGCAAGTGGGGTAGGCAGCTTTGCTGCCTACCCCAAACCTTGATGTTTATAAAGGGCACTTAGATTAGTTGGGTTGCGCGGCGAACCCGCGCAACCCAACCCTGATTCTGCCGTGGGTATGCAGTGAAAATTTGAATTAATCGAGGTGCCCTAGAGGCTATCTCCCAAAAACTAGGATGAGTCGAGGGATCCAGTTGTAAGATGCTGCAACCGGAACTCTGGTAGTCAGGACTCTACGGAAACCAGAGTTCCAAGTTCTTGCCTAAGCACTCACCGGCATCTTCGTGACCACATCCTCCGCTTTGGCATTGGCAGGACGCGGTTGAATCACACCGTAGCCACCATGGTTCCGCTCATAGAGCACGTTGATCTCACCCGTCTCGCTATTACAGAAGACATAGAAATCATGATCCACCAGATCCAACTGTTCCAGTGCCTCTTCAACGGTCATGGGCGGCATTGCAAAGTACTTGCTCCGCACCACGTTCTTTGGCAATTCTGGCTGGCGATCGCCCACCAAGTCTTCCACCAATCCCGGATCCGCGTTCCCGCTGAGGATCGCTTCCTTCACGGGCGACGGACCTTTCTTGTCAAACCGGCGCTCTTTATACTTGCGCAGCTGACGCGAGATTTTATTGGCAACTAAGTCAATACTTGCATAGAGGTTTTCGCTGCTTTCCTCCGCCCGGATTACGGTTCCGTTGGCGTAGATGGTAACCTCAGCAGTTTGCTTAGGGTTTATCCTGGGATTCTTGGCGACGGAAAGATGAACATCCACCTCTGTAGTCCAGTGTTGGAAATGGCTCACAGCCTTCTCGATCTTCTGGTTTACGTAATTGCGGATACCATCGGTGATGTCGATGTTTTTACCCTGGATAACAAGCTTCATATAAGCTTCCTCCCCTACGGTAGATAGAGCTTCAGGTGACGGGAGCTGACGGGGTTTCCGTGGCCCATCCGCAGGTCCTAGCTCTAAGGTTTTATCTTCTATGATCCCAACCTAGCACTTTGTATTTCAGCTAACGCGGCCCTTCAAAATCCTTCGCATCCCTTTAAGTTTCTTTATGAACCCTGGGGTAAGATTCGACAAATATTGCAAAGACATTCAACTGAAGCACCCAAAAAACGGTACGTTAAGAAGTTGGGGTCTCGCTGAGCCTCTGGATCGATCCCCGCGCTGTGTGGGTCTAGGAGGATATTTATAAACGGGCACCTCGAAGAATCAAAGTTCTTGTCCAGTGACCGACGTAAGGGCACCTCGATTTATTCAAATTTTGACCGTAGTGCCCACGGCAGAATCAGGGTTGTGGCAGGCGGCTTCGCCGCCTGCCACAATTAATCGAGGTGCCCGTAAGAATGAAGGTTGGGTTGGGCGGCGAAGCCGCCCAACCCAATTAATCGAGGTGCTCAAACCAAAGAAAATCCCCCCTACCCCCCCTTTGTAAGAGGGGGTGACCTTTTCTTCCCTTCAAAAAGGGGGACTGAGGGGGATTCTGCAAGGGCCTACGGGACCTAGCCGCAGTTTCCAAATATCCTTTAAAGGGCACCTCGCCTCAATTTGTCCCGATTGAGTTTGCCTTGCCTTGAGTTTGCCCTGATTGGGTCGATGGATTAGCCTGATTGAGTCGATGGATGGGGATGGGCGGCCGGTGGGAAGAGGACAGTACAAATTCTGGCAAGGGGGCGATCGATCGAGGGAACCCTAACCCACCGGGCTAAAGTCATAGATATACAGCGAGAGCACATGTCCCGCTATAGGGGGCACGGTCAACGGGTCTCTCATCCCCACGAGAATACGTGATTTCAGGCTGCAAAAGGGACGGCTTTCAGCCCTCCCCCAATTGATGACACACTCCAGCGGCCGGGTGTATCCCACTTTCGCAGATTCACCCTCATCCCCCAGCCCCTTCTCCCAAGCCGGGAGAAGGGGAGTGAGACTTCTTAAAGTCCCTCTCCCGTTCTGGGAGAGGGATTTAGGGTGAGGGCC
>JAYKIB010000332.1:0-21244 GCA_035285005.1 Prochlorothrix sp.
CGGCGTCTCCAGATTTCGGGGGCCCGCTGGAATACCGCTTCGGTCAACCCGATGCTCCGTTTGCGCTGTGCCTACCTCAATGGCCTCCTGGCTATCTGACTATTTTCTCGAAAGTGGGATGCTCCCGCGCTTCCTCCGTCCGCACTTCATTATCTAGGCAAATGGAATATTCATAAATTTGGACTTCTCCTGTTAACCGTGCCTGCTGGATGTAGCGCATCTCTGTACCGGACAAAACTTTGGAAACGCCTACCATACAAGGGTTTCAGACGATCAGACTCAAATGCCTACCCTGTAAGGGTTTAGGGCCATTCTGATCACTTTTTTGTCCGGTACTGAGGTAGCGCATACGTTCCATGGCTAAGTCCATTGGCAACATCTCATAGATATTTATCCCTTGCCGCATCTTATTCTGATTTAAAATCTGTACTAAGCCCCCACTAATAAACTGGAGATAGGTGCCGTCGTCCTGCATGTGGATGACTAAATCTGGTAGCAGTTTGAGAAGGGCTTGGCGTTGGGTATCACTCCGTCGCAGATCAATTTCGACTTGCTTTCGATCGCTAATATCCAGTAAGATCCCCTCAAGTCCCACACACTGATCCGCTGCATCAAAAACTCCGCATCCCCGTTCCCACACCCAGATCCAGCTTGAATCACGCCGTTTCAGTCGATATTCCAGTTGATAGGGTTGTTGTTGGTCTAGGGCAGCTTGCAGTTGGCCCCAAACCCAGTCTTGTTCCTGGAGATGAATGTGCAGGTCGTAGGACACGTGACCGCCTGTGTAATCCTCCGGATCGTAGCCCGTCATGGTTGCAATGCCGCCACTGACAAAACTGAACCGGAACCGGTCATGCCAGGATTTTCCAGACCAGCTTGGTTCATTACTCAGCTGAGGATCACAACGATCGATCGACCCCTCCTGAAGCGGCACCTTATAGTAAATGCAACCTGGAAAATGATGCATAAAGTCTTGAAGGCGATGCTCCAGATCCTGCATAGAGTCGTGTTGACCTCCGCTGTTCAATCTGAGGGGATGGCTGAGGGGATGGGCTGGGTATAGCGGCTAGCGCTTGGGTGAGGGGGATCTACCCGGCTTGAAGCGAGGTAATTTTGATTGCTGTACCTCATGCGGCTGGAAACTGCCCTGGGGGTTTGGGAGACCCATAAAAGAGGAGAGGACACCTTGATTGATCCAGATTTTGAGGCAGTAGCCCACGTAAGAGTCAGGATTGGGGATGGGCGGCCTCGCTACTTGCCCCGGTGAATTGGGGTGTCCATGGGATAAAGTCTGGGGGCAATAGACCCGTTGCGATCGGGAGGTCGGATCTGGAATTTGCCTAGGGATAGCACCGCATCACGTCGTGGGGACATCCTACGCCAGGGATTCTCTGCGTAGCGGGAGTCCACACTTCGATTTGGTTCGATACAACGGTATAGCTGCCCTAGGCCCTATAAATGACCTGATATTCTAATTTACTGAGATGCCTTAGAATTTGCAAGAACTCAGGGTGCGTAGGTTATTTCGTGAGATTGGGCGTTCCCGCCGGAACCCCTTGCCTAAAAGAATCGCAGCGATTTCTTGAAAAATCAAGTCCTGGACACGGGCTCCTCGATTCATGGCGGCCGGCGGCGCAGCCGCCGGCCACAACCCTGATTGTGCCGTGGACACCCTGGTGGAAATTGGAATTTTTCGAGGGGTCCACACCTCGATTAAACCCAATTTTTGGGAGACAGCCCAGGCGGGAGTCAGGCTGCCGTAGGGTCAGACCGAGGCCCTACGCCACCGCGAGAAGAATGCTGTCCTATGGCTCGGGCCTGATTTGTGCCTAACGGCGCTATCCGTTGCTGTCGCAGGGAAGCAGACGCTGCCAGGTGAGGCGATGGCGATCGGCATCTAAATGCCACCGTAGGAGCTGATTTGCAGGCTTACCGATAAAGGGTCGATCGCGGTGGGACACTTCCCAGCGATCGCCAAGGGCATGGCGTGGGGCGGTGGTTGCCAAGGCGATCGCCTCATCCACGCTGCAAATCCGCCACTCCACCAAATTACAAACCCCATGGAGTAACGATCGGGTCGTTCCGGCCAAGGTGCCATCGCTGAGTCGGGCCGTTCCATTGGTGACCGTAATGGTGCGATCGTCCCAGGGATACTGACCATCAATCAAACCCAGGGGAGCCAGGGCATCGCTGACCAGAAAGAACCGCTCACTATAGTTTCCGGCCCGTAGCAGCAATTGCAACATCAGAGGGGACACATGCTCCCCATCCGCAATGACGCCGCAGTAAATGCCCGGTTCAACGAGGGCGGCCCCCAGGAGACCCGGTTCCCGGTGGTGGAGGGGTGGCATGGCATTACAGGCATGGGTGACGAGGGTTGCGCCCTGCTGGAATGCGGTTTTTGCTTGGGTGGCGGTGGCTTGGGAGTGGCCGAGGCTGACCGCAATACCCCGATCGACCAGGTGGGCGATCGCGTCGCCGCTGGGATCTAACTCCGGTGCCAGGGTCATCACCTTCACCAGCGACCCCTGTTCCCCCAGGATGATCTCCAACTGCTGGGGGGTGAGGGGCTGTAAATGTTCCGCCGGGTGGGCACCTCGCTTGTCCGGGTTCAGACAGGGGCCTTCCAGATGGATGCCAAGGATCTTGGCGGAACCGACGCGATGGATCTGTTGCTCGTAGGCCCGAAAGGCGGCTAGGGCTTGGTGAATTTGCTTGACCGAGGTGGTAACCAGGGTGGGCATAAAGGCATCAATGCCCTGTTGCCACAGAAACTGGCAGATTTCACCCACCTTGCCCACTGAATCGATCGTTAAGTCTGTGAAGGCAAGCCCTAGGGCACCGTTAATCTGTAAATCTACCCCTCCCAGGGAAATCCAATCCCCTTTCAGGTTGAGCACCTGGAGACGTTCCGGTGGGGGCTGCTTGAAGGCTTGGGCCATGGGTTGGATCGATCGAACCATACCCTGGGGATCAATCCAGACACAGAGCAGGTCTGGATGTCCTGGCAAACGTGCATGGGTGATAAGGGTTGTGGCATTCGGGCAAACTGGAGAGGCGGCAGAGGGTGCGTCCGGGAATGAAGTTGCCGGGGCCATAGGATCACGTTGAGCTTGCTGTAGAGTTCAGGCGATAAGGTAAGGGGGGGTGTAGGGGTTTTGAAAAGACTTTGAAAAGACTTTGAAAAGACCTTGGGCAAGAGCCCGTGAAAAAAGTTGAGTCGGGGGCCTCGATGCGTTGCGATCGGGGTGGATAACTGGATTCCACACCAGGACACCTCGATTCATTGTGGCCGGCGGCTGCACCGCCGGCCACAATCCTGATTGTGCCGTGGACACCGTGGTAGACAGTTGAATTTTTCGAGGTGCCCACCACAATTTTGGGTCCGATTGGGGGCCGATCGGTTTGAATCTAGGAGTTCAGATTTGGCCTCTGATGCGGCAACGGACAGCGATGGGGGAGAGGCCCCGGAGCTGCCGATCGCACCTGGGTGCTGGGTCGATATCTCTGAACGGGTTCGAGGTGCCCGTAAAAAAAACTCCAAATTTATTAAATCTTACTATCCCATAAAGCGCGGGCTTGGACGATCGGTTATCCTGCTCGTTTTTCCCAATGGGGTCCCTCGGATGCGTCCAAGTTTTGAGGGATAGTCCAGGCTGGAATCCGGATGGGGGGGCAAGGCTCCCCTAGCCCAGCATGTCGATCGTAAGGGTTCATCCCGTTTTGGCAGCCCTCCCCTTCAGTCTCTCCTGCCGGTCGGGTCTGCTTGTCGATGGGGAGACCAACCCATTACCCTAAAGTAAGGGTATCGCAGCGGACCCGTGGCCTGAGATCGATGGCTTGAGGCGGGACTGCGCCGAGCCCCCCACGGTGAGGGGCCCCTGGGCCAGGCTTGGTGCTCACGGGTTGGCGATTGCCCTAAGGGTTGGGGATGGGCGGCAAAGCCGCGCACCTCAATGAATCGAGGTACCCTACGGATTCCCTTTGATTATGCTTCAAAATCGTGACTACACCCTGATCATTGATATGAGTGGCAGCATGTCCACGGCGGATCAACCCGGAGGTTTGACCCGTTGGGCTGCGGCCCAGGAGTCTACCCTGGCTCTGGCCCGCAAGTGCGAGCAGTTGGACCCCGACGGCATCACGGTCTATGTTTTCTCCACCCGGTTCCAGCGTTACGATAATGTCACCAGCGACAAGGTGACCCAGGTATTTGCGGAAAATCGCCCCGGGGGGCTGACTAACCTGGCCCCCCCGCTCCAACACGCGCTACAGGGATATCTCAGCCGCCGATCGGAGGTGGGATATGACAAAAGCGGTGAAACGATTTTGGTGATTACCGATGGCCAGCCCAGTGATCAGGAGGCGGTGATCGATGTCATTATCCGAGCAACCCAAGCCCTCGATCGTGATGAGGAGGTGGGGATCTCGTTTATTCAGGTGGGGGATGATCTCCAGGCCCTACGTTTTCTGAAGACCTTGGATGACCAACTGCTCACGATCGGGGCCAAGTTTGATATCTGCGACACGATTCTGATGGATGAGATGGCGGATATGAGCTTGGCGGAGGTTTTGATTAATGCGATCGAAGATTAGTGCAATTCTCCCCGTTTCAGGGGGTGTAGCCGATCGCCCTAGGGCACTTTGATTCATGGGCTTGGGCGGCAAAGCTGCACAAACGAGTCCTCATTTGAACATCGTTTGAATTTCTGTGCTGCCCTCTAGTTTTGCCGAGTGATCCGTCTGATTTCCATTCCCCGTCGATGCCATGGACCCCATTGATAAGCTCCTTCAGCGCATGACCCCTGACTCTGCCCGATCGAAGTCGGCTCCGGACCCCGCCCCTTCAACCCCAGGGGCAAAGAGTTCCCCTGGGAGCTCGGACCCCAGCTTGGATCACAGCTCGGATCAAAGCTCAGATCAAAGTGGGGCTCTAGCACAGACTGGGGCGGCATCCCAGGCGAAGGCCAAGGCGACGCCAGAGCCAGGATCGGCCCCTAGCTCCCGATCGACCTCCACCGCTGCCCATTCTCCCCACTCGATCGAGGATCTCCTGTCCCATCTACCGGGTGCCCCGGCTCCTAGTCCCAGTCCTCGGGATCCCCTGGCGGAATTTAAGCAGCCTGCGCCGGCTACGCCCGCCCCTGCTTCCCCGTCCGCTGCTGATCAAGCTTCGGTCCCCGGTGTCCCACACGTCTCGTCACCCACGGTTTCCCCACCCACTGCACAACCAAGCGCCAAACCAAGCGCTAAACCAAGCGCCAAACCAAGCGCAAAATCCATACCGGGACTCACGTCCTCCTCCCCGATCGCGCCCCTGTCTAGTCCGTCCTCGGATCCGCCCCCCTTGGATCTCACCAAACTGGTGGGGACTCCTGCCTCGCCTGGTGGAACCGATCGGTCCGATCCTTCTCCCCCCAAGCTTGACCTCAGCACCTTGGCCCCCAACCCGGCCTTGCCATCCTCCCCTGCGCAACCTGCTTCCCAGAAGCTTGACCTCACCAAACTGACCGCCACGTCCAGTCCTAGCTCCCCAGCATCCTCGACTCCCATCGCCCCGTCTCGCCAGGATAGTGTGTTGGCCCAAATGAAGGCGGAGCAGTTGGAGCAGGAGCGACAGGCTCAGGCGGAGTGCGATCGGCAACGGCGGGAACAGGAGGCCGAGGCCCAACGGGAGCGCGATCGGCAGGAGCAGGAGGCGCGGGCTATTGCAGCGCAGCAGCAGCGGGAGTTGGAGCGACTGGAGCGAGAGCGGCAAATTGAGGCGGAACGGGCGCGGCTAGAGCAGGAACGGCGCGATCGAGCGCAGCGGGAGGAGCAGGCACGGCGGGAAGCGGCGCAGCAGGCTGAGGCGGAGCGTCAGGCCCAGGCCCAGCGCAAGGCGCTGGAGAAGCGAGCCCAGCAGTGGTTGAAGCAGTTGGATCCCATGTCCCATGATGGGCTTTGGTTTGAGAAGTTTGCGGCGAGTTATGAATCGCGGTTGGAGGCGGCGATCGATTTTCTCTCGGTGGAGGCGGAGCCGTAACGCACCGCAGCGTGAGGGAGACAAGTGTGGGGCTCGGGCACCTCGATTAATTGGGTTGGGCGGCTTCGCCGCCCAACCCAACCCCTGATTCTTGCGTGGGCTGGCTCTCAAAAATTCGGACTAATCGAGGTGCCCGCTAGGGTTGAGAGGTTCCTAGACCCTGTTGCTCTAGGGCCGCAATCACAGGACAAGCATCCCGATCGTCCCAATTTTCTGGATTATTCCAGCTAAAAGGGGCCTGCTTAGCTGCACTGAGCCACAATAATCGCTTTGCCCGCGTCATCGCCACATAGAGTAGTCGATACTCCTCCGATCGCTTGAGGTAGCCCGCTTGCTCCCAGGCTTGAACTTCACCGGGAATTTCCAGCGTCTCCAGTGTGTCATGGTTGGCCTCTACTCCTGACCAACCGTAATGCTGGTGTAGGCCCTGGCGAATTTGGGTGCGGGCCACCTCAGATAGGGTAAACCGCCCTAGGAACTCCATCTGTGCCGGAACCCAGGATTGGCCAGGAATCAAATTGCTATGCAAAAACGGCACAAATACATAGTCCCAATCCAGCCCCTTGGCCTTGTGCATGGTGATAATCGTCACCTGTCCTCGGCGCACATAGAGGGACTCGGGATCCTCGGACTCCACGGGTTCAAATCGTTCAGAACTGACGATTTCCGCCAGAATTGATTCTAGTTTCTCCAAGGTTCGCTCCCCTTCGAGGCGCTGTAACACCTGATCCATAAGCTTGTCCGCAGTGGCCAGCTCGGTTTGGGTGTAGTGGAGGCTAGAGGCGAGGAAGGCCAAGAGGTCCCCGATCGGGATTTCCCGACGCGATCGGAGAAGTTGCCGACAGAAGTGCTGGGCCAGCTGAACCGCCGTGGGGAGAGGACTGGGTTCCGGTTGCCAGGGGTCCGGGTAGAGGAACTGTTCCGGGGCAATGGCGAGGCGATCCAGGTCTTGGGCGGGAATGCGCTGGCGATCGACCAAGACCGACAGCGCACCTTTGAGTAAATCGGGGGAATGGGGCCGCTGTAGGAACTGCACCAGTTGCCACAACTCCCGAGGAACATGGCTTTGGCGTTGCTGTTGCCCCACTTCATACAGTCTTAGGCCCAGGTCTGCCTCTAAATCTCCAAACTTTTCTGCTAAATACTGCCCCTGACGGTTCTCTCGCACCAAAATCGCCACCTGTGGTTCCGCATCTCGGGCCAGGATCGACCCTAAACGTTGCCGGATCTGATCGATCGTGGCCCCAATATCCGCCGGTCGCACAATTTCCACTCCCAAACCCTCGGGTGCAGGGTTGGCGTCGGGCTGGGGATCATCGGCGTTGACGGGGCGGATTGCTTGGGGGCGAAAGGGGAGCAGTTCGATCGGGATTGCGGGGGGTGGATGTGGCGGGTTGTGGCCTCGGGGCTGGCTTGGTGGGGCTCCCGGTGGGCGAAGCCACTGGTTGACCCATTGCACCATCAGATTGGCGGCGGTCATGACCGCCGCCGTACTGCGGCCGGCCTGGTCCATGGTCACCACGTGGCCGGTGTGTTGACAGCGCTGGTAAAAGGCTTGGAAAAAGCGCGGATCGGCGGGGGTAAAGGTGGAGTTGATCGCCTGGTTGGGGTCACCGACTCGCAGGAGATTGCGGGACCCATCGGTATTGGTGGCCAGGATGTCCAATAACTGATTTTGTAGGGGCGTGGAATCCTGGGCTTCGTCTTCAAAAACCCCGAAAACCTGCTCCTGCCAGAACTGTCGTATTTCTTCATCCTCTAAAACCCGCAGCGCCCCCAAAATCATGTCTTCGTAGTCAATTAGATTTTGGGTTTGCAACTGGCGTTGGTACTGGCGATAGAGTCCCGCTGCGACCTGTAGGGTGTCGTAGGTCCAGGGTCCGAAACTGATGGGGCGGCTTGAACGCCGCCTCTGGTTCCAGTCGCTGCCGGGGGACGTATGGTTGCTCCCCGATCGATCCCCAAAGGCTGCCCCCCAATCCCCTTCCGCAAGGGCTTGGACCTGTTCCGGCAGTAAACCGGAGCTTTTGGCTTCCCTCACAACGGTATGGGCTAGGTCTGGCAATACGTCTGTCCGTAGCACAGACTGTCGCCGTAGCCGTTCCGCTTCTTCACCATCAAAGCTTGATCCTTCGAGGAGTTGCTGATATAGGCGCGGGTTCTCCGTAATCCAGCGATCGACACAGGAGCGAATCAAACGGTGGCTTTGGTTGGGGGCGATGAGACTTTGGGTGTCGAGATCCACCCCAGCGCGATCGCGGTGACGGCTGGCAATTTGGAGGGCTAAGCCATGGAGGGTGTTGACGGTAAAGCCGAGGGGTGGGAGTCCTAATGCCTTGAGATTGGCGCAAATTTTGGCTTTAAGGTTATTGGCTGCCGATCGGGTGAAGGTTACCACTACTAAATAGCGCTGGAGGCTCAGTTGCTCCCGTGCTATGGTCAAGGCGGCTGCCGCTGCCATGCCGGTGGACTTGCCCGCACCGGGCACCGCTGACACGGCTAATTCTCCGCCGCGCCACTGGGCCATGGCCTGCTGTCCAGGCCGCAGGCGAGTGATTAGGGTTGCGATGCGGGTCTCAAGTGTGGCTTCAGTTACGGCATCAATTGTGGGATTAACTGCGGGATCGATCGAGTGGCGAGGGAGGTTAGGGGCTGGGGGCGGGGCTGGATCCGCCCCCGCTCGAGGTGGCGTCTGTTCAGTCATGGATAGTGGCCAAGCATTTGCGGAGATCCCCAAGGACTGTCGGGGAAAGCGCCTTGCACTGACGTTAAGAAAGATCAGGTAGTTGCCCCGGAGATGACGGTGGGGTTGCTATAAAGGACTATTGCTAGTTTCATAGGGGCACCTCGATGGGTCCGCAGGTCTGGGAACACTTCCCGCAGAGCCGAGGATTCGGGGTGACTGTGCTGTTCATTCCCATTCATCGAGGTACCCATAGCACTTTAACGCTTATGTCCCCAAGGAGAACCATCTTGTATCGTCAGCAACCGCCTCCGAACTTCTCTGCCATTCTCATTGGCACCGTGATTGCCTTTCTGGCCACGATCGTCCTCAATGCAGTGGTGATTATTAATCCCGGTCAAGCGGGTGTAATGAGTATCCTCGGTAAAGCGCAGGATCAGCCGCTGCTCGAAGGATTGCACTTTAAAGTGCCCCTGGTTTCCGTGGTGGATGTGTATGATGTCACGGTCCAGAAATTCGAGGTTCCGGCCCAAAGTTCCACCCGCGATCTCCAGGATCTAACCGCCAGTTTTGCGATTAACTTCCGTTTGGATCCCACGCAGGTGGTCTATATTCGCCGGACCCAGGGCACCCTCCAAAATATTGTCTCCAAGGTGATTGCACCCCAAACCCAGGAATCCTTCAAAATTGCTGCGGCCCGTCGCACGGCAGAGCAGTCCGTCACCCAACGGGACAAACTCAAGGCTGATTTTGATGTTGCCCTCACGGAACGGCTTCAGAATTACGGCATTATTGTCCTGGATACCAGCGTTGTGGATTTGAACTTCTCCAAGGAGTTTGCCAATGCGGTGGAAGATAAGCAAATTGCGGAGCAGCGGGCACAACGGGCTGTGTACATTGCCCAGGAGGCGGAGCAGGAAGCCCAGGCAGAAGTGAACCGGGCCAAAGGACGGGCGGAAGCTCAGCGCTTGCTGGGGGCAAGTTTGGATATTCCAGGGGGCGATCGACTGTTGCGTCGGGAGGCGATCGATGCTTGGCGTGCGGGCGGGTCTCCCATGCCTAAGGTGTTGCTCCTGGGTGGCAATGGCGACGAGCGCCCCATTCCGTTTATTTTCGATCTCAGCAGTCTGGAAATTACCGGTGATGAGCCGGAAGGGACGGATCTGAAGCCTCTCCTTGAGAATGCGGATCTGTAGGGTATTTCTGTACCTCTATCCAACATTAGATCGATGCCCCTCACTCCCTCAGCCCCCTCTCCCAAAATGGGCGAGTGAGGGGAAGTAACGATAGGACACCTCGATTAATACAGATTTTCACCACAGTACCCACGGCAGAATCAGGGTTGGGTTGCGCGGCGAAGCCGCGCAACCCAATTAATCGGGGTGCCCGATAGCGTGTGGGTTTAGCTCCTCTCCCTGAGGGGATATTGATAAACCTAAAATAATCCCTAACCCCCCTTTGCAAGGGGGGTTAGTCTTTTCTTGCCCCTTCAAAGGGGAGACCGAGGGGGATTTTGCCAGGGCCTACGGCCCTTGGCCGCAGTTTCCAAACACCCTCTCAGGGAGAGGGGTTGGGGAGAGGGTCCGCCAGAGTCGGTGAGGGTCTGCCAGTGTATCGGCCGCCCTCGCGTTATCCATTGCAGCGGGCGGCGCAGCCGCCCAACCCAACCCTGGCAACCCAACTCTGGCTCCCTGGGTCACAGAATAAAAATCTGGATCTTTCGGGGTGTCCTGGAGCAGATCTCCCTTGGGGGTTGGGCCGGCAGACTTTGGCGGCCCAACCCAATCGATCGGGGCTAATGCCCTAGCCAGGGGCTTTAGGCAGCGGTTGACGCATTCAACAACACCTCTCCCTTCAACATCCGACTCGCCGCTTCCAACAGCGCCTCTTCCAGGTAGGGCTTCGTAAAGTAGCCCCTGGCCCCCAGCTTCAAGGCCATCTCCCGGTGCTTAGTGGCCCCTCGCGAGGTGAGCATAGCCATGGGAATCTGGTTGAGATGGTCGTCCCCCTGGAGCTTCTCCAGCAATTCGAGCCCCGTCATTCGCGGCATTTCGATGTCGCAGAAGATAATGTCGCAGGGCAGACCCGATCGCAGTTTTTCCCAAGCTTCCTGGCCATCCCGCGCCTGTTCAACCCGGTAGTTGAACTTACGGAAGGACATCGAGAGCAATTCACGAACCACGATCGAGTCATCCACAATCAAGACCATCGGCTCGTGGGGGACATCCGCTTCAGGGATCACATCCGTTGGCCCATCCTCTTGCCAGAGTGCGGTCGTGGACTGACGAGTCCGGCCCTTCGCAATATCAATGAGTTCCAGCACGTCGGCGATCGGCATTACCGTTCCATCCGCTAACACCGTTACCCCCGCAATGCCCGTGGGTTTAGGGACTGGTCCTTCCAGTTGTTTAATTACAATTTCCTTCTCACCATCCACCCGATCGACCTGGAGGGCCATATACTCGCTCGCACTGCGGAGAATCACCACCGAGAGCATGTCCTCATCCTGGGAGCCGCCGTAGACCGTGCTGCGACTGGCGCGGTTGTAGCGCAACAGCTCACTCAGGGGGCGGAAGGGCATGGGCTGATCCCGCCAGTAAATACAGGGTTGGCCTTGATCGTTATTCTGAACTCGATCGCGGGGCACATCCAACATATCCTCCACCCCGTCCATTGGGAAGGCAACCCGAGCGCGGCTACTGATGCAACACAGGGCCTTGGAAATACTGAGGGTGAGGGGAAGGCGAACGGTGAAGGTGGTCCCATGGCCTAGGTCCGAGTCAATGGTGACATTTCCCCGTAATTCGGAAATCTTCGTCCGCACCACATCCATACCCACACCTCGACCGGAAAAGTCATCGGCCTGGTCCTTGGTACTGAAACCGGGATGGAAGAGGAACTCATGCAGTTCCATATCACTCAGCGTCTTGGCCTCTTCCGGCGTGATCAGTCCCTTGGAGAGGGCTTTGGCGCGGACTCGATCGGTGTCAATCCCCGCCCCATCATCACTGATGGAAATAACGGTTTGGTTCCCTTGGTGGAAGGCCTGGACCCGGATCGTCCCAATTTCCGGCTTGCCCACCTTGAGCCGCTCTTCCGGTGACTCAATTCCATGGGTCACCGCATTGTTGACCAGGTGGGTCATCGGGTCATAGATCTGGTCCAGCAGTACCTTGTCGATGAGTACATCGATTCCTTCCGTTACCACTTCAGCCTTCTTACCGCATTTTTGAGATACGGTACGCACAGCCCGAGGGATCCGGGTTGCCGTGTATTCAAAGGGCAACATTCGAGACCGGGTCAGCTCTTCCTGAAGCTGGGCCGTAATCTGGCGGAAGTTTCGAGCCACATAGTCCAGGGGCTCATTGACAATGTATTCAATATCAGAGGAAGACTCCCGAACCCGCACGATTAACTCAATCATTTCCTGGGAGAGGAGGTGGAAGCCCGAGAAGCGGTCCATCTCCAGGGCATCGAAGTCATCATCTTCTTCGGCTCCGGCCCCATTCTTGGCCCCATTCTTAGAGAGATTGAGGTGCGCAGCCGGTTTGGGGGCATGGAAGGCTTGGCGACTGGCTAGGAGGGCATTCTCCAGCAGCGATCGTTCATACAAATCCTGCAAGCGCTGGCCCACATCGCTCAGTTGCTGTACCTGGGAGAGCAACTTTTCTAGGGAGTCGCGGAGACGATCCCGATCCGTTTCCAAGGAGTTCCGGTTGACCACCATCTCCCCCACCAGGTTGTTGAGGTTGTCCAGCTGCTTCACCGGGACCCGCATACTCTGATCCACTTGCCGCTTTTGCAGCCCTTTCTGGGTCGTTTTAGACCGTTTTGGTACCGTGGGCACCGCAGGGAGGGGACCAACGCCCGCCTCAGCCTGCTGCAGCAGGCGGGTCATTTCCGCTAATCCGTCATCCAAATCCTCATCCAGCAGTGCCCCTGGTCCCATGCTGGCTCCCTGGGCGGCGGGTGTTTCTAAAAAGGCTTCGAGATCGCTCAGACCAAAGGCTTCGCTGAGGCCACTGGGCCCTCCATTGCCGTTGCTGCTGCCATCGCCACCCGCGTCATTGAGGAGATCATCGAGATCCCCTAATTCACCCCCCAGATCTAAGTCCAAGGCCAGATCATCGATGTCACCCCCTCCGCTGGCTAGGTCGGCGGGGTCGGCGGGAGTAGACAAAAAGCTGTCCAGGTCGTCTAGGTTATCCAGACTGGAGCCATCGGTGACGGACTCGGGGGCGTCCGATCCCGACATCAAGTCGAGCCCTCCCAAACCATCCAGCCCATCCAAACTGAGATCCATGTCTAGATCGCCAGGATTGAAAGCTCCCAGGTCTAAATCCGCGTCGAGGTTCGCACCCCCATCCGCATCTAGATCAGTGCCAGAAGCCTGATCTGTCCCCTCGGATCCCAGTAAGTCGTCAAGATTGAAGTCCGTATCACCCAAGGCTGGGTCACCAAAGGCCGTGCCAAAGTCCACCTCGAGGTTTGAGGCATCAGTAGCAGCGCTAGACTCGGGAGTGGCGTTCGGCATGTTCTCCCCGTCACCGTCTAGGTCAAAGTCGAAGCTGTCCAAGCTTAGGCCATCTGCGGCGGGTGTGCTGGGTAGATCCGTCTCCTCCGCAGAGACCAGCTCGTCCCCAAGACCAACCAGGGCATCGAAGTTTAGGTCGTCGTCTGTCCAGTCATCGGTGAAGCTGTCGGTCACCGTTTCCTCGTCGATCGCCGCTGTGGATTCCCCCCCTAGGCTCTCTGTTCCCCAGTCATCCAGGGACATCTCATCCAGTAAATCCTCGCCCGAGTCCGTCAGGCCCAGGTCTGTCAGGCCCAAGTCTGTTACGCCAGGATCCCCTTCGTTGGGACCCGTGGGACCTGCGTCTATCCCCGCTGCGGGCGCTGCATCGAGAATGGCTGCATCGGGATCGACTGGATCAAGGTCCAGATC
This sequence comes from Prochlorothrix sp., assembly GCA_035285005.1. Lineage (GTDB taxonomy): Bacteria > Cyanobacteriota > Cyanobacteriia > Prochlorotrichales > Prochlorotrichaceae > Prochlorothrix. Next base: position 13,654 of record JAYKIB010000332.1, read on the forward strand.
ACCCCAGCCATCCACTCCATCAAAGTCGGCCCCAAGGTCCGTGTCTGGGAGGGATACACGCTCTGTCTCTGCGTTGGCCCCATCTAGGGATGTCGCAGGTACAGGGTCACCTAACCCAAAGTCATCCAAACCGAGGCTATCTAGATCAAAACGATCGGGAACCTCGGCGGGTGACCCAGAGGATTGCTCCACCGGGGGTTGCTCCCTTTCGGTCTCGGGGTCAGCCTCCAGACTGCTCCCCTCCAAATCCTGGAGTAAATCTCCCAGATCGTTGCTGGGAGTGGGAGTTGGGGAAGGCGTATCAACACTGAAATTGGCTAAAAAGTCGTCAGCACTGGCATCCGTAGTACTGGGTTCGGCTCCAGACGTGGGTGTTTCCCCAAACTCCAGCTCCAGGGAATCCCCATTGACCTGGGATGAGGACGAACTGGAGAGGAAGTCGAGGGATGCAGAGTCTGAGGTCGAGGTAGGTGAGGGGGTAGAGTCTGGGGCAAGGGCACCAAAAAAATCATCCACGTCCTCGGGTGGATTGGGGGCGCTTGTGGCGGAATCAGACCCTTCACCAGCATCCCGCTCCACCGCATCCCCCACAAAGAAGCCCCCAAAGTCATCCCAAGGCCCGGGCTCGGTGGAGGGTGTGGTTTCAGTCTTGGCAGTTGGGGCAGCCGGGGCTGGGTCTAGCGCAGGGGCACGATCGGGTCCGGCTTCTTCTGCATCGTCCCAATTCAAAGCAATATTATCCTCGCTGTCCCCTATGTCGTCTTCTTCAACGGCAACGATCGCCAGGGGATCGGTCAGGGCAGCATCTAGATCGGCGTCGATGTCGATCGAGTCTGTCTCCGCACCTAAATCAACCTCTAAATCAGCACCGAGGTCTAAATCAGCCTCTAAATTTAACTCAGAATCTAAATCCAAATCGGCCCCGGACTCAGTACCCAAGTCGAAGTCTAAGGTTGATGCCTCGGTGGCAGTGGAGGGGGATGGATCCAGTCCGTCCAGGGAGATATCACTCACCGCGCTCCCGATCTCCTCCCCCAACTCGAATCCATCGAGGGAGTCGAGTCCACTCTCTTCTGGTTCCACGGCCGCCTCGGGTTGGACGGTATCCGCCATTGTGGGCAACTCTAATGCCTCCGAGCCGGGGTCATCGCTTAGCCCCAGATCTGCTTCCAGGTCTAGGTCTGGTTCCAGGCCCAACTCATCCCCGAGTCCCACGGCACTGTCTAAGCCAAAATCCTGATCCAGGTCCCGCGCTGCCTCTGGTGCTGACTCATCCCCGAGCCCTAGATCATTGCCAAGGCCCAGATCATCCGTAAAGGTCAACGGGGTTTCGGCGATCGCGGCTTCAGGGGTCTCGCCCCCTGTGAGGTTGTCGAGGAAGTCGGCATCAATCTCGTCCCCTTCGTCTGCATCCGTCCCCTCTGCACTCTCTTCTCCAAAGAGTTGCAAGAACGCACTATCGACACCATCACCCTCTTCATTGTCCAGACCCAGGTCTAAATCTCCCAGGCCTGAGCTAGCATCGGATGCGCCACTGTCCGAACCCTCAAGTCCCGCGATTCCCAAGTCATCTAGCCCTAAATCTTCGAGGCCCAAAGCGGCACTCGGATCCCCCGCGTCTGGCCCTAAGGATGCGGTTGTATCGATCGAGCCCAGCGTGTCCCGTCCCAGATCCAGATCGGCATCCAGGGCTGTTGCTTCCGGACTCGCCCCATCTCCACCGAAGAGATCCGCCAGATTGCTCAATTCCTCCGAACCGACCCCTGGAACCACCGCCCTCTCTGTTTCGGGCCCTGCTCCCACAGCGGATGGCTCTGCTTCAGCCGCGACCCCATCCACATCCAGCTCATTGAAGAGTTGATCAAATTCAAGACTGCTGGGGCTGTCAGTCTCCTGCTCGGTTGGGATCATTCCTGACTCCACGCTAATGTCCCCAAGGAACGACAAATCTAATTCCCCATCCAACGGCACCTGATCCAAGGAACCGAGTAAATCATCAAAGTCATCGGAATTGACCAGGGGAGTATCCCAATCCGGCGGCACGAGGGCCTGGAACTCACCACTGGCTTGGATCACTTGGGCTGTACCGGCCAACACCGCATCCTGGGCTTGTTTCAGTTCCTTGATGACGATCGGGGCTAGGGTGTGATAGGTGTTTTGGGGGTTGGCGATTGCAGCCTTAGCCATCCGGACCAGATAACACCAGGCGCTCAGATCAAATTGTTCGCCCGCCCGCTCTAATCCAGCACAAAAATCTTGCAGCTGTTGGCGGCTGTCCGGGCTATCGGCCTGCTTAAATAACTGCAACATCTGTCGCAATTGTGTGGAAACATCGCTGCGGAAGATCAGTTGTAAGGCCCCTTCCTCTTGTACCGCCTTACCCACGGGAGATGCAGGGGCGGAGACCCGTGCCGGGGTGGGGCTAGGCGAGGATGGAGGGGAAGCCATCGCCATGGGCGGCTGACTGGCCAGGGTAACAAGCTGCTTGTGGAGTGTGGCGAGCCGCTCCTGGGCATGGGCTAGGGTGGTTTCTTCGGTGGCGGTGTCCCGATCGGCGGGGGTGGGGTTTTGCTCAACCAGGGTCAGCAGGACTCGCAAATCGGCACAGCTCTCCTGTAAAAGCGATCCGATCGGTGAGGAGGCTGGAATTTGGGGGTGTTCTTTCACCACCTTCATGCTGTCTTCCAGCTGCGCTGCCACATAGCGAATGGCTTCCAGATCGAGCATGGCAGCCCCCCCCTTAATGGAGTGGGCTGCTCGAAAGAGTTCCTGGAGCCGCTCCCCATTGGTTAGGGTTTGCTCAAAAGTGGCGAGGCCTTGCTCTAGCGTATCGAGATGTTCCTTGGCTTCTTCAATGAAGTAACCCAAAATTTGCGCTGCGTCCATTTGAGTCCTCCCTGGATTACTCTGCTGTGGTCTCCACCCGGAAACGCTCTACGGAAGTTTGCAGGTCGCGGGCAATGCCCACAAGGTTTTGTAGGGACCGAGATACCCGTTGGGCCTCCTGGGAGGTTTCTTGGGCCGTGAGTTCCACAGACTGCATCACCTGGGCCACGGCCCGAGAGGTTTCGGTTTGCTCGGCGGTATCGGCGGTGATCGATCGCACCAGTTGGTCAATACGATTGGACACTTGGATAATGTCTTCCAGGGATCGCTTGGCCTGTTCCGCCAGCTTGGTCCCCTCAATCACCTGTTGAGTACCCTCTTCCATGGCTTGCATCACAGAACCGGTCTCACTCTGAATTTGTAAAACGATCTGTTCAATTTCTTTGGATGCCTTGGCGGCTCGATCGGCCAACTGTCGCACCTCATCCGCCACAATAGCAAATCCACGACCGGCTTCGCCCGCACGGGCCGCTTCAATACTGGCGTTCAAGGCTAACAGGTTCGTTCGAGAGGCGATCGCCGCAATCAATGCCACAATCTTGGAAATCTCCTGGGAAGACTCCGCCAACCGCTTCACTTTCCGTGTTGTTTCTGCCACCGTTTCCCGGATTCGCAAAATACCCGCCACGGTCTGCTCCACGGCTTCACCCCCTCGGAGGGCCGTTGCGGACGCGGTGCGGGCCACTTCCTCGGCTTCCCGAGCACTTTCGGCTACCCGCTGAATGGAGTCGGTCATCACCTGAACAGAGTTTAGGGTCACCGCCAACTCCTCCGCCTGCCGCAGCGCATCTGAGGACAGACTGCGGGCAAAGGTCTCGTTGTCCGATGAGGCTTTGTTCACCTGGAGGGCTGCCGTTTTCACCTGGTTCACAATTTCCCGTAGGTTTTGAATGGTGAGGTTGAAGGAGTCGGCCACGGCCCCCAGCACGTCAGCGGTCACTTCCGCCTGCACGGTCAAGTCGCCTCGGGCTGCCCCTTCCACATCGTCCAGCAAACGAATGACCTGGCGCTGGAGGTCTTCCCGTTGTTGCTCCTGCTCCTCTGCCTTGCGTTGGGCTTCTTTGGTGGTGGTCAAAATAACCCGCGACATCTGATTAAAAGAGGCTGACAGTTGCCCAAGCTCATCCTCGGAGTACACCGTGGATTGGGCACTGAAATCCCCCTTACTAACCCGCTGCATTTGCTGATGCAAGTCATCCAAGGACTTGCGACCCTGGCGCAGAATAATCTCACCAATCACAAAGTTGGTTGCCGACCCCCCGAAGAGGCCCGCCAGCGCCATGAGAAGTGCGGTGCTCTGGAGATGGTCCGCCATGAGGGACTTTACCTCCTGGACGTTGTCACTGGTGGTGTCCGGGACTGTCCTGACGCTATTCACGTAGACGATGGTGGAACAAAGGGCCGCCACAACCCCGGTGCACAGGGCTGAAATGGTGCGCTTGGTTTTTAACGGAGAGTTCTCGAGGAATGCGAAGGATCCCTGTTCCACCGAGACCACGGGTTCCACAAAGTCCGCGTCTGCTTGGGTAAAGGAGGGAATACTGTCATCGCCCCAGATATTCTCATTGCCCAAAGCATCACTGAAATCGACAACTTCGGAGGGGTTTCCCCCGCCTTGTCCTCCACTGAGGGGATCCCCATCGTCTTGGCCGAAGTCGGATAAACCATTCGGAACATCAAAATCATCGAAGCTGCCAAATTCCCCAAAGTCGTCAAAGCTATCTGAGAAACCTGGGCTATCGGGCTGATCACTCCGGACCTGGGTGGGCTCTTGATCAAAGTCCTGGGAGTCGAAGTCCTGGGTCTCCGCGTTGTAGAAACTGTCTGAAGACTCATCAAGGCTAAAGTCCGACTCTAATCCATTAAAATCATTGGATTCGCCTTCAAAACTGTCAAAATCCGGCGGCGCAAAGTCAGCTTCGAGTTCTGGAGCTGTTGTTCCATAGTCATCCCCCTCTTCACCGCTGTCCGTGCCCATAAAGAGCGTCTGGGAGTCTGCATCGGTGAATGGAGAGGAGATCAGGTCAGACGAGTCAACCTCTGCAAAGGTGTCATCGCCCTGGATATTGAAGTCGGTGCTAGCACGGGCTTCAGGGGCGCTAGCGCCCGTGTTGCTGGTGTCGAGGTCTGGGGCTCCAGGGCTGGCTCCCGGGGCTTCAATGTCATCACTGCCAAAATCCGTGGCCTCAAAGTCCGTTGAGCCAAAATCCGTGGCCTCAAAGTCATCACCGCCTGGTTGATCGCCACTGAAGTCATCGTTGCTGAGGCTAGCCGCATCTGGGTTGGCTGCGGTTGCCCCTGTACCGTTGAAGTCGAGGCTGCCCAGAGCCATGGTTGCTTCGGCATCGGAGTCAGGGAAGGTGTCATCTTCCTGATCTGCATTCAGGGCATTCTCAGCAAAGAGATCCCCTTCCTCCAGGGCGGGAGCGTTGGGGATCCAAAACGGATCGTTGTAGTCGCCTTGATCGACGGGACTGTCGATCGATCCTGGATCAAATCCATCGGTTGCTAGGGGCCCCCGGTCTGGGTTGCTCTCTCCCGTGCCTACCCCTTCAACGGCAAAGGGGTTATCTGTACTGAGGCTCGGATTCGGCTCTGCCTCGGCCAAGAATGGATTGGCCGTGGGTTCTCCGTTGTGATCCTCATCCAGGGGAAACCCCCCTAGGCTACCCCCAAAGTCATCGGCGCTGGCCGATACTTGATCCAAGGCAAACCCATCTAAATTGTCATCGCCAAATTGATCGTCATCTAGGTTGGTCTCCGTGAACCCTGTATCGTCAAAGCCCACATCACCAAAGTTGGCTGCGTCGAAGTTGACCTCTTCCAAGTCACTGTCACTGTCCCCGAATCCCGTCGTTCCTAAGTCCGCATCATCTAGGCTCATGGCATCAAAGCTGTCCATGCCTAATGCTTCCGTCGCTTCACCCCCCATCAAATCGGCTGGGGACATTCCATTGGGGCTATCGTCTCCATCCCAACGGGCGGAGTCTGGGTTCATGGCATCCAAAGATCCGGGGAAATCCCCATAGTCCTCTGGATTACCCAGCATTTCCATGTCACCAAAGGCATTGCCCTCGTCGCTTTGCCATTCACCCAAGTTGAGGTCCTCGGCCTCTCCCTCTAGAACCGCAGTGCCACCCAGGGACATGGCCCCAACCGCTTCACTGACTTCCATCTGTATCCCGCTGCCGTTGCTATCGCTAAGGAAGGCTTGGCAGGTGTCGATGCCCATCTGGGCATATTCCAGCACGGTGGGGTCGGTACTGATACTTTGGACGCTTTCGTATTCCGCCAAGGCCACATCATACTGTTGCAGACTGGAGTAGATGTGCCCCCGAAGAAGACGGGCGTTTGCATTGTTGGGTTTTTCCTGGACCAGGGGATCAATAATGGCGGCAGCGGCTTCGTATGCCTGCTCGTTGTAGTGATCGAGTGCCTGCTGATATGACATGGGGTTCTCTCCTGCGGTTCAAATGTCTGCCCTAAGCGCCTATGCAGCCCACCGCGCTGATCGAAGGATCGACACTTGATCCAGCAGTCGGAGGCGACGATCGCTTTCGTTGTCTTTCACAATCCACTCTCCCCGGACAAAGGGAGCCATGGTGTCAGAAATATCAGTCGACATCTGAATTTCGTCAATGTTGAGCCATTGGGTATCACCAACCCGATCGACCGCTAACCCTAACATGGTGTCTTGATCTTCCACAGCAATCACATGAAGTTCCGTACGATCGACGTTTAAAGGGGTCGGATCCCCCAGAAATTGGCCGAGGTCTGCGACCCAAATCACCCGACCGCGCATATTCAGCGTCCCGAGAAGGAGGGAAGAAACGTTAGGAATCGGGGTGATCCGATCGGGTGGCTCAAAAATTGCTTGCCGGATCCCGATCGCAGGAAGCGCGAGTTCGTCCCCGGAGGGAATAAAGAATCGCAGATAGAGTTCACCATCCGGAGTCTCCAGTTCCTGCATCTCAGGGCTATTATCCTGGTCCTGCCCTGCTAGAAAGTCAGGATTGCCAACCATCCTATCTCCTCAATGATTGATGTGAAGGGTTTTGATTGATGTGTCGGGTTTTGCGCGGTGGCCCGATCGGCCACAGGGAGCCGGACATCCACAGACTCCAAATCAGTGGGGCAGGGGTGTGCGCATCCGGGGAACAGCAACATGACTGGGGTGGGAGGTGTTGGGGTGTACTGGGATGGGATGTTCCCTACCGCTAGCTCACGCACTGGCAAACTGGGAACGAACGGACCCGGTTTGAATGAAACGGTGGAATGAATGGCCTTCCAGCTACACGATGGGTTAATCCGGACGAGAGGGTATTCTCGATCCAAACTACACGGGCTTGCTGATGGGATCCTGACCCCGTTGTTCCCCCCGTCAGCTCACCTTACCCCCGCAAGAGCTGTTTCACCGTTCCAACCAGTTCAGTTGGCTGAAACGGCTTGGCAATATACGCATCTGCGCCTTGTTTCATCCCCCAGTAACGATCGAATTCTTCCCCTTTAGAAGAACACATCACCACGGGTACACTTTGGGTTTTGGGATCGCTTTTGAGGCGACGACAAACTTCGTAGCCCTTAGTGGTGCAGAAAACTCTGTAGTGTAGGCAGGTCAGTGTTTTTGGGGCATGGGGTTCCAAAAGGGGAGGGGTCAAGGCACACTGAGGATGAATCAAATCCGAACCAGGTGCCCGACCCCCAA
>JAYKIB010000333.1:0-4039 GCA_035285005.1 Prochlorothrix sp.
AGAAGGGTTAGTTAGCTGATATTGTAATAACAACCCCCATAGTGCTATGGAAAGGTTATTTCTGTCTCACTATGGGGGTTTTTAAGACTCAGATTTTTCAAATACTCGATTAATCGAGGTGCCCTATACAGTGGCGGATTCCTATAATGCCACAATCGAAAGCCTCCGTAGTATTGTCCAACAGGTCCAAAGTGCAGCAGAGCTAGTGGCCGTAACCGCCCGCACCAGTGAATCTGCTGTGGGTAACCTATCCACCGGGGCCAGCACACAAACCGAGGAACTGGCAGTCGCACTCCAACAAATTGAAGACATGGCCCGCTCGATTCAGGAGGTCACCACCAACGCCCAAGCGGCTGAGGTGGCCGTGCAACAGGCAAGCCAAACCGTCCAGGAGGGAGATGATGCCATGAACCGCACGGTGGATGGGATCTTGGCCATTCGTGAAACCGTAGGTGAAACCGCGAAAAAAGTGAAGCGTCTTGGGGAATCTTCCCAGCGGATTTCCAAGGTTGTGAACCTCATTAGTAGCTTTGCTGCTCAAACGAATCTTTTAGCCCTGAATGCCTCCATTGAAGCCGCCCGAGCCGGGGAAGAGGGCCGAGGCTTTGCGGTAGTTGCCGACGAGGTGCGTTCCCTAGCCCGACAGTCCGCAGAAGCAACGGCGGAAATTGAAAAGCTAGTGGCAGGCATTCAAGCGGAAACCCAGGAGGTGGTTGCAGCCATGGAAGCTGGAACGGAGCAGGTGGTAACCGGAACCCAGTTGGTGGATGCGACCCGCCAAAGCCTAACGCGCATTGCCAACACGAGCCAGGACATCAGCCGTCTCGTCAATTCCATCGCCACCGCAGCAGCCCAGCAGTCCACAGCTTCTTCCTCGGTAACCCAAAGTATGACGGGGCTGGCGACGATCGCCCAGCACACCTCCACGGAAGCGGAACAGGTGGCCCAATCCTTCCAGCAGTTACTAACCGTAGCTCAGACTCTCCAATCAGAAGTAGCTCGCTTTAAGGTGAGCTAGTTTCTAGAAAGTGCTTTATTAATGAGATTCTTTCTAGAATTCCCATAGGGCACCTCGAAAAATTTAAGTTTTTGCCCAATGACCCATGTGAAAATTAGGGTTGGGCGGCTTCGCCGCCCAACCCAATTAATCGAGGTGCCCCATAGTTATTTCATCTAATCTCTGTAGAGAGCACCTCGAAAAATTCAAATTTCGACCGCAGTACCCACGGCAGAATCAGGGTTGTGGCAGGCGGCGAAGCCGCCTACCACAATTAATCGAGGTGCCCTAGAGTAGGTACTGCGCACCTCATTTACCGTAGGGTGAACACTACCTCCCTCACGGTTTATAGGACTCACTCCCTGCCCCAATTGGATAGCTCCCCCCTTTAAACCATGTCCCTCAGCCCTGAGATTCGGGATCAGGCTTATCAGTTTTTTGTGGAAGAAGCCCAGGAACTGTTGCAAACCATTGAACTGGGATTGCTCGGTCTGCGCCAAGATAGCAGTACTGCCAAAATCCACGAAATTATGCGAGCAGCGCACTCTCTTAAAGGGGGGGCTGCCAGTGTAGAACTGGAAGCGATTAAAACCATTTCCCATCGCCTTGAAACTATTTTTAAGGCGCTTTATAACGACAGTGTAATCCTGGATGCCACCTTAGAAACCGCACTACTTCAGGGCTATGACTGTTTGCGGATTCCGCTGGAATCTCAAATTAAAACCGGTACGTTAGATGAGGTTTTAGCGCTAGAACAGGCAGAACCAGCTTTAAGTCATCTAGAAAGCCTGTTAAAAGAGGCAATTCAAGACTCTGAAGGCTATGTCCCCAGTTCCCAGGACTTGGGCATAGATATTGTCGCTTCTATTTTTGAGGTGGATGTGGCCCAGGGGTTGGCGCGTTGGCAGGATGTCCTCGCACATCCAGAGCATTGTCCTGTGGCCGGGGAATTACGGGCGCAGTTGGAGGTTTTTGCAGGATTAGCTGAGATCTTGGAGTTGCCGGGATTTGGGGAGCTAACCCAAACTGCGTTGGCGGCGGTGGAGCGGCATCCCGATCGCGCCCTAGAGGTATTAACCCTCGCGCTAGCAGACTTTCAACAGGCTCATGATCAGGTGCTCCGGGGCGATCGTCGCCAAGGGGGTACTCCTTCCTCAGCACTCAAAGCCTTGGCTGGGGACATCTCTGGTGTAGGCCCGTCTGATGCAGTTCTGTCTGATGCAGTCTTGTCTGATATAGTTCCATCTGATGTAGTCTCGTCCAATTTTGGACTGACTGAGCCTAGAAATCCAGTAGAAATACCTGAAAAATCAGATTTAAATACAGATTTAGCGAGTTTTCCGAGTCTAGAATCTGTATTTGGTGAAATTGGAGCAGATGAAGGATTCCGTTCGCTAGATGACAGTCTAGGTGTTGGGATGGGTGAGCAGACGGGTGAGGAGATCGGGGAACGGATTGGGGACGCGATCGGGGATGGAGTTGAGGAGCGGCTCCCCTTGGACACGGGTTTTGGGGAGTTTGGGCCAGTCGAAGTGGTGACAGACTCGGGCAGTCCACCCAGCCTAGATGCGATCTTTGGGGGCGGAGCTGAGTCTGAAGTTGAGTCTCAGCCAGATCGAGGACAGGGTTCTGATCAAGATTTTGAAAGGGACTCGGATAAAAATCTGGGTGATTTGCCTAGTTTAGAGTCAGTTTTTGGTAATGGGGCTGATCTGGGCGATCCACCTAGTTTAGGGGCTGTTTTCGGTAATGCTGTCGATCTGGACAATCTGTCCGGCTCGAAGGCTGAGGACGATCGTCCCGAGATCTCTGACCTGATTGATGAAGTGACCGCTAACTTCGATCGACTGCCCAGTCTTGCTGAGGGGGCAACGGGCGGTACTCTGACCACGCGCGATCTCGATCGGAGTGCCCTCGTTGCCCCCCATACTCCAACGATCCATCCCCCCGAACCCACTCCCCTCCAAACCAAACCTCGCAGCCAAGCCCCTGGTCGATCGGTGCGTGTGGACCTTCAGCGCCTAGAGCGCATGAATAACTTAGTGGGGGAGCTAGTGATTAACCGTAATAGCCTCTCACTGCAAAATGAGCAGTTACAAGCCGTGGTACAAGAGTTAAGTGATCGCTTTGAGTGTTTGCAAACCCTCTTGACCCAACTGCGTCAATCCTCAGATTTAATGCTCGTTGATACTGTCCAGGAGAGTGCTCAAGCCAGAGCCTTACGATCCATCACTTCCAGTTCGCCTTTGCCCCAGCCCAGCTCCTTTCCACCAGAGACCACGGCGTTGTCTTCCGATCGGGATTTTTCGGCCCTTGCATCTAACCGCTTAGATCATGCCGATTTCTTAGACTCACTCCAGTTCGATCGCCTAGAAATGGACCGCTATAGTCATCTTCACGGCCAATTACAGGAGATTTTTGAAGAAGCACTGCAACTGGAAGAGGCGGTGAATGATATTAACCTATTTGCGGAGCAATCCACTCGATCGCTCCAGCAACAGAACCAGCAACTGAACCAACTCCAAAATGAGTTGATGTGGTCCCGAATGCTGCCCCTGGATGAGGTTCTGAATCGCTTTCCTCGGGTGTTGCGGGATCTCTCCAACCGTTTTCAGAAGCCCGTAAATCTCAAGCTGACAGGGGCAGCGGTTTTGATTGATAAAAGCATTCTCGACAAACTGCACGATCCACTCCTGCATTTACTACGAAATGCCTTTGATCATGGCATCGAGCCAACGGAAATCCGCCGTCACCGAGGAAAACCAGAGGCAGCCACGATCGAAATTCGAGCCTACCATCGTGGCAATCAAACCATCATTGAGATTCAAGATGACGGTCGTGGCATTGATCTCGAAAAGGTTAGCCGTCGCGCCTTGGATCTGGGTTGGATTAGCCCGGACAATCTGAGCCAACTCAAGGGGAGCATCCCACTTTCGAGAAAACAGGCTGAGAGTGAATCTGAAGGCTTGAAGCCTATCAAGCCAGTGGTGGATCGGCGAATACCTCAGTAGACCAATGATCTGGCTATTTTCTCCCACTGGC
>JAYKIB010000334.1:0-5899 GCA_035285005.1 Prochlorothrix sp.
AGGGTGACGGGGTAAGCTGAAGTCATAGCTCTTGAGGAAGGTGGATGAATTTACACTATCTAGCCTAGATCCTCAAGGGCTTTCTTGTACCCCTACTCCACCTCTTGGGTTTCCAAACATCCTCTTAGGTTAAGACAACTCCAACTCCATCGCTTTGTGTGGATTGGTGTCCCCTTGTCCCTGCTTGCCCTCTGCCGCGCCGCCCCCTTGCCCCTATGGATAATCAACTGTATTCCTCGCTTCAGTCTCACCCTGCTGCGATCGATCGTCTTCCCCTCTCCACCCAAACCCCATTGGTTCCCCCCGCCGAGGCTTCCCTGCCGCAACCGGGTCACTCCAGCGATAAGCCCGAGGAAGCCTGCGGGGTCTTTGGTATTTATGCGCCGGAAGAAGATGTGGCTAAGTTGACCTACTTCGGTCTCTTTGCACTCCAGCACCGAGGTCAGGAATCCGCTGGGATCGCCACCCTCACGGGCGATCGTCTCCAAATCCATAAACACATGGGCCTGGTGTCCCAGGTCTTCAATGAAGAAATCCTGGCGAAGCTACAGGGGGATATTGCCGTGGGCCATACCCGCTATTCCACAACCGGCTCTAGCCATGTGGGGAACGCCCAGCCCGCGATCGTGGACACCCGCCTGGGATCCCTAGCCCTGGCCCACAATGGCAACCTGGTCAATGTCATGAATCTGAAGGCGGAACTCCTTGCCAATAATCAGAACCTGGTGACCACCACGGACTCGGAGATGATTGCCCTGGCGATCGGTGAGGCGGTGGAGGCGGGTGCTGACTGGCTGGACGGGACGGTGCAGGCCCTGAAGCGATGCGAAGGAGCCTTTAGTTTGGTGATCGGCACCCCCCAGGGTGTGATTGGCACCCGTGATCCCCAGGGGATTCGGCCCCTGGTCCTGGGTTCTCTCCAGTACGGTGATGATACGCCCACCCGTTATGTGCTTGCGTCGGAAACCTGCGCCCTGGATATCATTGGGGCTGAGTTCGTGCGGGCGGTGAAGCCAGGGGAGTTGGTTTGGATTACGGAGGAGGGAATTCAAAGCTTCCAGTGGGCAGAACAGGTCATTCCCAAGCTGTGCGTGTTTGAGATGATTTATTTCTCGCGCCCCGACAGTTGCTATGAGGGGGAAAGCCTCTATAGCTATCGCCAGCGCCTGGGGAAGGTATTAGCTCAGGAGTCACCGGTGGAGGCTGATCTGGTGATGGGGGTGCCGGATTCGGGGATTCCTGCGGCGATCGGTTTCTCGGAGGTGTCTGGCATTACCTATGCGGAGGGCCTCATCAAGAACCGTTATGTGGGCCGCACCTTTATTCAACCGACCCAACATATGCGGGAAGTGGGGATTCGCATGAAGCTCAACCCCCTGCGGGATGTGCTGAAGGGGAAGCGGGTGGTGATCGTGGATGACTCGATCGTCCGGGGGACCACCAGCCGCAAACTGGTCCAAGCTCTGCGGGATGCGGGCGCGACGGAGGTACACATGCGCATTTCTTCACCACCGGTGACCCATCCCTGCTTCTATGGCATTGACACGGATAACCAGGATCAGCTCATTGCCGCAACCCTATCTATTGCCCAAATTCAGGACAAAATTGGGGTGGATTCCCTGGCCTACCTCACGGTGGAAGGCATGGTCAATACGACGTTGGATGATCCGGGCCATTTCTGTACGGCGTGCTTTACGGGGGATTACCCGGTGCCGGTGCCCGATGCCATGAAGCGATCGAAGCTGATGCTGGAAACCCTTGCACCGTCGTAATGACAACTTTAAGCCAGGACAGATTCGGGCACCTCGATTAAGACAGAGTTGCACCGCAGTACCGCAGAATCAGGGTTGGGTTGCGCGGCTGTGCCGCGCAACCCAATTCATCGAGGTGCCCTCAAATGAATCCAACGATCGGTGCAACAGGTACGGACTGAGGAGGCGGAAGCTTTGCGGTTGCGGGGGGCGATGCTCTGGGCAAAGGGGGGCGAAATAGTGACGCAGGAAACGGATCCGGAGTTGGATTTGTTTGCGATGGAGAAGGTGGGCCTGCAATTGCGACAGCGGTATGGGGAAGAAAAGATTCGGCAACAAGTCTTGATCTACGGGGGGGTATGGCGCTTAAACTGAAATAACTCTGCAAAATAATTGTATAGCCCAGTTTTGCGTAGGGGAGACTCCTCCAGCAACCCTATTTCCATCTGGCCTATCACTGAGATGGCATTACCGGGAACTCCCAGTCTATGGCTCAACTTGAAGATCTAACGCATGGGGCAATTGTCAAAGGGGTTTTGCCCCACCAAACCGTGACAGTCATTAGTACCCAGTGGTATGGAGAGGTACTGGAGTTAACTTACAAAGATACGAGTGGACAGCCTCATACAGAGCTACTATTGCGAGATCGAGAGCCGACTTTAGAGCTTGTGACCGAAGGAAGACCTTGGAGCTTTGATGGAGATGGGGAACTGCTACGTCTGGTCTCAGAAGCGCATCGCATTCGGCTAGCCCATCTGTTTGACCCTCTGTTGGCAGTCCATACCTCCTTGGTAGACCCACTCCCCCATCAAATCACTGCGGTGTACAGTGAAATGCTGAGTCGCCAGCCGTTGCGGTTTCTGCTAGCTGATGACCCTGGGGCTGGGAAAACGATTATGGCGGGGTTATTGATTCGGGAACTTCTCATTCGGGGGGATTTGCAGCGCTGCTTAATTGTTTGTCCCGGTAGTTTGGCGGTGCAGTGGCAGGATGAACTCTTTCAGAAGTTCCATCTCCCCTTTGAAATTTTGACGAACGATCGCATTGAAGCAGCCCGTACTGGAAATGCCTTTGCTGAAATGCCTCTACTGATTGCCCGTTTGGATAAACTGAGCCGCAATGCCGATCTACAAGCAAAGCTAGGAGCAACAGACTGGGATTTAGTTGTGGTAGATGAAGCTCATAAACTGTCTGCTTCGTTTTTTGGCGGAGAAGTCAAAGAAACCAAGCGCTATAAGCTAGGAAAGCTATTATCGACTTTAACTCGCCATTTTCTACTGATGACAGCAACGCCTCACAATGGCAAGGAAGAAGACTTTCAGTTGTTCTTGGCGCTTCTAGATGGAGATCGCTTTGAGGGACGGTTCCGGGATGGGGTTCACGTTTGTGACACTTCGGACCTCATGCGGCGGTTTGTGAAAGAGGATCTCCTAAAGTTTGATGGGAAGCCGCTTTTCCCAGAACGGCGGGCACATACGGTTCAATATGAACTTTCCCAGTTAGAAGCTGTTCTATACAAACAGGTGACAGATTATGTCCGAGAGGAGTTTAATCGGGCTGAAGCCTTGGCTAATGATGGGCGCAAGGGCACGGTTGGTTTTGCCCTAACGATTTTGCAGCGTCGTCTAGCCTCTTCCCCGGAAGCGATTTATCAATCCCTCAAACGACGACGAGAGCGGCTACAAAAGCGGCTGCGGGAAGAAGAACTCTTAAAGCGGGGACTGAGTGCCGAGCTGGAGTTTGGGGCGACGATTGACTTGGATGACTGGGACGACGATTTTGAAGATGCTTCCAGTGAGGAACGAGAAGCGACGGAGGCAGAAGTGGTTGATCAGGCGACAGCAGCACGGACCATTGCTGAACTCCAGGCCGAAATCGACCAGCTTAACCGTCTGGAGACCTTAGCGCTACAGGTGCGCCGAGGGGGCAAGGATCGCAAGTGGGATGAGCTGTCCAAGCTCTTGCAAAGTGAAGCGGAGATGTTTGATGCAGGGGGGCATCGCCGGAAGTTGGTGCTGTTTACGGAGCATCGGGATACCCTCAATTACTTAGTCCAGCAAATCACAACGCTTTTGGGACAGGCGGAAGCAGTGGTGACGATTCATGGAGGGATGGGACGGGAGGAGCGCAAGAAGGCGGAGGAGGCGTTTAAGCAAGATGTGACGGTGCAGGTGCTGGTGGCAACGGATGCGGCGGGGGAAGGGATTAACCTGCAACGGGCGCATCTGATGGTCAATTATGATCTGCCCTGGAACCCGAATCGCCTAGAACAACGCTTTGGCCGTATTCACCGAATTGGCCAGACGGAAGTGTGTCATCTGTGGAACTTGGTGGCGGCAGAGACCCGTGAGGGGGATGTGTATCTATCGCTGCTGCGGAAGTTGGAGGTGGAGCAGCAGGCTCTGGGGGGGAAGGTGTTTGATGTATTGGGGAAGGCGATCGCCGGGAAGGAACTGCGAGAATTGCTGATTGAGGCGATTCGCTATGGCGATCGACCGGAGGTAAAAGCCAAGCTCGATCAAGCTGTGGCCGATCGACTGGACCAGAAGCGCTTGAGGGTGCTGTTGGAAGAACACGCCTTAGCCCGCGATTCGATGGATGCGTCTAAGGTGCAAGAGATTCGGGCGGAGATGGAACGGGCGGAGGCCCGCAAGCTCCAGCCCCACTTTATTGCAGCTTTTTTCTTGGAGGCATTCCAGCGCCTGGGGGGAACGATTCGCCAGCGGGAACCCAAGCGCTATGAAATTACCCATGTTCCGGCAGTGATTCGGAATCGCGATCGCCTGATTGGTGTGGGGGAAGCGGTGCTGAAGCGCTATGAGCGGATTTGCTTTGCGAAGGAGCTTATCAGTGTTCCGGGTAAGCCCTTGGCTGATTTTGTCTGTCCGGGTCATCCCCTGTTGGATGCCACGATCGATCTCATCCTAGAGCGCTATCGCGATCTGTTACGCCAGGGGGCAGTGTTGGTAGACGAGGCTGATCCCGGTGAAACCGTGCGGGCCTTGGTCTATCTAGAGCATTCAATTCAGGATGCGGTGACCGATCGGGATGGGCGACGACGGGTGGTGTCGCGCCGGATGCAGTATGTGGAACTGACGAGTACAGGTGAGGCGATCGGGGCGGGATATGCTCCCTATTTGGACTATCGCCCCCTAACGGAGGCAGAAAAGTCCCTGGTGGAAGAGAGCCTGAATGGGCTAGGTCTACGGGAGGATATTGAGCGCAAGGCCATGGGCTACGCGATCGCCCAGTTAGTGCCCCCTCACCTCCAGGAACTGCGACAGCGCAAGGAGGCTTTGATTGAGAAGACGGTGCGGGCGGTGCGGGACCGCCTCACCAAGGAAATTAACTACTGGGATCAGCGGGCAACGGCGTTACGGTTACAGGAAGAGGCTGGTAAACCCAACGCCAAGCTCAACTCGACGAAGGCCCAGCAACGGGCGGATGACTTGGCAACCCGGCTCCAACGGCGTTTGGGGGAGTTGGAGCAGGAACGTCAGTTGGCTCCCCTGCCGCCGGTGGTTGTGGGGGGTGCCTTGATTGTTCCGATCGGCCTGGTGCAGCGGCTGCAAGGACCAGGCGGCAAACCCCCAGCGCAGTTTGCCAAGGAGACGCGGCGGGTGGAGTTGGCGGCGATGGCGGCGGTGATGGCGGCGGAGCGTGCCCTGGGGTACGAGCCACGGGATGTGAGTGCCCAAAAGTGTGGTTGGGATATTGAGTCTCGGGTGCCGGAAACGGGACGACTGCGCTTTATTGAGGTGAAGGGGCGGATTGAGGGGTCAAAAACGGTGACGGTGACGAGAAATGAGATTTTAGCGGCGCTGAATCAGCCAGAGCAGTTTATTTTGGCCTTGGTGAGTGTCCCGGATGGTGAGGTGTTGCCGGATGCGCTGGCGGATCGATCGGTGCAGGACTTAGCTGAAGGCGGTGCTGGGAGAGCGCGGGAGAAGGGAGTCAATTACGGGACACAACCGGCAGGCTGTGAGGTGTGTTATGTGCAGCAGCCGTTCCAGCGAGAGCCGGACTGGGGGGCTGCTAGTGTAAATTACCAATGGCGGGAGTTGTGGGAGCGGGGCGATGAACCACGGAGGCACGGAGGGCACGGAGATGGAGTTGGATGAGGTGTCGGGGATGATTATTGGGGCGGC
>JAYKIB010000335.1:0-8901 GCA_035285005.1 Prochlorothrix sp.
GGAGAAGGGTTAGTTAGCTGATATTGTAATAACAACCCCCATAGTGCTATGGAAAGGTTATTTCTGTCTCACTATGGGGGTTTTTAAGACTCAGATTTTTCAAATACTCGATTAATCGAGGTGCCCTAATGTATCTCTGCCAATTTGACCAGAGAGGATGAGATCGTGAATTTCTTCAAGGCGCAAAGGGCCAATTTTTTCAGAGTTGTGTGCATGGAACCATATTGGATCCTTGTTCATGTGGCATACTCCATTTAACGCGAGAAGCTCTTGGTTTGTGAGCCACTGATCCTATAAAGGATCCCACGCTCTTGGTGCAAATTGTCAAAAGCGTGGGAACACGACAAGAAAAGGTTAGGTTACGCCGAAAACGACGACCAAGCCGAGAACCGCACCGAACACAATCAGCGCATAGAACTGAGCGCGGCCATTCTCCAGGTACTTCAACCCTTCCCCAGAAACCAGCGTCACCAAACCCGTAAGGTTCACCAAACCATCCACCACCTTCAGGTCCACCTCCAACACTTGGCGGGCCAGACGGCGGCTGCCTTGGACAAACAGCAGATTATTGATGTCATCCAAATACCACTTATTCTTCGAGAATAAATAGAGCGGTTGGAACGTTTTGGCGATCGCCGCCGGGTCAATCTTCTTCATCAAATACATCAGCGAAGCCAGCGTAATCCCCAGCAGGGCAATCCCCACCGAGCTACCCGCCATCAGCGTGAACTCATGGAGATCAAACTCTGCCGCCGCCTCCGCCATATCGAAGACCTCACCCGGAGCCGTAATAAACGCCTCAAAATAGTTCCCGAACGGCGTACCAACTAGGCCAATCAGCACCGACGGAATCGCCAGCAACGCCAAGGGCAGCGTCATCGTCCAAGGCGACTCATGGGGCGTATCACTGAGGTGGTGGCCGTGATCGTCGTGACCATGCTCACCGTGATCGTCGTGACCTAACTCATCCTTGTGCATCGCACCGGGACCAAAGGCGGGAGCCAGACCCCAGTCCACCAGCACAGATTGCTTGGCACTGGCATCCTTACCCCGGAAATCGCCCTCAAAGGTGCTGAAATACATCCGGAACATATAAAACGCCGTAATGCCCGCCGTCAGCCAGCCCACAACCCACAGGGCCGGATTGGAGGCATAGGCCGCGCCGAGAATCTCATCCTTAGACCAGAACCCAGCAAAGGGTGGAATCCCACAAATCGCTAGTGTCCCGATCAAGAAGGTAATCGCCGTCACGGGCATATATTTACGGAGTTTGCCCATCATCCGCATATCCTGGGCCAAAATCGGGTCATGGCCCACCACCGCTTCCATACCGTGGATCACCGAACCCGAGCACAGGAACAGCATCGCCTTGAAGTAGGCATGGGTCATCAGGTGGAACAGACCCGCACTGTAGGCCCCCACCCCCATGGCCATAATCATGTAGCCCAACTGGGAAATGGTGGAGTAGGCTAGACCCTTTTTGATGTCGTTCTGGGTAATGGCAATGCTCGCCCCCATGAAGGCGGTGAAGGCTCCGACCCAGGCGATCGTCTCCATCACCATCGGCAGGTGCTCAAACACCGGGAACATCCGCGCCACCAGGAAGACCCCCGCCGCCACCATCGTCGCCGCGTGAATTAGGGCCGAAATTGGAGTCGGACCTTCCATCGCATCGGGCAGCCACACATGGAGGGGGAACTGGGCCGACTTTGCCACGGGACCGAGGAATACCAGCACTCCAAAGAGGGTCGCCAGGCCAGAGCTAATCACCCCAGACTCAATCAAGGTTTGGAGTCGTTCCCCCATCACCTCAAACTCAAAGCTGCCCGTGGCCCAATACAGCCCCAGCATTCCCAGCAACAGGCCAAAGTCACCGACCCGGTTGGTCACAAACGCCTTTTGGCAGGCATCCGCCGCAGACTTACGATCGAACCAAAACCCTACTAGTAGGTAGGAGCACATCCCCACCAGTTCCCAAAAAATATAAATTTGGACCAGGTTTGGACTGAGCACTAGGCCCAGCATTGAGGAACTAAACAGGCTTAAATACGCGTAAAACCTGACATAGCCGGGATCGTGGCTCATATAGCCATCGGTGTAGATCATCACCAACAGCGCCACCGTCGTCACCACCACCAGCATCAGCGTCGTGAGGTGATCAATGGTGTAGCCCATCGTTAGATGAAAATCCCCCGCCGAAGCCCACTCCACCATGCGGACATAGGGTTCATGGCCCTGGAACTGGCTCCAGAACAGTGCCGCAGACAGAACCACGGCTACCCCCAGCAGGTGTAAAATCACAAGGGCGTTAAACTGGCGCAGGCGATTGACTTCAGGATTAAAGGAGATTAGGCCAAAGCCAACCCCCGCTGCCCCTAATAGAGGCAACACCGGGATTAACCAGGCGTATTCATAAAGAATTTCTTCCATCACAGAACCTGTGGATGTAGACGAGGAAAAGGCGGAGTGCGCCCAGCGATCAGACGGGATCCCAGACTGCCTCCCACCAAATTCCTAATATTGTACATACGTCCCAATCCCCGCAAGTCTTCCAATCCTAAGGGTTTTCCCCAAATCCCCCCTATTGAATGTCGAATTGTAAACAGACTCTGATACTCTGAGAGATGGCACTTTCTTAAGTCTTACTTAAGTATCAGGAAGCCCCTGTTCCTGAGCTGGCGGGTCACGAGACGGCTGTGCCGCTCCACTCCCGGAACGGTCTTGAATTTCTATTTGAACAAATCACAGGATAGGCTCAAGCATGGTCACCACCACGAAAAAAAATGTAGGGTACATCCGGCAGGTTATTGGTCCGGTTGTAGACGTTGAGTTCCCCGAGGGTGAACTTCCCCAAATTTATAGCGCTCTTAAAATTGAAGGCACCAACGCCATCGGCGAAGCAGTTTCCGTGACCTGCGAAGTGCAACAGCTTTTGGGCGACAAGCAGGTGCGCGGGGTCTCCATGAGTTCCACCGACGGTCTGGTGCGGGGTATGGAAGTGATCGATACGGGTGCGCCGATTCAGGTGCCCGTCGGTGCATCTACCCTGGGCCGGATTTTCAACGTGTTGGGTGAGCCCGTGGATGAAATGGGTGAGGTGAATAACCAAGATGTCTCCCCTATCCACCGTGAAGCGCCCAAGCTGACGGAACTGGAAACCAAGCCCTCCGTGTTTGAGACCGGGATTAAGGTGATTGACCTGCTGGCCCCCTATCGTCGTGGTGGTAAAGTGGGCCTCTTCGGTGGTGCTGGTGTGGGTAAAACCGTGTTGATTCAGGAGCTGATCAACAATATTGCGAAGGAGCACGGGGGTGTGTCCGTGTTCGGCGGTGTGGGTGAGCGGACCCGTGAAGGGAACGACCTCTACCAAGAATTCAAAGAGTCCGGTGTGATCAACGAAGAGAACATCTCCGAGTCCAAGGTGGCCTTGGTCTACGGTCAGATGAACGAGCCCCCCGGTGCTCGGATGCGGGTGGGTCTGTCGGCCTTGACCATGGCTGAGTATTTCCGTGATACCAACAAGCAGGACGTGCTCCTGTTTATCGATAACATTTTCCGCTTTGTGCAGGCCGGTTCCGAGGTGTCCGCTCTGCTGGGCCGGATGCCCTCCGCTGTGGGTTATCAGCCTACCCTGGCCACCGAAATGGGTGCTCTCCAGGAGCGCATCACCTCTACTACCGAGGGATCGATTACCTCGATTCAGGCGGTTTACGTCCCTGCGGATGACTTGACCGACCCCGCGCCGGCTACCACCTTCGCCCACTTGGATGCCACCACCGTGCTGTCCCGTGGGTTGGCCTCTAAGGGGATTTACCCCGCTGTGGATCCCCTGGATTCCACTTCCACCATGCTCCAGCCCGACATTGTGGGTGATGAGCACTACAATACGGCCCGTGCTGTGCAGGCGATCCTCCAGCGTTATAAGGAACTGCAGGATATTATTGCGATTCTGGGTCTGGATGAATTGTCTGAGGACGATCGTCTGGCCGTGGCCCGCGCCCGTAAGGTGGAGCGTTTCTTGTCTCAGCCGTTCTTTGTGGCTGAAATCTTCACCGGTCTGTCTGGTAAGTATGTGAAGCTGGAAGACAATATCAAGGCGTTCAACATGATTCTCAACGGAGAACTGGATGACCTGCCGGAGCAAGCCTTCTACCTGGTGGGCGGCATTGAAGATGTGATTGAAAAGGCTGAAAAGCTGAAGGCTGAAGCCAAGTAAGTTTGCTGCGGAATCCCCCCTAGCCTTTTAGCAGGAACTGAGGGGGATTCACTCTTGCCCTTTAATGCTGTTGTGCTAATCACAAACCTATGGCTTTAACCGTTCGTGTATTGTCTCCCGATAAAACGGTCTGGGATGCCCCTGCAGAAGAAGTGATTCTGCCCAGCACCACCGGCCAGTTGGGAATTTTGGGGGGTCACGCTCCCCTGCTCACGGCTCTGGATATCGGCGTGATGCGAGTCCGGGCAACCAAAGAGTGGACTTCGATCGCCCTGATGGGTGGGTTTGCAGAGGTGGAGTCCGATGAAGTGACGATTCTGGTCAATGGGGCCGAACAGGGCACCAATATTGACAAGGAAACCGCCAAGACGGAGTTCGACGCAGCGCAAACTCGCATGGGTAAGGCCGAGTCTGGTGACGATCGCCAGGAGAAGCTCCAAGCAACCCAAGCGCTGAAAAAGGCTCGTGCCCGCTACCAGGCTGCGGGTGGCATGGTTTAAGGTGCTGAACCCCGATCGGGTTCTGCTGATAACCCCCAGTTTGAGAAAAAGATATTGTGTGCAGGGAGGATCCAGATTCAGGGTTCTCCCTGTTTTTATGGGCTTAACGGCCCGCTGCAGGGGGAGGCAGGTTTGCTTGGAGTTCGCTTGGAGGACACCTCGATTAATTGGGTTGCGCGGCGAAGCCGCGTGCCCCAACGTAGAATCCCCCCTCAGTCCCCCTTTTGCAGGGGGAAGAGAAGGCGCCGTCCCTCCCTTTACAAGAGGGGTTAGAGGAGGCATGCTCTTGGGTTTCCCAATACCCTTGAAGCGCTGGTGTAGAGGCCGATCGTTGGCATCCAGTTGCGGTCACGGCAGATCACCATATCCTCCGGCTCCAGTGGGTTGCCCCATTTTGCCTCACAGTAAGCGCAACTGGGTCTTATCCGACGCATCGGTGCCAGCAGTCTCCACCCCATAGCGATCGCCCGTCTCCTGTACCGTTGTCTTCGCCAACTCAGCAGCCTTGCGCTGACCCGATCGCGGTTCCGCTTCCCCCAGCCACAACACCTGTGCTGCCTCCAACAGATCCGTTGCAATGTCCGCCAATTCCGATCGACTCGCCACATATGCTTCCAAGGCATCCAGCGGGCTGAGATCCTGCCCCTCTCCCAACTCCGGTAAGCGGGGGGCTGCCGTCGGGTTGACCAATTCCGGCTGGATCGTATAGCTGTGGGTGACGCTGAGGGCTTCCCGCAGCGGATTCAGATCGATCGCGGCGAGCTGGGAAGCGGTCACGCGATAAATCAGACGCACGATCGCATCCTCTAACTCGGCCTTGGCTAGGGTTTGGAGCAACAGCGCCTGGGGGTCGGGTTTCTCCGTTAGGTTAACCTTCAGGGTGCGGAAGGGGCGCACGGGGAGGGGGCAGAACTGAAACTGGGTGACGCGGGGTTCGGGTTCAGGGTCTTCGTCTTTATCGATCGGCTCAGGATCGATCGACTCAGGATCGATCCCTGGGTCTGGATCTTGGGCTGAGGGGGGGCTAACCTCTGGCTCGGGTCCAATTTCTAGCTCTGGATCGGGTTCTCGATCGGGCCGCACGTTTAGCTCTGGCTCTATTTCTAGGTCGAGATTTTGAGCCGGATCGGACCTCAGCTGTGATTCTGCCCCAATTTCAATGAATACATAGCCTTTTTCCTCCTTTTCCTCGCTGAAATCCACCCGATCGACACTCCCCGCATAGACAACGGGCGGATCCGTACATAGGACTTGGTGCCGGTGTACATGGCCCAGGGCCACATAGTCAAAACAGGGGCGCGTCAGTAAGGAAAGCGGTAAGGTAAAGCCTTTGCCCACGGCCAAATAGCGTTCAGCCCCATATTTCGCCGTATCCACCATGGCATGGGCTAACAACACCGTCGGGATCTCCAGATCCAACTGGCGAATTTCCCCCTCCAGGGCTAAGGCCAATCGATCGAGCAATTGCTGATTCACATCCCCCAGGGAACGGCCTTCCATTTCGGGACGGGTCAGTAAGGTGGAGTGGGTCAGCCAGGGGAGTGTTATCACCTGAATGGGGCCACTGCGGGTGGTAATGGTGTGGGTTTCTAGCCGATCGCCCACAATAAAGCCCGGAACCCCCAATGTTCGGTAAATACAGAGGCTCGCACCCCCTTGGCCCTGGGTGTGCTGGTCATGGTTCCCCACCAGTAGCACCGTGGGAATTTGGGCATCCACCAAGCGCCGGAACTGGGCTGCAAAAATTTCCTGGATATAGGGCGGGGGGGTGGCATCGGGGAAGGCATCCCCCCCAAACAGCACTAGATCCACGGGTTCAGCAATGGCGCGATCGAGGGCAAGGCGCAAACTTTCGCCAAAGTCCTCCAGGCGTGTATTGAGTCCGGTGTGGGGATTGACAGCGCCATGGGCAAAGCCGCTGCCCAAATGAATATCAGAAAGGTGGAGAATTTTAACCATGGTTTCGACCTGGGATTCCCGTCAGCGTCAGAATTGGGTTAGGTGGTTTCTGTGGGAGTGGTTTCTGTGGGAGTGGTTTCTGTGGGAGTTGGGTCTGTGGGAGTTGGGTCTGTTTGCGTGATTTCCTCAATCAAGGTAATCAGGGGCTCAAAGTGAAAGTCATAGGCCCACTTTTTCAGCGTCAGTGCTAGAGCCTGGGAGTCCGGTGGAATTTGCTCGATTAAATCCAGTAACTGGGTATCATTACCTTGAATTGCCGCTTCCTGGACCTTGAAGAGCCAGTCCAAAGGCATCACTTGTAAGTCCTGGGCGGTCACGGTTTCCAAGGTTGGGGCATTGGCAGTGCCATTGGAGAGGCCGTAGCGGTATTCGACTCCTAGGTGTTGGGCAATTTTTCCCAAGAGCTCGGACTCCTGGAAAGGCTTGCTCATAAAATCGTCACAGCCCTGGTCTAGGGTTGCCTGCCGATCTTGTTCAAAGGCACTGGCTGTTAACGCAATAATCACAGAGTTTTCGACGGTTTTCCCCGCGATTTGCTGTGCCTCAATGCGAGAGCGAATCTCACGGGTTGCTGCATAGCCGTCCATCACGGGCATCCGAATATCCATGAAAATGAGATGGGGTTGCCAGATCTCCCATTGCAACACCGCCTCCGATCCATTGTAGGCTTCCCGAATCTCCTCAAAGCCAACTCGCGTCAGCACTTGACGCAGGAGCAATCGATTTTCCAGCCGATCCTCAACGATGAGAATCCGAATTTGGGGTTGTTCCGGCCTGAGACCGATCACTTCCCCGGTGGGAGCTACGGAGCATGAGACCTGCCGTTGAATGACCACCACTGGCAGATCCACCTGGAATCGCGTTCCCTGGCCCACTTCGCTACTGACCTGGATTTGTCCCCCCATCACCTCCACGAGTCGTTGACTAATGGACAGGCCTAAGCCCGTGCCCTCACTCTGTCGCCTTCCTGTGGTGGTTTGGGTAAATGCCTCGAACAGGGTCTCTAGGGCTTCTGGCTCAATGCCCTCGCCGGTGTCTTCCACCACCAGCTGTAACACCGCAGCGGTTCTGCTTTGGTCCGGTGCGAGGTCTAGTGCTGCCTCTGTCAACACGGTTTCAAGTGGGGGGAGAGAGGATGTTTTGTCGGGATCGCGGGTCCGAATCTGGGCGGTTAGACTCACGTGGCCTTCCGTGGTGAACTTCAGGGCATTCCCTAACAGATTGATTAATACCTGTTGCATTTTCTGACGATCGGCCACGACCCACAGCCGGAGGTTCCCCTCCCCCCTGCATTCCTCATGGCAGGCCAACTGACACTGGAGCTTGCAGTGAAGGCTCAGCCCCTGCTCGATCGCCCGCGCTTGGAAGAGACTCTCGATCCCTTCGAGAATTTCGCCTAAATCAAATTCCTCCGGCTCAAAACTGACCCGCCCCGACTCAATGCGGGACATTTCCAACACATTATTAATCAGATCAATGAGGTGCTGGCCGCTACGGTTGATGATGTCCACGGGCTGACGATGCTCCGGCGACAGGGATCGATCGCGGGACATGAGTTGGGTAAACCCGAGAATTGCATTGAGCGGTGTTCGCAGTTCGTGACTCATGTTAGCGAGAAAGTCGCTTTTGGCACGGTTTGCGGCATCGGCCATTTCCTTGGCTTGCTGCAGGGTCTCTTGCTGACGGGCCCGCTCTTGGGCGGCCATGGCCATCGAAATTGCTGTGGACAGATAGCGGGCAAAGTTTTGCTCTTCCACGACCCAGAACCGTGGCTCTCCCACCTGTTCGAGACATAACACCCCCACCAACTGACCCTGAAAATGGATGGCCACGTCTAAAAGGGCGGTCACGTGGGAGGGTTTGAGATAGGACTCGACCAACTCCTGTAGGCGACAGTCTGCTTGGGCATTGTGGGCCACCAGCATGGATTCCCGGTTGAGGGCCTCAAAGTAAATGGGGTGATCGTGGAGCGCAAGACTGGTCCCCTGATCGCAGCGATCGGCACTGGTTGCGTAGCTAGCCTGACAGATTAAGGCGGTTTGTTCTGGGTTGTAAAGCCAGATGCTGACTCGGCTCACGCCTAGGGTTTGGGCCGCGACAGAGTTGATTTTTTGGAATGCCTGGGTGAGATCCCCACGGTAGAGAACTTCACTGCCCACCAACTCGCCTAAGCTCCACTGCTGACGGTTGAGCCGTGTCGTTTGGGCCTGGAGTGTTTTTTGGACG
>JAYKIB010000336.1:0-12084 GCA_035285005.1 Prochlorothrix sp.
CCTCCCCAGCTCCCACCCCGCGGTACCGTCAGTCCGTCAGAGCCGTCAGAGGGACGGACGCACAAGCGCTCACTTCCTCCCACGTCGCGCGGCGCACTTTCTCGTCCGATGCGCACACCTGCCCCCCCCCCCCGCCGCCGTTACACGCCACACCACACGCACGTCAGCACGCCGCCATACCAATCGACCGTCTGAGGTCTAGATCAGCGGGATTTGGGGGGGGGCCCCGCCGCCCCCCCCCCCCCCCCCCCCCCCCCCCCCCCCCCCCCCCCCCCCCCCCCCCCGCGCCCCCCCCCCCCGCGCCGCCAGGAAGTCATGACGTGGGTAACCCTCCGGCATCACTCGGGGTGATCCAAGTCTGCACTGCACTCGGTTCAGACCCAATAATCAGGTAACTGCACTGTTGCCGCGCACGTTCTAACTCTGCAATCCGAATTGGCTTTGTGAGATAGCCATTCATTCCCGCCTCACGGCAGCGTTTACGATCCTCCTCCGTCGCATAGGCCGTGAGGGCAATAATCCAGGGGCGATGGTGGAACGCTTCGCAGCTATTCGTTTCCACGGCCCAAGCCTGGTTAATCGCCTGGGTCGCCGTCAGTCCGTCCATCTCTGGCATTTCCAAGTCCATCAGAATCACATCATAAACTTCCTGTCGCACTGCCTCCAGGGCCTCTCGACCGTTGTTGACAACATCGGCCTCATAGCCCAATTTCCGCAGTAACCGCACTACCACCTCTTGGTTAATGCGATTATCCTCCGCCACCAAAATTCTCAGATCGCGGTTGAGGGCCTCCGGGGGAATTTGGGGCTGTTGACTAAATTGAATCTGGAAGGTGCCCAGCCGGATTAAATCGTCATTGGCGAGGGGGTAAAGTTCATGGGCTGAGAGACGCTTATCGTTGAGATAGGTCCCATTGGCACTACCCAAGTCCGAGATCCAGTAGCAGTCCCCCTCGCGCACAATTTGGGCATGGTAGCGGGACACCGTGGTTTCGCCCAGGACAATGCGGTTGCCCATGGTCCGGCCAATGGTCGTCGTTGCATCGGTCAGGTAGACCGTTTGGGCGGCTTCCTGCTCCCAACGAATATCTAAACGGGCCTTAAGCGTAGAGGACGCCGAAGCCTCGGATTGCTCCTGGGGCGGCAGGGTGGGCATCAAAATTGAAAAGCGAAATACCGACCCCTGGCCCTGGGTACTGGTCACCTCAATCTGACCGCCCATCAGCTCTGTCAGACGCTTACAGATGGCTAGTCCCAACCCCGTCCCACCATAGCGGCGCGTAATGGAGGTGTCGGCCTGACTGAAGGACTGGAATAGGCGGGCCTGTTGCTCGGGGGAAATGCCAATGCCGGTGTCCTTCACAGCGAAGTGAAAGCGATGGAGTAGTTCCTTGGCCGGTGGTGCTGCGTTGACTGGACTGGGCTGGGACAAACACTCCGCCGACACCGTTACAGAAACACCGCCGTCTTCGGTGAATTTCACAGCATTACTGACTAGATTGACTAAAATCTGGCGCAGGCGAGTAATATCTCCTAAACAATAGGTGGGAACCTCTGATTCCAGCTCCCAACGCAGGTCAATTCCCTTCAGCATGGCTTGGGAGGCGGACAAATCCACCGCCGACTTCACACAGGCCCCCAAATCAAAGGGCTTGATTTCCAAGTCGAGCTTACCGGACTCAATTTTGGAGAAGTCCAGAATGTCGTTAATGGTACCCAGCAGGGCTTCGCTACTGCTGCGAATGGTGCCCACAAAGTCCCGTTGTTCCGAGGCCAAAGCCGTATCGGACAACAGGGTTGCCATCCCGGTAATGGCATTCAGGGGGGTACGGATTTCGTGGCTCATCACCGCGAGGAATTCACTTTTGGCGCGATTCGCGGCTTCTGCGTCCTGCTTGGCCTGGGTCAGGACCTGTCGTTCCCTATAGGTGGCGGTGATATCTTCCACCACCACGCAATAGGCAACCGCTGGGTCTGGCATCGCGTCGGATGCGGCCTCTGGATCGGGCACGGAATCTGGTGACGGGGCGGCAGCTGACCCTTGTACGCCCGCCGCCCCTGGAGAAGATGGGCTGGGATTGCCGCAATCAATCGGTGAAAGTGTCAAGCTGACCCAGAGGTGCTGGCCCTGATGATGTTTCCAGGGTTGTTCGAGCCGTAGGGAGTCACTGGCTTGGGATTGGAACTGGACGATCAGGGCAGAGTTCTCTCCCTGGGGATCGATCGACTGGACACCCATCGCCCCTGGGTCCAGGGACTCCACAGCCGCGCCATCGATCGCCCTCGCCCCCTCGGATGCATCGGGCGCATTGGGCACAGTTGTGACCGTCTGAGCCTGCGGCACATCATCCCGCTGGGCAGACTTGGAGGCCGCAGCCTCGGACGGCGCAACCTCCCCCTCCCGGTCCTCAACCTCCGCTGGGTCTGCAACCAATACATCAATCGATAAGCCGACCAGAGCACGATCGTCCGCATACCCCAACATCTGACAGAGATAGGGATTGACATAGAGCATCTGCCCTGCGGGGGAGAGATAGGCCATGCCCACCCCCATCTGCTGAAAGATGAGTTGGAAAGGAGGAATCACAGTTGGCATTGACTTAGAGGGGGCGATAGGGAGGATTGAAACGCTTCAACTAAACACTGCAACGGAACCCTAAGCACCTCAGTCAGATCAGGGCACCTCGATTAATTGTGGCAGGCGGCGAAGCCGCCTGCCACAACCCTAATTTTGCCGTGGGCACCTCGAAATTTGAATTTTTCGAGGTGCCCATCATCAACTGACGTGGGTCAATTGGAGCTGCACGTTAATTGGGCTGCACAGTGAACGGAAAGCGAATGAAGCTGGTCAGGGAGAGTCTGGGCTGTCGGCAGGCAGACCAGGTGAAGCAGTGTGGTAGACACGGGGTTGAGTACAGGACTAAGGATTCGTCTCAGGACAAGTTTTCTTGATCCCCCCCGGGCGATCGATCCACGCGAGGGAGCATAAAGGTTTATCCCGAGGCTCATCCCGAGGCCCATCCCACTGTGGGACAGAAGACATCCAATGTCATGACAGGGATCACTGAAAAGACTCTGCTCGATCGGGAAAGCATCTACGTCAGGGGCCTGTTAATTCCTTAGCAGAAATTCCAGAGATACATCTGGGGCTTTGGGGGGATTTTGTGTAAACTTTTGCAAAGAAGCTTAAGCCTTCCGTCCACCCCTCCGTCCACCCCAAGGAGCAACCCCATGATTTCCCGCCGTAACTTAATTTTTGGTCTCCTGGCCGTTCCCCCCGTTGCCCTCCTGGGATTTCCCTTCACCCCGCCTAAGGTCAGACCCCCATCGGGCGGCCCGTTGCCACCCCTCGGCGAGGCTGCGCCTAATTTTACCCTCCCCACTAATACCGGCCAAGGCAGTTTATCCCTCCAAGACCTGCGCGGCCAATGGGTTGTCGTCTATTTCTACCCCAAGGACTTCACATCCGGCTGCACCCTAGAGGCCCAACGCTTCCAGCGAGATTATGACCTATATCTCGATCGCCAAACCCAGGTGATTGGGATCAGTGCGGATGATGTGGATACCCATGCGGAGTTTTGCGATGCGGAGGGGCTAAAGTTCCCCCTCCTCGCCGATGTGGATGGTTCCGTTAGCCGTGCCTATGGGTCTTGGCTGGCCCCCCTGTCTCTACGCAATACCTTTGTGATCGATCCCGAGGGGATTCTCCAGGCCCAGTTCATCGGGGTTAATCCGATCGCCCACAGTGCTGAAGTGTTAGCGAAGTTAGATCAGCTTCAAGCTTAGGAAGAGGTTTTGAATTAGGTTGGAGTTTTTGGCAAGGCTGAGGCCGATCGCCCGCAGGATGGGGTCTCCACGATCGCCCCAACCCCAATGCTAGACTGGTTGCAGTTTGACACCAGCCTGGGATCGCCCCTTTTCACACCTTATGCAGCCCTCGCGGATTTCGTCACGTTGCACCCTACGAGGCAACTTGCTATGGCCACTCCTACCCTTACCTCTTCCGCTCGCACCACCCAAGCTCCCCCCTCTCAAAAAGCCGTTAGCTATGACTCGCTATCCCGCCTTAAGGCTGATGAACTGCGTTTAGTTTGCAAGAGCTTTGGTATTGAGTTCCGAAACCGACACAGGGCAGAGAAAGCTATTCGGGATCATCTTAAAGCCTGCTATATAGCCCTCAATTCCGGAGATATTGGGGTTGACGACCTTCTCGCCCTCAGCACCCTGGAGACCCCTGCCCTCAGCCAAGTCATTCAATACCTCAGCACCGTCCTAGAACAGCGGCAGGCCCAAAACGCTGCTGTCCAGTTACGGGAGACCCTAGAGCAGAAAACTGTGCCCGAACTGAAAGCTCTGGCTCAAGAATTGGGCCTGTCTTTGCGATCGCGGCTGAAGAAAGCAGAGATTATTGCGGCGATCGTCACCGCCCAAACCCAAACCAACGCCACACCTGGCCTTACAACAAACCCAGCAACCGACTCTCCCCAAGCCCAAACCCAAGCTGATGCACAAAACAACGAACCCAGCAACTCCACCCCAGTTCGGGACAATCGGGCAATCTGGGAACAGTGGTGTCGGGAAGTGGATGCTTTGGAATTCACTCCTCCCGATCTCGACAAGAATGCCAACGACCCATTCCTTGAGAAATTTCGTCGTCAGGGGCTAACGGTTTAGACAGTGTGTTGAGTCATCTGAATTGGAACGTGGAAAATCATGGCTAAATGATGGCTAAGAAGAGGAAGAAACAAAGCAACACCGTCGCTCAAACAACCAGTTCAGTGGAGGAGCCCCCTTACCCCATATCTTCTGCGGCCTCTCGTCACCTGCCTGGTAGTCTACTCTGCGATACTGGGTTTCTGCTTGCTTTGACAGACCCCAGCCAAATTCAACATCAAGAATGCCAAAGCCTGTTTAAAGAGCATCTCCAAATTTGGCCTACGGCACAACTGATCAGTAGCTGGCCCTGCTTTACAGAGGCCATATATCTAGCGCATCGGCAAGGCGGTTGGCCCTTGCAACAAAAGTTGGCTGAACTGATCCAGCTTGAAATCTTAACGCTCCACACGCCTTGTCTAACACAAGCCGACTACAAACATCTCTTTGCCCTGATGGAGCAGTACCAAAACGTGCCATGGATCTGGCCGATGCCACCTTGGTCCTGCTTGCTGAGGCCACCGGACTGCGCGAGATTTTAACCCTTGACTCAGACTTTCAGGTTTATCGGATTCACCAGCACGAGACCTTTGAGATCTTGCCCTAGAGCTTCAGAGAACACAGTGCAGAGAGATTCCCTAGGGCGGGAATACCGTTGTCGGGGTGATTGAGTGGGATAATTTGTAGGCTCACCTTGACACAGTTCTTCTTCATGGGGAGTGTGAAGGCGGTGCGATCGAGGTCTCAAGCGAGTCATGTATTTCCTGAGCAACGTCTCCACCGGGCGACGTGTCAGCAACTCGTAGCCAACCCGATCGACCCCCATCCTCTTCATTCCCTGAGTCCTAGAGAGGCTGGGCACCCTCCCTATCCTCCCATTACTGTCAACGCTGCAATGCCACTGCATAAATCCCTGCGCCGTACCAAAATTGTTGCCACGATCGGACCTGCCACCAGTAAGCCCGAGGTACTCAAGGCTCTCATTGAAGCGGGAGCCACCACCCTGCGCCTAAACTTTTCCCACGGTACCCACGACGATCACCAGCGCAGCATTCGCCTCATTCGGCAGGTTTCCTTTGAACTAAACCAACCGGTGGGGATTTTGCAGGATCTCCAAGGCCCCAAGATCCGCCTCGGTAAATTTGAAGACGGGTCGATCGTGCTGAAAAAAGGAGATCCCTACACCCTCACCAGTCAATCCATTCCCTGTACCCAGACCGAAGGCTGTGTCAGCTATGACAAACTCGCGGAAGAGGTGCCCGCCGGTGCAACCATTCTGCTGGATGATGGCCGCGTGGAAATGGAGGTGGAATCCGTCGATCCAGCGGCCAAAGCCCTGCGGTGTCGGGTCATTGTGGGAGGTAAGTTATCCAACAATAAGGGGGTCAACTTCCCCGGTGTTTATCTCTCCATCAAAGCCCTGACTGACAAGGACCGCAAAGACCTGGTCTTTGGTTTGGATCAGGGGGTGGACTGGGTTGCCTTGAGTTTTGTCCGTAATCCCCAGGATGTGCTGGAGATCAAGGAACTCATTTCTAGCTCCGGCAAACAGGTGCCCGTGATCGCCAAAATCGAAAAGCACGAGGCGATCGAACAAATGGAAGCGATCCTGTCCCTCTGCGATGGGGTCATGGTGGCTCGGGGGGATCTGGGGGTGGAACTCCCCGCCGAGGATGTGCCAATCCTGCAAAAGCGTCTAATTGCAACGGCTCGAAGCTTAGCCATCCCCGTGATTACGGCCACCCAAATGCTAGACAGTATGGTCAGCAATGCCCGCGCCACGCGGGCGGAGATTTCCGATGTGGCCAACGCCATCTTGGACGGTACCGATGCGGTGATGCTCTCCAACGAAACCGCTGTGGGGGACTATCCCGTGGAGGCCGTGGCCACCATGGCCCGCATTGCCACCCGCATTGAGCAGGAGCAGGCGATCGCCACCACGCCCCCCATGCAGGTGAAGTCTATTCCCCACGCCATTAGCGAAGCCGTCGGCACGATCGCCACCCAACTGGATGCCGCCGCCATCATGACCATGACCAAAACCGGTGCCACTGCCCGGAATGTGTCCAAATTCCGGCCCATCACGCCCATCCTAGCCGTCACCCCCCATGTGGATGTGGCTCGCCAATTGCAGTTGGTTTGGGGGGTGAAACCCCTACTAGTCCTAGATTTACCCTCCACGGGCCAAACCTTCCAAGCTGCCCTCAATGTGGCCCAAGAGAAGACCCTCCTGGAGGCAGGGGATCTGGTGGTTATGACCGCTGGAACCCTCCAAGGTGTGTCCGGTTCCACGGATTTGATCAAGGTGGAACTGGTGACTTCGGTCCTGGGCCAGGGGGTTGGGATTGGCCAGGGATCCGTCAGTGGCCGTGCCCGTATTGCCCACAACGCCCTCGATATCCACGGTTTTAACCCGGGTGAGATTCTGGTGGTCCCCCACACGTCCGTGGACTACATTGAAGTGATTCGCAAAGCTGGCGGCATCATTACCGAAGAAGACAGCCTAACCAGCCATGCTGCCGTCATTGGTCTTCGGCTGGGAATCCCGGTTATTGTGGGCGTAGAGAACGCAACTCGGTCAATCCGTGAGGGGCTCTTGTTGACCCTGGATGTGCAACGCGGGGTCGTCTACTCCGGGGCCGGCAGTGCCGAGCGGACCGACGACATTTTGACGCGCCCCTAGGAAGTTCTCCCCCACCTGTCCCCCCAATGAGATATCCTTAACCAAAGTCCCCAAGCGACTGTTCTTAACCGGTAGCATGGGGACTTTGACCGTTAACGCCCGACCCGCGCAGCATTGGACTCCCCAACGCACTGGTTGAGCCGAAAACCCAAGATTGGGCACACATCCAGGGACTGCCCCAGCCTCAATTCTGGTCTCGATAGTTCTGGTCTTAAAAGTTCCGGTCTCGATGATGCCGGTCTCGATCGGAGCGCATGCTAGGGCTGGGTCACGGGCTTGCTCTCACCGGATCCCATTGATGATCTCAGCAGAGACACCCGGGTTAGCCTTTGGGGGTGAAGCCAAAAGTTTTCAGGTCTTGGAGTCTACTGTTGTCAGTCTCCGATAAGATATTTAAGAAAAGCACCCGTTGCTATATTGAGGAGGAAAACATTATGGCTGGAGGCAGTACAGGGGAACGTCCCTTTGCCGATATCGTGACCAGTGTTCGCTACTGGATTATTCACAGCATCACCATTCCTGCGCTATTCCTGGCAGGCTGGTTATTTGTGAGCACTGGCTTAGCCTACGATGCCTTTGGTACACCCCGTCCCAATGAGTATTACACTCAGGACGCGATCCAGGCTCCGGTGGTATCCGATCGCTACGAAGCCAAGCAGCAGATCGAAGAATTTCTGAACCAGTAGTTTTTGCGAATTTTAGATAATCACTATGGCAGGTCGTAATCTCAATCAGCCCGTTACTTATCCTATTTTTACGGTGCGTTGGCTCGCGGTTCATACGCTAGCCGTTCCCACGGTCTTCTTCCTTGGCGCGATCGCCGCCATGCAGTTCATTCAGCGTTAATTGAGCGTTACTTTAATATGGACAGAAATACCAACCCCAATACTCAACCGGTTGAACTGAACCGCACCTCTTTCTTTTTGGGACTTCTCCTAATCTTCGTATTAGGCATTCTTTTCTCCAGCTACTTCTTTAACTAGAGGACTTTAATACCATGGCAGACGCTAAGATTCCCCTTTGGATTGTTGGAACCATCGCGGTTACTGGAGCACTGACCATCGTTGGCATCTTTTTCTATGGTGCTTACGTGGGCGTTGGTTCCGGGATGTAAGTGAGGGCTCTGTACCGGACAAAACTTTGGAAACGCCTACCATACAAGGGTTTCAGACGATCAGACTCAAATGCCTACCCTGTAAGGGTTTAGGGCCATTCTGATCACTTTTTTGTCCGGTACTGAGAAGTGAGGGTACCCCAGGCACCTTGCTGCTTCATCGTCTCTGATTGCATCGTGGATAAACTTGTCACGATTGACACCAGAATGATGTACACCACAAAAACCCAGCAAGTCTTAAACCCGATCGCTGCGGATACCCTGGTCTAGAGCCAGAGACTCTGCTGCTATGGGGATTTAACGATTTCAAGCAGGCATAAGGGTAAGGCCCCGTACTCAATTGGAGTGCGGGGCCTTACTTTTTAGGGTGTGGCACCAGTGAACTGTAGGGCACCTCGATTCATTGTGGCAGGCGGCGAAGCCGCTTGCCACAACCCTGATTCTGCCGTGGGCACTACGGTCGAAATTTGAATAAATCGAGGTGCCCCCTAGAGATAGCGCGTCAGGGCAACCCGATAGCGTTCTTTTTTAGTCACCGCAATTTCCCCCACCGTCAGACGACCCTTACCACGAATGGCAATCAGGTCTTCCGTTTTCACCGTTTGGCTCGCTTGAGTCACCGTTTTCCAGTTCACCCGCACATCCCCCGATTGAATCAGATCCACCATTTTGCTGCGGGACATACCAAACCCCGCCGAGGCGATCGCATCTAAGCGTAGGGAAGCCTCTACGGTCGTCAGGGACTTGGTGCGGGGGGGCTGAATACGTAAATCCTCAAAGGCGATCGCCGTGGTCTTCACCGGTACCGATCGCACCTGGTTCAAACTCATCGTCAGAAAATCCACCAACTCCGGAACCACGATCGCCTGGGCTCCCCGATCGCCCAGCACAATAATATCGCCCACCTTTTCCCGAACCAGACCCGTTCCCAACAGCGATCCGAGAAAATCCCGATGGGTCGCCGCATCAAAGAGAAAGTTCCCGGCAATACTCAGAGCTGCGAGGGGCACCTGCTCGTGATCGAGGGGTAGTTCCGATCGGCCCAGGGCAAGGCGTTGACGCTCCGCTTGGGCATAGCCCCCATAGCCAATCCAGGCCACTTCCGTGAGGCGGTTTAAGACCGTGGCCACTTCAGCCAGTTCCGGGGGGGACAGAAAATCCGTGGTGATGATTTCCCAGGTGCGTATGGCTTGTTCTGCCTGGTCGAGGATCCGTGCGAGGGTTTCTCGGTTCTCGATGCCTTTAAGGAGTTGGTCGCGGGGTAACACAGGCTAGATATCTCAGAGGTCTGGTGATTACGGAAGCGGCCCTGATATAGAACCGTAGGGCAATTATATGGCAACGAAATGGCAAAACTTCCTGGATTTCGGAGTGTGCCCGCCGCCGCGCAGAGCGCCCTCCCCCGACTGCTCCTGAGTCACTGCTCCAGATGAGTGGGACGGCTGCCATAGAACGTCTGCAAGGCGCAGCATTCAGAATCCTTATCCTCAGTTCAGGATGGGCCACCCCCTTCTGATGCTCCAGCTTCACATGCTTTCTCATAATCATCCGCAACCCGTCTCAGCCAGGGATCGGGCCGATCGGACTACTGTTTATCTCCTTCCAGTTGATCTGCCTCCCAAGCCCATCCATCGCTGTCCCATGCGCCCAGGACCCACGCGATCCCATGGGAGGAACTTGGATTTTTCAAGGGGGCCTATATAATGAAAATGTGAACTTATGTAAAAAGCTGCTCATTTATCCAGGGCGTTGTCATGCTGGACGGACATTCCACTCCCGCCACCCCTTCTATGCTTCAGGCGAACTCAGACCCCGATTCCCTCGCTGCCCCGATCGCTCAACCGTCGGAATCCACCTCTTTGGAACGCATCCTCTACGTGCGCCTTCCCTGTAACCCCATTTTTCCGATCGGGGTGGTTTATCTGGCGGACCACATTCATAAACAATTTCCCGATGTCGAACAACGAATCTTTGATCTCGGGACAGTCCCGCCCCTGGACTACAAAACTGCCCTGGATCGTTGTATCGATGAGTTCCGTCCTACTCTGACCGTTTTTTCCTGGCGAGATATCCAAATCTATGCTCCTGTCGGGGGCCGGGGAGGAAATCCTCTCCAAAACGCCTTCCAAGTCTTCTATGCCCGCAATCCTGTCCAAAAATTGCAGGGAGCTTGGGGCGGGCTAAAGCTTGCCAGCTCCTATTACCGGGAACTCTGGCGCAATTCGGGCTTGATTAAGCGAGCCTTGAAGCGATCGCGACAATACCAGGCCCAGGCGCGGGCCGTGGTCGGGGGCGGAGCCGTCAGCGTCTTTTATGAGCAACTGGCTAACCAGCTGCCCAAGGGTACGATCGTCTCGGTGGGTGAAGGGGAGACCCTGCTCGAAAAACTGCTCCGGGGCCAGGACATTGCATCTGAGCGCTGTTATATTGCCGGAGAAACCCAACCCCGCGATCGTCTCATCCACGAGTGGCCCACTCCCCTGGAAAAAAGCGCCTGCCACTATCCCTACATCGAAAGTATTTGGCCAGAATTTAACTACTATTTCCAATCCCAGGACTTCTATATTGGCGTTCAGACCAAACGAGGCTGTCCCCACAACTGTTGCTACTGCGTCTATACGGTGGTGGAGGGGAAGCAGGTGCGGATTAATCCCGCCGATGAGGTGGTGGCGGAAATGCAGCAACTCTACGATCGGGGTGTGCGTAACTTCTGGTTCACCGATGCCCAGTTTATTCCCGCTCGCCGTTTTATCCCGAACGCCGTGGAACTGCTGGAGAAAATCGTTGCGTCGGGCATGGCGGATATCCATTGGGCCGCCTATATTCGGGCCGACAATCTCACCCCGGAACTCTGTCGTCTGATGGTGCAAACGGGGATGAACTACTTTGAGATTGGCATTACCAGTGGATCCCAGGAACTAGTGCGGAAAATGCGCATGGGCTACAACCTGCGAGTGGTGCTGGAAAATTGCCGAGATCTCAAGGCAGCGGGCTTCAATGATCTGGTGTCCGTCAACTACTCCTTTAATGTCATTGATGAAACCTTTGATACAATCCGCCAGACGATCGCTTATCACCGGGAACTTGAAGAGATTTTTGGGGCTGATAAGGTGGAACCTGCCATTTTCTTCATTGGTTTGCAGCCCCACACCCACCTAGAGGAGTATGCGCTGGATCACAACATCCTCAAGCCCGACTATAACCCCATGAGTATGATGCCCTGGACGGCGCGGAAGTTGCTCTGGAACCCCGAACCCCTCGGATCCTTTTTTGGGGAAGTGTGTTTGGAAGCATGGCAGCGGAATGGTAATGACTTTGGCCGTGAGGTCCTCAAAATCCTAGAAGAGCGACTCGGTCGTGCTCCCCTAGAGGAAGCTCTCTCGGCTCCCATCGCTGCAAAACCGGAACTGGCATCGGTGATCTAACGGATCACAGCGACGGGCTCCCACCGTCACAGCGTAATGCCGGGATGATCACCCTTCGCCCTTCCCCCCATCACCCCCCCATGGGGGAGCATCCCACTTTCGTTAACCCCCCCTAGAAACCCCCTACAGCAATGGCCCTCACCCTAAATCCCTCTCCCAGAACGGGAGAGGGACTTTAAGAAGTCTCACTCCCCTTCTCCCGGCTTGGG
>JAYKIB010000337.1:0-10140 GCA_035285005.1 Prochlorothrix sp.
CGGCGTCTCCAGATTTCGGGGGCCCGCTGGAATACCGCTTCGGTCAACCCGATGCTCCGTTTGCGCTGTGCCTACCTCAATGGCCTCCTGGCTATCTGACTATTTTCTCGAAAGTGGGATGCTCCCCTTCCATATCCGATCGAAAGTAGCCTCGGGTAATGTCCAGTTTATTCTGGTAGGCGGCCTCGTCAGCGATCGGCATTTTAGAGTAGCGATCGGCAATTTTGTCCCAAAATCGAGTTGCTTGGGCCATGGTATTCTCCTGTTTAAGGACTGTAAAGCTCAAGTTCTAGGGTATCTGCTTGCTCCAGTGCGAGGGCCTCTTCACAGCTGGCTAGAAAGGCCCCATAGCCCGTACCCTGGGCTGTATCCCGCACCGCAAACTCGCAGTGGTTGCGCTGGTACGTGGTCCAAGCTGCCTGGGATTCCTTTAACCGTAACTGGGCTGGGGCAGAAAGCGCTTCGGATAGGGCCTGATAGAGCAGAGACACCTGCTCCTCCGCCATAGTCGCCGCCACCGCAGCACAGTAGTTAATTTCCGGCGTTGAACTGGCCCGATCGCAGTTAATCTCATTACCCTCCACCTGCACAATACCGGGACGGATACTCTGACGACCATCACTGAAGAAACCCGTTTCTAAGCTGCCTTGTAAGCGCTGCGTGCGGTTTTCCGTCAAATTGGCGAGGCAAGTGTTCAGCTGCATGGGGTAGGCTGACTCTGCTTCAGCATCCGCCGTCACCGCTTCACAGTGGAGATCCCGAAAGTCTAGCCAATCCAATTGCACCGTCGTAAGACGATCGCGATCGGGCCCCGATAGATCCCCTCTCACGCTTTGATAGACCGCATTGAGTTGATCGTCGGCGGCAGCGTAAATCTCACTGGCGCAAGCGTTATAGTTCTGTTGGGTTCGGGCAGGACCGCAGTTGAGGCCAGCCCCCGCCCCGGGTGTTGCGTCCAAGTTGTTTGCGGGGACAGGGGTACTGCCTGCGCGGAAACCGTCGATCGTGAGGCTGACGATCTTGGCCTCGGGTTGGTAACTCTGGGTTTCCTGGTAAGGCTCTCCAGCATTCACCTCGTAGAGTCCGGCCAACATCCCCGTACCGGGTGCGCCGTTGGTCCTAAAGCTCCAGGCCTCGGGCTGGGCCGCAAAATTGACATATTCCCGCATCTCATTGTCGGTGTTGTAGTTGAGAGTGGCGGGACCGTAGGCTGCTTCCGCCGCTGCGATCGAGGTGCCAGGTCCCACACCTTCCGGGGTTTGGAACCGATCGTTCACCACTTGAATCCAACTGACGGGATCTGTGTCCGTCAGTCCTTCGTAGACAAAGTACAGCAGATTCAAAAGAACCTCTCCCTCTCGGGAGACCTCAATGGCCCCAAGATCCACCATATAGTTGGGAATATCGGTAAAGGTATAGTCAGGCCCGAGGGTTTCTTTGATCTCACCTAGGGTCATGCCCACTTGGACTGGCCCAAGGCCCGTGGGGGTAATCTCCCAGGCGGAAACGGGGTCGGCGGAGCGACTCCCGGCTGTCAGGGTAGACTCATTCGTCACAAGGACATCCGGCTCCTCGGCACCGGTCATTTCCGGCGCAGCTGAGCCACAGGCGGCTAACGTCAACAGGACTAGGATGCCTAGGGGAACGATCGAACCTGAGCGTGAGAAGTAAGCCATGGCCAGGGGGATGGGGGGTAGGGTATGGGAGGGCAATGGACTGGTTTTGGGGATCCAGTGAGGTCGGGAATCCCCTGCATAGTAGGCAATGCGCCCGTCTTGCAAGATTTAGATTTATGCGGTGAATGGAGACCCACCCTAGGGCTAGGGGCTGTCATCCTTTAATCCCAGAGTATCCTCGGAATCAGGGATACTGCCCCTAGCTCATAAAACTGGGGTGGGCGTGTCACTCTAATGACCGCAAGGTTTCTCTCGTTCATGGATGACACGCCCTAGGGCACCTCGATGCATTCAACTTTTTGGGAGACAGCCCACGCAAGAATCAGGGTTTGGGTTAGGCGGCTTCGCCGCCCAACCCAATTAATCGAGGTGCTCTCTAGGGTAGCGTATTGGCCAAGCCTGCCAAACGTGCTTGGCAGTGGCGCCGGAAATCATCACCCCGATGTTCAAAGCTGTGATATTGGTCGAAACTAGCACAGGCGGGCGAGAGTAACACGGTTTTCACGCCCAGAACTTCAACTAGCTCCGTCGATCGGGTTACAGCCGCCTCCAGAGTGCCTACCACTTCCACGGCGGTGTAGTCCTCGGCCCGCAGTCGATCGGCAAATTGAGGCGCCGCATCCCCAATCAGCAGAACCTGTGCCGCTTTGGCTTTAATCTGGCGAATCCAGGCCCGATCGTCCCCATCCTTCGCCTCTCCCCCCGCAATTAAGATCACGGGGCCTGCCACGGCCCGCAGTCCCACCTCTGCCGCATCGTAATTGGTCGCCTTACTGTCGTTGATAAACTCGGCTCCATAGCCGGTGCCCACGCGCTCCAGTCGATGGGGAACACCGGGGAATTGGGTGACCGCCTTGGCGATCGCCTCAGCTTCTAACCCTGCCTGTCGTGCCGCTGCCACCGCCATCAGCAGGTTTTGCTGATTATGACTGCCCACCATTTGGAGGCTATCAACCGCCACGATCGGCTCCCCCCGATCCATGACCCAACCCTGCTCCACATAAACCCCCCGTTCCGCATTGCGGGGCAGGCCACTTTTGCCCTGGGTGCTAACCCATAGCGCTTCGGGCCACTGTTCGATCGCCCGCTCCCGCAGCAGGGGATCATCCCCATTGAAAATTTGGACGGCACTTTGATCGAGGAGATGGGCCTTAATTTCAAAATAGCCATCCAGGGTATAGTGCCGGTTGAGGTGATCCGGTGTAAATGTGGTCCAAATACCAATTTGGGGTGAAATTTCACCACCAGATTCAATCTGGTAGCTACTCAGCTCTGCAACGACCCAATCCAGTGCCGGAGCGGCATTAGCTTGTAATCGCTGCAGCACTAGTTCCGTGGCGGAGTGACCAATGTTGCCGCAGGCCGGAGCCTGGAGGCCAGCTCCATTAAAGATTGCGGCGATGAGTGCCGTTGTGGTCGTTTTGCCGTTGGTTCCCGTCACCCCCACCCAGGGCGCATCCTGTAAATTCCGCCATGCCAACCCCATTTCTCCAATCACATCTAGCCCCTCATCCCGTGCCGCCACTAGCCCTGGATTGTCCCAGGGCACTCCCGGACTGACCACCACGAGCCGAGGTCGATCGGGACTGAGGCTATGGGCTGTGTAGGTGTGGCCCAACTGCACATGGATGCCTTCCTGTTGTAAAAGCTGCTGTTGCGATCGCAGACTGTCGGTGTCACCCCGATCACTCACCCAAACTTGCCACCCCTGGTACCGCAGGAGCCGTGCTGCTCCCAGTCCCGACTTCCCCAAACCAATTACATGGGCAATGTTCATAGAAAACGTTAAGGTTGATTCCTGTTGCTCCCGGACCAATGCGACGAGCCTTCTGGACAAGGACCGTCTTTCAAAGACCAGCCTTAGCATTGTATAGCTTGCTGGGTATGGCGTACTGGGCATCCAAGCCTCGGGCTGCGGCGGTGCGTGGGTGCGTGACGACTCTGCCTAACACACCCGACTGGATCGGGCGCGGGGCATTCGTGGGTCATTTCCCAAACCTGGGAATTCATTGAGGTGTCCATGGGCAAGGGACTTCAATCACGTGGGGCGGGCGGCGAAGCCGCCGATCCTAAGCCCGAGGGTTTGGGGAAGTCATCTCCCAAAAATTTGAATTAATCGAGGTGCCCAATAGGTACCTCGATTAATTGGGTTGCGCGGCGAAGCCGCGCAACCCAACCCTGATTCTGCTGTGGGGTACCTCGATTAATTGGTTTGGGCGGCTTCGCCGCCCAAACCAAACCCCGATTCTTGCGTGGGCTGTCTCTCGAAAATTTGGATTAATCGAGGTGCCCTGTGGGGTACCTCGATTAATTGTAGGGGGGCGGCTTTGCCGCCCCCCTACAACCCTGATCCTTGCGTAGGTCACTGGGCAAAAATTTGAATTTTTCGAGGTGCCCTGTGGGTACTGCGGTGAAAATTTGAATTTTTCGAGGTGATGATTGGAATATTTAATCTGAAAACAGTGTGATCCCCGACTCAAACTTATGGAAAGTTTGTTATTGTAAACAAAAGTTAAGTAAGCCCCGCTCCTTCCACACCTTTTCTTTACTTTTCCTATGACACAGGCTCTTGCAGATTTGTCACTTCAGCAGTTTTCCAACTACGCCCAGGCACTGCCGCCCTCCGCACCGGGCATGACCCTCTTCTGTGATTTCGACGGTCCGATCGTTGATGTGTCCGATCGCTACTATGCCACCTACCGTTTGGGCCTCTCCCAAACCCACAGCCACTATCGCTACCTGCGCCAACCCGTAGCGATTCGGGCCATGAGCAAAACCCAGTTTTGGCAAATGAAGCAAGAACGGGTGCCCGACACGGAGATCGCCTTGCGATCGGGGCTACAGGGCAGCAGTATTGACTATTTCTTAGACCAGGTGCGCCATCAGGTAAATCTGCCCGGTTTGCTCCAGAAGGATCGGTTACAACCGGGGGTGATGTGGGCAATTTCCCTGCTCCGGGAACAGGGGTTTCGGTTAGTGCTGGTGACGTTGCGGTGCAAGTCCCAAGTGCAAGATATTCTGCAGCATTACCAGCTTGAAGATGCGTTTGAGGGGATTTTTGGCTCGGACGACGCTGATGCCGCATACCTGAACTACGCCGATGCTAAAACCCAGCTTCTGCGCCAAGCGATCGCCCACCATAGTTTCCAGGGCGGGACAGCAACCGATCGCCTCACTGCCGGGAGTGCTGCCCTCGATCGGCCCATGGTTTCCCTGCCGGGATGGATGATTGGGGATACAGAGGCGGATATTGTGGCGGCTCAAACGTTGGGGATTCCGTCGATCGCGTTGACCTGCGGTATCCGGAGCCAGTCCTACCTCACCAAGCTCCAACCCAATGCAATTCACGGCAGCTTGCTGCTTCTGGCCCACAGTTTACTG
The DNA here is from genome assembly GCA_035285005.1 of Prochlorothrix sp. Lineage (GTDB taxonomy): Bacteria > Cyanobacteriota > Cyanobacteriia > Prochlorotrichales > Prochlorotrichaceae > Prochlorothrix. The sequence continues at coordinate 5,058 of JAYKIB010000337.1, forward strand.
CGCCGTGCTCATCAATAAACCGAGCGTTAAACCCAAACCAAGCGTTAAACCCGCCAAGAAGCCAAGCTTCACGTGAATTTTCTAGGCTGGCCCCATGCGAATTTCTGAGTAGAAACGGCTGGCATAGATCTCACCAGCTGGGGTCCGACAGAGGCTCGATCGTAGTCTCAAATTTTTCCCTGGGAACCAAACTCGCTCCTCAAATTGGAATTCTGGGGTTTCCACTTGCCAGATTAGGCCGGAACTTGAACGATCGTGGGTTTCTTCGTGAGTCTGCTGCGTCTGGGCGCCTAAAACCTGCCTGTCTGAAGGCTGTTGTTCTACAGTTTGAGGTTTTGAAGGATTGCCCCTTACGTTATGTTCCTTGAAGTGATCGCATCCGGGATCATCGCCATGGGAGGCGGAAATGAGCCGGTACTGTCCCTGGTGTACCGCGGGCTGGGCTGGAGAGAGAGCCCGAGCAGATGACCGATGAGCCGCAGAGAGGGCAGAGAGTGGGGCGGAAGTTGGAACGGAAATTGAGGCAGAAGTTAAGGCGGAAGTTGAGGCGGAAGGTCTAGCGGGATTGGATGGGGAAGCAGAGGATGTGGTGGAGGAAGATGCCGTGGAGAAAGACGCAGCGGGAAAAGATGCAGCGGGAGAAATCGAGGCTACGATTGGTTTGGGTTTGGTGTTGCCTAGAGCCTCGCGCCATAAAAAGAGTCCCCGATTCGCATCCGTGGCAATCAGTACCTGAAGACTCGATCCGGCCCGTCGATCGGAGTTTTTCTCCCACCGTGTCAATAATCCGCCGATCGCCTGCTGGGGATCCTGCTGGCCCTGGTCACAGAGGGCCAAAACCTGGGGATCCGCCGGCGGCAAATAGGTTTGAAAGAGGGTGAGTTTGTGGGATCGAGGCGGCTGATCCCGATCGTGCAGTTGACAACTGGTGCGTTGGGACAGCCATTTCCCAGCGTTTTGGGTTAAGAATTGCTGCATGGATTGAAGCAAAATCAATAGAGGCGGCATGATTTGAGACTACGGCCACCGGGGTCTCAATGCAACAGGGCCCTCGGTCTGCCCCCGTTTCTGACTTGCCCCCGTTCTGCTACTCATCCGCCTTTGCTCCACTCCAGTGATTCCCCGCCGTCCCAAAACTTCTCTCCCTGGCTCGATCGCCTGACAACCCAGCGCGTGGTTGCAGTGCTGCGATCGCCAAGTGTCGAGCTAGGGTGGGCGATGGCTGAGGCTGCCCTGGCTGGGGGGATTACCTGTTTAGAGGTTGCCTGGACCAGCGATCGACCGGCAGATCTCTTGGCCCGTTTACGGTCTGCCTACCCCGATCGTTGCCTGGGTGCAGGCACGGTTCTGTCGATGGCTCACCTCCAGGAGGCGATCTCTGCCGGTGCCCAGTTTTGCTTTAGTCCTGTCACCGATCCGGCTCTCATCCAGCGATCGAGCCACCAGGGGATTCCCTTCATTCCCGGCGCCCTTACCCCGACGGAAATTGTCCACGGCTGGTCTGCCGGTGCGCCCTGTATCAAAGTCTTTCCCATCAATACCCTGGGGGGAGCCACCTATCTCCGCAGCCTGAGCGGTCCCCTGGGGCAGATTCCCCTGATCCCGACGGGGGGCGTGACGCGGGAGAATATGGCGGAGCTGCTGACCGCTGGCGCGATCGCTGTGGGGTTAGCCAGTAGTCTATTTGCGGATCCTTGGGTGCGCGATCGCAATTGGCCAGCAATTCAGGATTATGCGGCGACAGTGGTGGCGATCGGTCAGGGGTTTAGGGGGTCCGGCCAGTCTAGGGGTTCACCAAGGCCGACACCCGCGCTTGGAAGTTGTGCTCCAACAGGGCCTGCACCGTCTGATTGGGATCCTGAACCCGAAACTGTGGACCCAGGCGGACAAACTGACGACGGTGATCGCTGTGAATAATAGCCACTACCGGAACCTTGGCCTGATCTCGATCGCCCTGATTTCCTTGCAAAATTGTCCGTAAGCGATGCTGTTCCTGCACATCATTGGCCGATCGCGCATCTATCTCCACCATCACCATGCGGACTTCTTCCACCGGCTCCGCATCCTCAATAATAAATTGCAGTTGCTCATCCCGCCGATCGACTTTGCCCCACACCATCAGTCGCGCATCGGAGTTGATCTGCTCTCCCACTCGCTCAAACGCCTTGGGAAACACCACCGCATCGATCTGCCCCGACAGATCCTCCATCGTCACAATGGCCATGCGATCGCCCTTTTTCGTGACCACTGGCTTCACCTCCGGCAACATCACGATCGCACTCACAGTTCCCTTGTAATCCACATAATCGCCCATATCACTCACGTTAACCGGGGCTAGCACCCAGCTAGAGCGGCGCACGGTTTTGAGGGGATGATCCGACACATAGAAGCCCAGTAGTTCTTTTTCTCGCCGGAGCCGCTCCTGGGACGTATAATCGACCACGGGCTCAGCCTTAGGCGCAGACTCGAAGCTTCCCGCCGTATTTCCCCCGTCGTTCCCGAGACTTTCCCCCAAATCAAAAAGATTTCCCTGACCACTATCGCGATCGCGGGCACGGGACTGGGCCCAATCCAGAACAAGGGGTAAATCACTGGCCATTTGCCGACGGTTCGCCTGGGGTTCCAGTTTATCCAGGGCACCGCAGTGGATCAGAGATTCCAAGACCCGCTTATTGCGCACCACCGTATCCACCCGATCGCAAAAATCCGCTAAATTCTGAAACGGCCCTCCCTCTGATCGTGCCTTAATAATCTGGCGAATTGGGCCTTCCCCCACATTCCGAATGGCCGATAAGCCAAACAAAATTCGCGACTCTAGGGGGGTAAAGTCCTCCCCCGATCGGTTCACGTCCGGCAGTTCCACCTCAATGCCCATGGCTTGGCAGTTGGCGATATATTTCTGCACCTTATCCTGGTTACTGCTATTGACCGTCAGCAGTGCCGCCATGTACTCCACCGGATAGTTCGCCTTCAGGTAAGCCGTCTGAAAGGTGACATAACCGTAGGCTGTGGAGTGGGACTTGTTAAAGCAGTTGGAGGCAACGAGGCCCGTGTGGAGCAGAAAGTTGTGATCCTGGGCAAGACCAATGTCGTAAACGGGCTGGGTGCCTAGGGAGCGACGGGAGACGATTTTCAGGCCCATAGTTGGTAAGGGGGAACGAGCGGCAGGGACAAAGTGGCAAGTGGGGAGGAGCCGAACGATCGCGGTCGGCACTCAGGTGGAAGAAGCGGATCGATCGCCAGGGATACATTACTAGGGATACATTACCAGGGGGGCACCTCGATTAATCCAAATTTTTGGGAGACAGCCCACGCAAGAATCAGGGTTGGGTTGCGCGGCTTCGCCGCGCAACCCAATTATTCGAGGTGCCCAAGGGGACTGAGGGGGAAGAAGAGGTCATCCCCCCCTTATAAAGGGGGGTTAGGGGGGATTCTCTTAGGTTTGCAAACATGCCCTAAGTGAAACGAGGCGAGGGATACCCGCTTAGGTGGGCTGGCGTGTGGGGCGCAGCAAAATATCGTGGATTTGAACGTGGGGGGGTTGGGCCAGAATATAGGCAACGGCTGCGGCGATATCCTGGGGTTGGAGGCAGGGGAAACGACTATAAACTGCAGTGGCCTTGGCGGCATCCCCGTAAAATTTTTCGGCAAACTCGGTTTCCACATAGCCCGGACTAATGGCTGTGACGCGAATTGAGCTACCACTTGCCCGCAGTTCCTGGCGTAGTCCTTCGGTGAGGGAGCGGACAGCGGCTTTGGTGGCTGCATAGAAGGGACTGGTGGGACCGGGAACCCGATGCCCGGAGAGGGAACTGATGTGGATGATCTGGCCAGCGGGATGACTGGGATTGGCCGTGGTTTTGGCCTCCATTTGTCGGATCGCTTCCCGGGTACAAATGCACAACGCCATCACATTCACATCCAGCATGTCCTGCCACAGCGCAGTTTGGCCCGATCGCAAATTGGCCTGGTGTCCCAAGCCAGCATTGTTAATCAACACATCTACACCCCCCCATTCCGTTTGAATCCGTTCAAAGAAAGCCAGAATCTGGGACTCTTGGCGTAAATCGACGGATTCAGTGAGGATAGTGGCCTTGCTATCGGTGAGACGGGTTCTGAGTGCTGCCAGTCGATCGGGGCGACGACCGCAGAGGGCAAGGCGATGGGTGGGGGCGAGCTGCTGGGCCAGGGCGGCACCAATACCGCTGGTGGCACCGGTGATGAGGGCAACGGGAAGAGAACTAGACATGGGACAAGTCGTAAAACTCCGGCGTGATGGCAACTCCCCAAAGGATCGTAGATAGATCCATGGCAGCTGTCTGGTTACGAGTCACTGGCCTGGGGAGTGACCTCTTTTGTGGGCTTGGGGGCACCTCGATGATGGACGCCGCGATTAGTGGGCGGCTGCGCTGCCCAGGCCAGTCTCTTGATGTGCCCTAGGGGGTGTTCTAGTCCAAGCTAGCATGGTCTTTGGGTTGTGCCAGCAAGGGGGCTAAAGCCCTGATTACGCCGTGGCCAGCTTTTTATGGGCACCTCGATTAATCCAAATCTTCATCCTGTGATCCACAAGGACACCTCGAAAAATCTAAGTTTTCGTCCTGTGGCCCACGTAAGAATCGGGGTTGGGTTGGGCAGCTTCGCCGCCCAACCCAATTAATCGAGGTACCCACAAGAATAAGGGTTGTGGTGTGCGGCTTCGCCGCACACCACACCGCACACCACAATTAATTGAGGTGCCCTTATGAAGCCACCCTGCCTAGCCCCCCTTTTGAAAGGGAACCGGGGGAGCATCCCACTTTTGCTAAAACCCCCTAGAACCCCCCTACAGCAATGGCCCTCACCCTAAATCCCTCTCCCAGAACGGGAGAGGGACTTTATGAAGTCTCACTCCCCTTCTCCCGGCTTGGGAGAAGGGGCTGGGGGATGAGGGTTAATCTGCGAAAGTGGGATACACCCATCGTTCGTCACCCTTGCGTCACTGGGAATATGCTCGTATTCATCGCTACTGTTTAATTGTCCCGACGGCAGTGGGCTACGAGTTTGGGGTGGTGATTCTTGATCCAGCCGGATTTGAGATGTTCCT
>JAYKIB010000338.1:0-27007 GCA_035285005.1 Prochlorothrix sp.
CCCCCTTTACAAGGGGGGGACAGCCTTTTCTTCCCCCTTCAAAAGGGGGACTGAGGGGGATTCTGCCAGGGCCTACGGCCCTTGGCCGAAGTTTCCAAACATCCTCTCAATCCAGGGCAGTTGTCTGAGTTACGGGGATCAAGAGGGCACCCGCCTACGGCGGGGCGCATCCCATCTCACCCAAGCGCTGGCCCCTATCGCATCCCAATCATCTCAATCATCCAAATGGGGGGGAGATCGCCCCCGCAAACCTTGGGATTTGGGGTCGACTGAGCAGCGTCGCAGACGCCGCCTAATGGCTAAACGTCCCCTAGGGCAACGAATCTGAACCAGCGGAATCTGAACCAGAAGCACCGGACGCGGCAGGACCGGACGCAGGATCCCTGACAGCCTCCTCGGGCTGGGCCTCGTTCAGTAACGCCCGTTCCGCTAGCAAGTTCTCCAGTTCTGCACCATCATTTGCACCGTTATCCTCCGCCAGTGCCTCCTTTACCGGTGCCCCATCGGCTACGGTGTCCAACGCTGCGGTCTCCAACGCTGCCTGTTCGATCGCGATTAACTGATCCAGCGCCTCGATCGCCCCGGAGGTGTCCCCCAGCTCCTTGCGAATATCCACTAATCCCCGCAGCGCTGTTTTATTATTCGGTTCTCGCTCTAGCACCAGTTCATAACCCTGTTCCTGGCTCACCAGCGGATTGGCTGTCTCCACCGCCTCGGGCGTATCTCCGTTGGCCTGGGTGCCCTTCACTGCATCCACCAGCGGCTGCACCAATCCCCGTCCCATCAAGTTCAGAAAGCCCAACAGCGCGAGCCCTAAAAACAGTTTTTTCTTGAGATCGCCTTTGCGGGGCTTAGCCATGATTGACCTCCTGGGGATACGGGTGGGAGCCTGCCGATCGACAGCAACAGCAGATCGAAGCAGCAACTCGAAATAGCGGATCAAAACCGCGAGGTGCCATCTCTAGTTATGCCCATCCTGAGACCCGATCCCAGCAGCCCAACGCTCTCCCCGGCAAACCGTGGTCGCCCCCGGTACCGATCGATCGGCCCTAGGACTACGGAGGTTCCTGACCCCGGGGGGAGCAGAGGAAAACGTTAGAGAATAGCGACCGGGCAGTCTTATAGGGTACCGTGGAGGGCATCGGAACGCCCCCTGGGGCGCTTTCATGGCTCTTTCGTGGTTTGGTTCATCATGACAGACTTACCCGATTCAATGGATCCCGCACCCGACTCATCCTCCGAATCGTCGTCTCCCCCATCCCCAGAGTGGGTGCAAGATACCCAGAGCGACAACTCATCCCCCGAACCCCGTCCGTCCCTGCCCCTGGTCCCAATTTTGGGCGCAGCGCTCCTGGGGGGGGTGGCCCTGGGGGGCGGCTACTGGTTGGCCGATCGCAGTCTCGATCGTCAGGTGGAGCAGCGCCTAGAACAGGGTATGACCCGTGTCATCGGAGCTACAGCAGACTGTCACAGGGCAAATGGTCAGTTTTTTAGCCCCAAAATTCAGGTTCAGGGCTGCCAAATCAATAATTTAACCGGGTTTTCCAGTCCTTACCTGCTTCGGGTCGAGCAAATCGAAATTGAGAGCCAAGGGCTCCGCCAGCAACCCGTCACGATCGATCAACTCTCGCTCCAAGACGTGGCCCTAAACCTGGACATCAAAGCGGATCTCAGTCCCCAGAACTTGCTGAACCCCAAGGCGCTGCTTCCCATTAACCTAGGAGAAGCCCTAGCCACCATCAGCACTATCGATCCAGAGTCCCGGCCAAACCCTGAACTGGATATTGAATTATCCCTTGAATCTGAGGTTCAGCCCGAAACCAATGGCAATCCAGGTCCAGAGCCCAGTTTCCGGATCCAAAAACTTCAAATTCAAAATATTAGCGTCACCCTGACCCTCCAATCTCCCTTACTGAACCCATCGCGCCAGTTCCAACTGGATGATATCATCCTCACCAATGTGACCTCCGACACCTTGGAAACCCAGATTTTTGCGGCCCTGCGGGAAGAGGTCTCGGCGGAACTGCAAGTTATGCTGGGTGACGAGGCAGCAGTGCTCGGGAAACGGGCTCTGGAGCTACTTTTACCGATTCTTCGTCGCAGTTTAGAGGCTTACCTGCTGGGATTACCGTTTTAAGGCGATCGTCAGGAATGGATAGCTGGGGGCACCGTCTTGTTGGGGACTCCGAGATTGTCCAAATTTTCACCAGCGTTTGGAAGACCCTATGGGAGGAACGTGGCTCGATCGGGTACCGTGACCCAGGTTTTAGTTTCATGGGAGCGATGGGCAATGTCCATGAGCAGTTGGGAATAGACCCCATCCCGGAGATTGGGACTGTCGGCTTTACCCTGGGCGATCGATCGAGCCCAGTGATCCACTACTCGAATAAACGGAGCAAGACGACCATCAGGATAGGTGGTTTCAAAGGCAAATTGGGCAGGCGTGGACAATTCTCGCAGTTCTTCTCCCGCAGGCGCAGCCCAAAGCTTAAATCCATGCACATAGTCCTTCTGGTTACTGCTGCCTAGCACCAGTGCCCCCCGATCGCCATACACCTCAACCCAATAGCCCCGGCCATTGCGACAAACCGAACTAATCGCCACCTGGCAGGGCGCACCACTGGCCAACTCTAGAGTCATCAATACCGTGTCATCGGCGGTGACGGGTTGGAGTTGACTACTGGTGGGATCGGGCCGTTGCGGAATTGCAGTGGAGAGAGAAGCCTGGAGCCGCCGAACCGGACCAAAAAGCCAAGCGATCGTATCAAAGGTGTGAGAGCCCAGGGAGCCAAGGGCACCTCCCCCTAATTCCTTTTGGGAATACCAGTTCCAGGGACGTTGGGTATCCGCACGGCTCGACATCAGCCAGTCCACTCGGATGAGGTACGGCTGGCCCACGTAGTTCTGTTGCAGGAGGTGCGCTAAGTGCTGCCACTCCGGCACAAAACGATACTCAAAATCCATCACCACCACCACACCTTGACTCTCAGCCAGATTCTGGAGGGCACGGGCTTCCTCTGCCGTAAGCGTCGTTGGTTTCTCTAGAAGTAAATGTTTTCCTGCTTTGAGTACGGTTTTTGCCATCTCAAAGTGTAAAAAGGGGGGAGTTGACACACTGACCGCATCCACTTCCGGTAGGGCGACAATTTCCTCTAAGCGGGTGCAAAACTTGGGAATTCTATGCTTTGCGGCGATTTCAGCTGCCTTTTCCCCATCACGGTGATACACCGCCACCACTTCGGTATGGGGATAGTTTTGGAAACCAGGTAAGTGAACTTTTTGGCCAAAGCCAGTGCCCACCAGGGCAACACCGAGGGGACGATCGGGAGGGAAAGGGGACATAGGGCAAGATTAGGGCGAACAACGACGATCGAGCAGGGTTTAGGGGTAAAGATCGCAACGAACCGAGGGGTTAAAACCCGGTGAGGCTAGGAATCCTCCGTTACCCAGGGGCTTCACGCTCCTAGGATTTTGTCATCCATTAACCATAGGGCACCTCGATTCATTCAAATTTTCACCGCAGTACCCACGGCAGAGTCAGGGTTGGGTTGGGCGGCTTCGCCGCCCAACCCAATTAGTCGAAGTGCCCCGTAGACCTCTTACGATATCAGCGTTACACGCCCACCCCAGTGCTAGGAGCTAGGGGCTGTGTCCCGGACTTTGAGGACAGTCTAGGGTTAAAGGATGACAGACCCTAGATGACAGACCCTAGATGACAGACTCTAGTAAATCCGCAGCAATTGGGCGGCTGCCCTAGGCAGCAGAGGCTAGCATACCGTGAAACCTGTACCCTGCGGCCTAGGCCCGACTGGGAACGATAACCCTGAGCCTGATATGGTTCACCGGGCAAAACCTTTTATTTTTCGAGGTTCCCGACTGAAAAAGTTCTTTAGGAACCAAAAATCTCCTGTTCCCAAACCTGAACCAAGTCTAAGGCCTGTTCAAAGTCATACTGATCGAGGGCTTGCTGCATCGAGTCGATCGTTGCCGGAGCCAGTCGATCGCCACAGTACAGTGCTAACTGCTGCACCAAATCGATCGCCTCAATATCACACTCCTCCAAACAGGTTTGCAGCAATTCTAACTGCGCCTGAACCCAGTGGGAGTCCCAGGGGTGGGGCTGTGGGGGGGGCTGGGCAGAATCGAGGGTCGGATCGGGCTGGGCCTTAGACTGGGGGACAGGACTTGGCTGCAGGGGTTGCGATCGGGACTCGGACGCGGGGACCGAGGCAGACGGGGCCGGAGACCACTGTTTGGGCAAACGTTCCAGGGACTGCAAGAGCGGATCCAGCACCCAGATCACATCCACCAATAACTCATCTAAGTGATCGATCGAAGTCTGCTCCCAACAGGCTTGCTCCAAGGCCTGGGCTGCCTCCGTCAAGGCCACCGCCCCAATCGTGCTCGCCCCCCCCTTCAACGTATGGGCACAGCGGGCAGGCGCAGCGGGGTCTGCACTGGCCAACGCTGCCTGGAACTGAGCCACAAAGTTTTGCTGACCCTCACGGAAGCGGTGAATCAAATTGAGGTAAAGGCTGGGATTATTCATCGCAGTGGCCAGCCCCGATCGGGTATCGACACCGTCAATGGTAAAAAATTCAGGGGATTCGGGAGCACCGGAGTCGGGAACACCGCACTGCACAGACTGGGAGTTCCGACCCAGGGACGCACTAACAGAAGATGGCACCTCTGAAGCTTGGGGCATCTTGGGAGCATTCGTGGGTGATGCTGAGTCAGATGGGTAGTATTGCTGGTTATTCGCGGAATTTAGCGGGGATTTTGCTGGGAATTCGGATATTTTCTGGGGATTCAAGCCGGGACGATCGACCTTATTCTTGGGCTTCACCCACTGGGAGAGCACTTGAAAGAGATTTTCCACACTAATGGGCTTGGCAATGTAATCGTTCATTCCGGCCTGCAGTGCCGTCTCTCGATCGCCCGCCGCCATCGCATTCGCCGTCATCGCCAGCACCGGCAGCTGCTGAAACTGGGGTTGCTTACGAATTTCTTGGGTAGCCACATAGCCATTCATCACCGGCATTTGACAGTCCATCAGCACCCCGTCGAAATCTTCCGATTTAAGCCGATCAAGGGCTTCCTGGCCATTATTCGCAATCTTGAGACTTAATCCGTTTTGTTCCAGCAGCTCTGTGACCAATTCCTGGTTAATTTCACTATCCTCCACCACCAGGAGATGGGCACCCCGCACCTGCTCGATCGCCTGGACTAGAGACTGTTCCATCGGCTCAGTCCGGTGCTCCGTAACACGTTGCTGCCCCAGGGCCACCAACATACTATCCAGCAGAGTGGAGGGGGTCACCGGCTTCACCAACAGCCCCGCCAACTGAAGATCCTGGCTATGTTGCATGATATTCTCCCGCCCCCACGCCGTCGTCATAATCACCGGAGGCGGATACCGCAACTTACCCTCCTGTTGAATGCAGCGCGTCACCTCAATGCCATTCAGTTGGGGCATAAACCAATCGATCACAGCCACATCGTAGGGGTGCCCCTCCGCTTCTGCCCGGTAGAGTTCTTGGAGGCCAGCCGGACCATCCTCAACTGCTGTCGCCGTTATGCCGAAATTTTGCAGTAACTTCACGAAAATCTCGCGGGAAGCCTGGTTATCATCCACCACTAGTACGTGGTACATCGCCAGGTCCGTCACCTTCTGGGCCAGGTTTCGAGCCACCTGTTTCTGAAACCGAGCCGTAAAGGAGAACGTGCTTCCCGCCCCTGGGGCACTGCTCACCCACAGTTCCCCGCCCATCATCTGGGTCAAACTTTTAGAAATGGCCAGTCCCAAGCCCGATCCGCCATACTTGCGGGTTGTGGAGCTATCGGCCTGGGTAAAGCTCTCAAAAACCAACCGCTGCTGTTCGGTGGTCATGCCAATGCCCGTATCACGCACCGAGAACTGAAGCAGCACTGTTTGAGCAGTTTCCTGCACCACTTGGCAGGCCACCACAATCTCCCCCGATTCTGTGAACTTAACCGCATTATTGCAAAGGTTGACCAAAATCTGGCCGAGACGCAGGGGATCGCCCACCAGGGCATTGGGCAACGTGGGAGACAGGTCGAACAAAAATTCCAGCCGCTTTTCGCTGGCCTTCAGACCCACTAAACTGCTGAGATCCGCCAGCACATCATCCAGTCGAAAGTTAGTAATTTCTAAACTGAGTTTCCCCGCCTCAATTTTTGAGAAGTCAAGAATATCGTTGAGAATTCCCAGCAGTAACTGGGCCGATCGATGCACTTTCTCCACATAGTTCCGTTCCTTAGGATTGAGGTCACTTTGGAGAGCCAGGTAACTCATGCCCAGGATCGCATTCATCGGTGTGCGGATCTCATGGGACATATTGGCGAGGAACGCGGACTTGGCCCGTGTAGCGGCCTCTGCCCGATCCTTCGCCTCGTTCAGTTGGGCCTCCACCCGCTTCCGTTCCGTAATATCAAAGCGAATGGCGAGATATTGGGCAATTTTTCCATGCTCATCTAAAAATGGGGTAATGACCGTATCCACCCAGTAGGTCCGTCCATCCTTGGTGCGATTACACACCTCACCCCGCCAGAGTTGGCCTTGGCTGATGGTTTTCCAGAGGTTACGGAAAAACTCCGGGGGATGATAGTCAGACCCGGTCACACTATGGGTCCGGCCCAGCAGTTCCGCTTCGCTAAAGCCCGAAATCTGACAGAAACGCTCATTCACGGAGGTAATGACCCCCCGTCGATCGGTAATGGCCACGATCGCGGACTGATCGATCGCCGATCGAAACGCCGCCAACTCCCGAAACGCAGCCCCCAGCTTTTGTTCCGTTTGCTTGAGTTCGCTAATATCCAGGACCACACAGACACATTGGGTATCCACCTGGGAAAATAAGGCCACACCGATCAAAACCGGCACCCGGCTCCCATCTTTGCGGTAATACTCCTTTTCCCAGGGATCAATGACCCCAGTCTGCATGATTTCCTGCATGGCCTGACGATCCCGATCCAGATACTCCGGAGGAGTCATTGCCGCCCAATTAATCCGGCCTGATCTCAGATCCTCGCGACTATAGCCCAGAATTTCCAGGAGGCGATCGTTGGCATCGGTAATTTCGCCACTAAAGTCCGTAAAGAGCATCCCGACGATGTTGGACGAAAACACACGCCGGAATCGGGTTTCACTGGCCTGCAGTGCCTCTTCGGCCTCCTTGCGATCGGTCACATCCGCATTGGTTCCCGTCATCCGAATGGCCCGACCCGTTTCGTTGCGCTGCACCATGGCGTGGGCTTCGATCCAACGCACCGCCTGATCCTCAGGGCGAATAATCCGAAAAAGCACGTCAAAATCCGCCTCACCCCGCAGGGCAGCCTCCAGGGTTTCCCCCATAACCTCAGCATCATCGGGATGCAGGTACTCTTGCCACACTGCGGCCCCAGCCTCGATGACTCCACCTTCCCCATCCCCCTGAGGCCGACCGTAGAGGCGGTACATACACCGATCCCAGGTCAAAACATTCCGGGTCACATCCCAATCCCAAATCCCCAGATTCGCAGCCTGGGTGGCCATTTGCAGGCGGTTATTCAGATGCTCTAACTGGGCCTCATAAGCTTTATAGTCCGTCACATCCTGTAAAATTCCATCCACCGCCAATAATTCGCCCGCTTCTCCCCAAACCGGGTGGTAACACAGGCGGAGGATGTGCACTGACCCGTCTGGGTGCAGGAGTGACAGAAGCAGTGGCTGGGAGTCCGGGGGCAAATCCCCGATCGTGCTGAGACTCTGCCGATACTGTTGAGCGGATTCTGGCAACCAAGGAATGGACTCCCACCACACACTGCCCAACACCGCCTCACGGGGCTGGCCCAACACCGTCTCAACCCCATTGCTCACATAGGTGACTACCCCCAAGTGGGTATGGCTGAACACCACAAATCGATCGCCAATATCCTCCACCAGGCGTTGAAATTTGTGTTTACTTTCCCGTAGGGCTTTCTCAACCTTAAGGCGACCGCTAATATCCCGAAAAAGACCTTGAATAACAACCTCATCCCCCAGATCAATCCGGGTGGAGGTCACTTCCACCGGCTTCGCTTGGCCATCTTTACAAATCACCCAGGTTTCCGTATGAGGTTGACCCAACCCTTGACGGACCTTCTCCATCTCCTCGGGGGGATGAATATCAGTTAAGCTCAGCTGAGCCATTTCCTGGGCACTATAGCCCAGTAATTCCGTCGCCTTCTGGTTACATTCCAGCAACTGGCCTGACTCGCTGGCGATGAGCATGGCATCCGCCGCCGTTTCCACCAGGACGTGATAGCGCTGATCCCGATGCTCCAGAATGCCGGAGCACCACTGCGCCACCTCAACCAATCCCTGGGACGAGACCTTCGGGAACGGAGAGGGTAGGCCGTCCGCAGGGGTCTCCAGAGCGACCTCCGGGCGAACCTCCACACGGGCCGCTGCTGGATCAGCCGCTGGAGTCATCTGACTCACCTGCTCCTGCGCTATTCGCTCCTCCACCCTCTCCTGCTTGGTTCGGCCCTGTTCTATGGGACCCTCCCAGGTCAAGACTCCCAATTTCGTCCCCGTATTCTCCGCCAAGCCCACCGAGGCCGCAGCCCATCCCGTCAACAGCGTGTCCTGGGACAATACGCCCTGTAATCCCCCCCGGTCATCCACCAAGGGCAAATGCTCCAACCCCTGTTTCTGGAAAAAGGCGATCGCTTCCGGCACAGTCCTAAACTGTGAGATTGCCGTCGCTTCGGACCAACGCACCGGTAACCGCTCCACCACCGTCTCCACCGGCACCCGATCGAGATCTAACGCCTGCACTACCCCCTGCAACAGATCCCGATCGGTCACAATCCCTAAAACCGCTCCCACCTCCACCACAACCCCATAGGCCGCCCGCGCCTCCGCCAGCTCCACCATGGCTTGCCGCAGCGAAGCCTGGGACCCCAGTACCACCGGCGTCCGACAAATTAATCGACTATTCGTTGATCTTCCACAGCCATTAATCAGCCCTTTGCTCCGATCGGCTCAGCTCATAATAGGGGGCACCTCGATTAATTGTGGGGGGCGGCTTCGTCGCCCCCCACAACCCTAATTTTGCCCTAGGCACTACGGTGAAAAGTTGAATTAATCAAGGTGCCCCAGGGTTCACCAGCTGCATGAGGTAGAGGGATCAAGATGTGCTCCACCGGAGGCAGGGGACATCCAACCTCACCTAAGCGCCAACCGCGCTAGGCTTGGCCACACAATCTACAACATTCTAGATTTTATCCGTTTGGCCTCATCTGCCCAGTCCTAGGTTAACAATCCCTGTCCTACTGCTCCCCACTTCCTTAAGCAAAAGTAGGAAAGCCGCGCTAGTTCCTGCGGGGCTTCCCGCAAAGTTGAAGTTTTTGGGGGATCCACAGCCTCAGACCCCCCTCGGTCTATGGGGATCGGACACACCGTCTTCATCCCCCAATCTTCATCCCCCGAGGGCACCTCGATTAATTGTGGCAGGCGGCTTCGCCGCCTGCCATAACCCTGATTCTGCCGTGGGCACCGCGGTCGAAATTTGCATTTTTCGAGGTGCCCCCCGAATTAATCCGTGATCCGAGAAACTTTCGGTTCGCCCGCGCCCAAGGGGATGTTTGGAAACTTCGGCCAAGAGCCTACGGCCCTGGCAAAATCCCCCTCGGTCCCCCTTTTGAAGGGGGAAGAAGAAGTCGTCCCCCGTTTGCAGGGGAAAGAAGAAGTCGTCCCCCTTTTGAAGGGGGGAGAAGAGGCCGTTCCCGCCTTGGCTTGCAAAGGGGGGTTAGGGGGGATTCCCTGTAGGTTTATAAACATCCCCTAAGAACTTCTCAAGAACCAAAGGTCTTGCTAGAGTGAAATCGAGATCCAAATGAGCGAGATCCGCAGGGGCAAGATCTCCATGAGACTCCAGCAGATCACCTGTCATAGGCTAAGCCAACCGCGATCGTCGTCTCTTAAATTCAGTGCCCAATCCTAGGCCCAAGGCTGCCCCTGTGGGTCCCCTCAAAAAATCTCAATTTTCACCCGCGTTGCTGCGACTTTATAGCGGCTATCCGTTGCCCGAGCTACGAAGATCAAGATAGCCTCCCCGAAAGTGGGGTACATCCAGCTTCACCCCAGCGTTAGCCGTTATATTCAGTGTCGAAACGTTGCTGTGAGGATGGCAATGCTACCCGCCCACCCCCCAAGACCGCAGAACAGACCCCTCAGTTCACTGTGGCGAGCGGCCCCGCTGCCCACCACAATTCTGATTCCTAACCCTCGCAAGTGGAGAGTGCTACCCAATGTCGTTACATGCTGAACTGTTCGCACAGCTAGAACAACGAATTGACGGCTTGATTTATCAAAGCGAAATGGATGCGCGGTACCGCCCCTTCTCTTGGCGAGTGGATACGGAACTTACGCCGGAAATTGTGCTGCGAAAGCTGAACCTGTCCCCCCGCATTCCCATTCACCCCCTCGACCTGGAAGCCTTCTTCAAGAACGTGGTCCGCCCACCGTCCCCCTGCACCGACACCGAACACACCCCCCCTGTCCATCAGAGTAGCCGCACGGCCCTGGATGCCATCGATATTGACCCCGATCAGCAGGTTCACCAGGGTGAAGCCCTCGTCACCTGGCTCAAGGAAAATTTGCGGGAACTCCAGGCGTTCCAGGTGGGCCAGGTGGATACGGAGGTGGTTTTAGTGGGGCGGGCCGCTCCCGATCGTTGGCTAGGTCTCCAAATTCAAGTGGTGGAGGCCTAGGGCGTGTCGCCAATGAACTAATGAACCGTAGAACCCTTGCGATATAAGCGTTACACGCCCGTCCCAGCAATATGAGCAAGGGGCTGTGTCCCGAATTCTGAGGGCAGTCTAGGGGGCACCGCGATGAATTGGGTTGGGCGGCGAAGCCGTCCAACCCAAACCCTGGTGCTTGCGTGGGCTGTCTGCCAAAAATTCGGATTAATCGAGGTGCCCCCTATGATAAGCCCCTAGGGAAGCCAGGGAAACTGCCGGAAATCCGGGGCACGCTTCTCCAAAAAAGCCCGTTTCCCCTCACTCCCCTCTTCGGTCATGTAATAGAGCAGGGTGGCGTTCCCCGCCAGTTCCTGAAGACCCGCCTGACCATCACAGTCCGCATTGAAGGCAGCCTTGAGGCAACGAATCGCGATCGGGCTTTTCTCTAAAATTTCCGAGGCCCATTGGATCCCCTCCGCCTCCAACTGTTCCACGGGCACCACCGCATTCACCAAGCCCATATCCAGAGCATCCTGGGCGGTGTACTGGCGACAGAGATACCAAATCTCGCGGGCTTTCTTCTGCCCAACCATGCGGGCAAGGTAGCTGGAGCCAAAGCCCCCATCAAAACTGCCCACCTTGGGTCCAGTCTGGCCAAAAATGGCATTATCCGCCGCGATCGTCAGGTCACAAACCACATGGAGCACATGCCCGCCCCCAATGGCATACCCGGCTACCAACGCGATCACCACCTTGGGCATCGATCGAATTAAGCGCTGCAAATCCAACACATTCAGCCGGGGCACGCCGTCCTCGTCCACATAGCCCCCTTCACCCCGCACGCTCTGATCTCCCCCCGAACAGAAGGCATACTTACCGTCTGTGTGGGGACCGGCGCCGGTGAGCAGCACCACCCCAATGCGAGAATCTTCGCGGGCATTGCTAAAGGCATCGTATAGCTCAAACACCGTCTTGGGCCGGAAGGCATTGCGCTTGTGGGGCCGATTGATGGTGATCTTGGCAATGCCCACGTCAGCCTTGTGGTAAAGAATATCTTCGTAGGATTTGGCCAAATGCCAGGTGATGCTCATAGGAAAAGGGAATAGCAATAAGTTAACGGGAAATTAACGGGAGAGCACCTCGATTAATACAGATTTTTACCGCAGTACCCACCGCAGAATAAGGGTTGTGGCGCGCGCCACAATTAATCGAGGTACCCAACGGGAGGGCACCTCGATTAATCCAACTTTTTGGGAGATAGCCCACGCAAGAAATAAGGGGTTGGGTTGGGCGGCGAAGCCGCCCAACCCCATTAGTCGAGGTGCCCACAAGACTCAGGGTTAGAGGGGGGCGGCGAAGCCGCCCTTCACAATGAATCGGGGGACCCGGAAAATTCACAGGCACTCCAATTCAACGTGACAGGCGGCAACCTGGCAAACTGCACGCTGGCAGGCGACAACATGACAGCGACAACATGACAGCGACAACATGACAGGCGACAACCTGGCAAACAGCACACTGGCAGGCGACAACCTGGCAGGTTGCAAAATCGCTTGAGCTTGCCACACCCCTGATTGTTCTGGGGGCTACTGGACGCAAACTCAGATGTGACGGGGTGCCCGAATGGGGCACCCCGTCATCCCCGATCATCCAAATTTGGGAGAGGGCATCTCAATTCGTGGGTGGGGTTATGGATAGCCCGCCCAACCCTCCCCGGGTCTTACGGGGACGGGTGCCATGCTGCTTTAGGTCGCACTGCCTTAGGTCGCACTGCTTTAGGTCGCACTGCTTTAAGTCACACTGCTTTAGGTCGCACTGCCCCAAGTCATACTGCCACAGGCCGCGTCTCAACAAACGATGCCTCGGGAAACCGAACCAGGGCTACCTAGAGCCTATCAACTGCATGAGATACGGGGATCAAGACACGTCCCTTTTCCAGTAGAGTCCCTTTAGCCTCACCGAAGCGTTAGCCACTATAGCTGTGTGTCTAAATATGTACAGTCTGTGCCATTGGGGAACGAAGTTCGCTATGGTATATCCTGATGAAAATGGAGGCAGAGATATCCAGAATGTCAGCAGCCGCAGCCGTTACAGACGCTACGTTTAAGCAGGAAGTTCTTGACGCTGAACTTCCGGTCCTGGTTGATTTTTGGGCACCTTGGTGTGGCCCCTGCCGTATGGTAGCCCCTGTGGTTGATGAAATTGCAGGCCAATACGAGGGTAAAGTTAAGGTCGTCAAGGTTAACACCGACGAAAACCCCACGGTTGCCAGTCAATATGGGATCCGCAGTATTCCCACCCTGATGATCTTCAAGGGTGGGCAGCGTGTTGATATGGTGGTTGGGGCTGTCCCCAAAACAACCTTGGCCGATACCCTGGAGCAATATTTAGACTAGCCAGCGAGAGTGCTGGGGCTTTGCTGGCCCAAGCGTGGATAAACCCACCCTGGCATCTTACCCATTTGCTCATGATTACAAAGCCTTATACAGGTTCAGACAGTTCTAGCAACTCTCTAGCCCGTAGAAGGCTTTTCTTGTATGATTTGGCCAGATTTACGGCAACAGAATTACCCCGATAACGGGGCGATGCGACGGTGCTGTTGCGAACAGCACCGAACCAGACTGGAGTTGCCCCACCGCAGGCAGGGCTACCCTCGGGACCCAATGTCTCCGTAAGAGGCTGCATCATCATAGTCTGGCCTATGGCGGCTCACGCTGAGGTGAGGCTGGATCTACCCCGCCTGGGCAGAGTCGATCTGGATTCTTGTACCGCACACAACTGATAACCGCTATCTCATGAGTTGAACGGAGTGTGTTCTGTGACCCAAGCGCAACCCCTTACCCCCCGATCGACAGCCCTCGTCCCGGCCCTTCTGGGGGTGGGGGGAATCCTCGTGGCGATCGCCGGCGTCGATACCTTGTCCCTCCTAGCGACAGCCCAGTGGGGCGAGACAGACTGGCGCCTAGGGTTTATGAGCCAGGTAATCGATCGGGGTCTGATTCCCCTGATGGGCTTAGCCCTACTCTGCCTGGGCTGTTGGATCAGCACCTACCAACGCCAACCCCTCAACCTCAAGCCGATCATCATGCGGGTTGTGACCCTGCTGTCCCTGGCTTTAGCCCTGGTTTACCTGGTGGTCGCGCCCTTTTACTTCAGTGAGAACCGTCTCGCCAGTGCCCAAACAACCCAGACCCTGAACGAACAGGTCAGTCAAGCAGAGCTGCAGCTCGAAAACCGTCTCAACCAAGAGCTTGGGCTCATTAGTAACCTCATGGATGATGAGACCCAACTCCAGCAGCAACTCCAAGGCCAAGCCCTCAACGCGGCCCAGCAAAGCCAGTTAGATAACATCATGGCTCAGCTCCAGCAATTCAAGGACGATCCCGAAGCCCTACAACAGCGCACGGCGGAGGCTCGCAACACTGCCCTCGCCCAACTGCGCCGCCAGCAGGGGCAGGCACTGCAACAAAGCCGCTATCGCTTTTTACGGGATGCTCTGCGTCTCTCCCTCAGTAGCTTCGTGTTAGCGATTGGATATCTGACCCTGGCGATCGTGGGTCTACAGCAAAGGCAAAACTAAACCGGGATAGCCCTCAATCCAGCCCCCGGTACGACCTACGCAACAAGACCATGACACCATCCGCGACCCCCTCTGGCCTCTCCCCTACGCCCCCCTCGGATTCCCGCCCTCCCGATCGCGCCACCCTCCCAGACCTGCGTTCCTCTGGCTCCAAGCCTCCCAGCACCGGAGCTACCGGCCCCAACGTCCCCACCACCAGTCCCGGCCCCAACGCCTCGATCGGCCTCGAATCCCTCGTCTCCCCCGCACCTGACTTCCCTCCCCCAACCACCTCAGCGCTGCCCCGGTTGGGGGTTTTAGCGTCGGGCAGTGGGACCAACTTCGGAGCCATCATGGAGGCGATCGAGGCGGGGCAATTGGCCGCAGAGGTTCCAGTCTTAATTTACAATCAGCCCACTGCCCCCGTCCTCCAGCGGGCACAGCAGTGGCAAGTCCCAGCCCAGCTCATCCATCACCGCGACTACACCGATCGCGAAAGTTTTGACGCGGCGATCGTTCGTGCCCTCCAAGCCGCCCAGGTGAATTGGGTCATCATGGCCGGCTGGATGCGCATCGTCACCCCCGTTTTGATCGCGGCCTTCCCCCAGCGCATTGTCAACATCCACCCCAGTTTACTCCCCAGTTTTAAGGGGATTCGGGCTGTGGAGCAGGCACTGGCTGCCCAGGTCAAGATCACCGGTTGCACGGTCCATTTAGTTGTGCCGGAGGTGGATAGCGGTCCGATTTTGATGCAGGCTGCGGTACCGATCCTGCCGGAGGACACATCCGACAGTCTCCATGCGCGGATCCAAGTCCAGGAACATCGCATTCTCCCGGCGGCGATCGCCCAGGCACTCGCCCAGACCCGTCCCGCCACACCGTAGCCTCCTCTGCCCTCCCCATACTCTCAACCCTCGCGACTCCTCTCCCCATGCTTCAACTCCCTCGGCGACTCTCCTCCCGCGTTCCACCGTCCCTTTCGCTGTGGTGTGTCGGGTGGAGTAGCTCCCTGATCCTAGGCAGTCTCACCACCGCAAGCATCGCCACCGCAAGCACCACGCCCACTCCCGTCACCGCGAGCATCGCCACCGCGAGCCGCACCATCACCCCCACTCCCGTTACCGCCACCCTAACAACAAGCCCCTCGCCCCCATCTCTCCTCCCGCCCCTCGCCCCAGCCCTAACCCACACGATCGCCTCCAACCTGGGGCCCAAGGCACCGTCCAATCCCAATGCTAGTAATCCCGACGCTAGTAATCCCGACACTAGTAATCCCGACACCTATCATCTCGCCGCTAGTCGCCTCGGCCCTAACCCCGCCTCGCCCCTATCCCAAGCCAGCCTAGAAAGACTGGATTCCGTCACCCGCGAGACTGCCGTCCTACGGGTTGGAGTGAACCAGGTTTATCCGTTTGTCTTTCTCCAGGGGGATCGCACCTTCGGCTTTAGTGTTGAGCTTTGGGAGCATCTCGCGATGGAAATGGGAGTGGGTACAGAGTTTGTCACCTTTGATTCCGTCGCATCACTGCTCCAGGGCGTACAGGCTGGCGAGGTGGATCTGGCCATCGCCGGGATCTCCGTCACGGCCAACCGTGAAGCCTCTGGCCTGGATTTTTCCTATCCGATTTACCATGGCGGACTGCAAATCCTCACCACCCTCGAAGCCCTATCGCCCCTCGATCGCTTCCTCACACTCTTTGGAGGCACCGCCACCTTTATCGCGCTCGGCCAAGTCCTAGGCAGCAGTCTCCTGGTGGGCTTTCTGGTTTGGCTCTTTGAGCACAAACACAACGAGGCTTTCCCCGCCAATCCTATTCATGGTGTGGGTCAGGGCATTTGGTTTGCGGTGGTGACCCTGGGAACGTTTGGCTATGGCGATGTGACCCCCATGCGCCTACCGGGTCGGCTGATTGCTGCCTGCTGGATGGCCATGAGCTTTTTTATTGTCGGGGATTTTATTGGGGCGATGTCAGCCAATCATCGGGTTTCCACCACCATCAACGGACTGGAGGATCTCTACGGGAACGAGGTGGCCGTGGTGCAGGGAACCACCGCTGAAGAGTACATGACCCAAAAGCCTGTGACCCTAGTACCCCAAGCCAATATCGAGCAGTCCTTGGAAGTGATGCGCCAGGGCAAAGTGCGGGCGATCGTGCTGGACTATCCCACGGCCCGCTACCTCACCCAACTGGAGTCTGATCTCGTCTTAGCGGGGAAGCCCCTCAACCAGGAACTCTACGCGATCGCCGTGGCGGAAGACCAGGACGTGCTGCTGGAGGGGATCAACCTGTCTCTCCTACGGCTCCACGAGCGGGATGTGTGGGGCGATATTAACCGGCGTTGGTTTGACGGTGGTGAATAACGTCAGGGTGAATAACGTCAGGGTGATGCCCCTCACCCTGCGGGAGAGGGTTGGGGCACGGTCATCCAATCGCCCAGGTGATCACGTCGTCCCGATCGTTTTAGCGCACGGGAGCGATCGAGATCGCGCCCGTCCAATCCTTTCCCCACTGCGCGGGAGTCGTTCACGATGGGGCAGTTACCAGAGTGCCAAGGTCAGTATCCAAAGGTCAGAGATTTGCGGTAGGCTTGTTCTGCATTGAATCTTAAAGATTATTTAAATTGAAAGATCGCCATGATCGCCGTAGTAGACCCTCCTGCGTCCTCCGGAGTAAATGCCAACCCGGATGCCAACGCAGCCCCCGCCGATCCCACCCTACTCCCTGCCCTTGAGGTGCCCATCCCCGTTGAGCGCATCCAAGGCTTGCTACCCCACCGTTATCCCTTTGCCCTAGTCGATCGCATTGTCGAGCTAGTGCCCGGAAAACAGGCCACGGGGCTCAAGAATGTCACCTTTAACGAACCTCACTTCCAAGGGCACTTTCCCGGTCGGCCCCTGATGCCGGGAGTCCTGATTGTGGAGGCTATGGCTCAGGTGGGAGGGGTTATCATGGCCCAAATGCCGGATTTTGGCGATTCTCTCTTTGTCTTTGCAGGAATTGACAAGGTGCGCTTTCGGCGGCCCGTGGTTCCCGGCGATCAGCTCATGATTACCTCTGAACTTCTCGCCCTCAAACGCAAACGCTTCGGAAAGCTGCATTCGATCGCCAAGGTTGGGGATCAGGTTGCAGCCGAGGGCGAGCTAATGTTTTCGCTGGTGGAGTAGTTCCCTGTGGCCCACATTCATCCCACGGCTCTGGTTCACCCCAAGGCCACGATCGATCCCAGTGTCACCATTGGACCCTACAGCGTCATTGGTGAAAAGGTCACCATTGGCCCTGACACCGTGATCGAGGCCCATGTCGTCATCGATGGTCATACGGAGATTGGGGCCCGCAATCATATCTTTCCGGGCGCTTCCATCGGTTTAGAGCCCCAGGATTTGAAATATAACGGGGCTGACAGTCTGGTTCGGATTGGTGATGACAACACCTTTCGGGAGTATGTGACCATTAACCGGGCCACCGATGAAGGGGAAGTAACGGCGATCGGTAACCATAATCTCCTGATGGCCTATTCCCATGTGGCCCACAATTGCATCCTGGCGGATCACATTGTCATTGCGAACAGCGTAGCCCTGGCGGGGCATGTGGAAATTGAGTCCCGCGCCGTACTGGGGGGCGTTGTGGGGGTACACCAGTTTGTGCATATTGGCAAAATGGCGATGCTGGGAGGAATGAGCCGAATTGTGCGGGATGCCCCCCCTTTTATGATTGTGGAAGGCAATCCTTCCCGGGTGCGGGCACTGAATCAAGTGGGTCTCCAGCGATCGGGTCTGGTGGAAGCAGAAAATGGCAGAGTCTTCCAGGCGCTTAAAAAAGCCCACCGACTGCTGTATCGCTCCGATTTACCCCTGGCCCATGCCCTGGAAGCGTTGGAACCACTCCTGGATATTGAACCCGTGGCCCATCTCCACCAATTCCTCAAGGAGTCGTCCCAAAACCCCCACCGTCGGGGACCCACACCGTGTCGCTAGGTCTAATCCTTCGGGATAGGTCAATCCATCGCGCTGGGCGGCGCAGCCACCCAGCACGATTAGCCCAGGGATCCTGATCCCTCCCACTCCTCTACACGGACCCCCCATCCAAGGAAATAGTGACCCGATGAAACGGCGAATTTTCATCAGTACCGGTGAGGTTTCCGGCGATCTCCAGGGATCTCTCCTCATTGCGGCACTTCAGCGCCACCTGCAATCCCAGCAATCCCAATCCCAGCAATCCCAGTCCCAGGCAAGCCCGTCCGATCGCGTTCTAGCCCACAACTCCGAACTAGCGCCAGAACAAAAATCAGAACCAGCACTGGACCAAGCACCGAACCAAGCACCGGACCAAGCGCTAGAAAAACCCGCAGAACCCACCTCAAACAACCCGATCGCGCCGAATCTAGACCTGGACATTGTGGCCCTGGGGGGCGATCGAATGGCGGCGGCGGGGGCAACCCTGGTGGGCAACACCACCGGGCTGGGGTCCGTGGGACTGTTGGAAGCCCTCAGCTATATTTGGCCGTCCTGGCGCATACAGCAACGGGCAAAAGCTTATCTCAAGGAAAATCCCCCGGATTTAGTCATCCTCATCGACTACATGGGGCCTAATCTGACCCTTGGGCGGTTCCTGCGGCGATCGATCCCCCAGGTTCCCATTCTCTACTACATTGCTCCCCAGGAATGGGTCTGGTCCTTTGGCAAATCCCGCAGCAGTGCCATTGCCGATCTTCCCAATGAAATCCTCGCAATTTTCCCAGCAGAAGCCCAGTACTACCAAAATCTAGGGGCAACGGTGCGCTGGATGGGACATCCCCTCATTGACGCGATCGATCCCCCCCAAGCGGACGATCGCGCCGCCGCCCGTGCCCAGCTCGGCATTGCCCCGGACCAAACGACGATCGTACTGCTTCCAGCCTCCCGCACCCAGGAACTCCAATATCTCCTGCCGGTGATGCTGGAAGCTGCCCAAATTCTCCAAACCCAACTGCCCAAGGCCCAGTTCTGGATTCCGGTATCCCAGCCCGCGTTTGTGGAACCGCTCACCACCGCCCTCAAGGCCGCAGGACTCACGGCCCAACTGTGGCAGGGGGACAATGCCCAACTATTTACCGCCGCGGATTTAGCCATCACCAAATCCGGCACCGTGAACCTGGAATTAGCCCTTTACCAAGTGCCCCAGGTGGTAATCTACCGCATCAGCGCGTTTAGTGCCTGGATTTTGCGCCATGTGCTGCGCTTTTCGATTCCCTTCGCCTCTCCTCCCAATCTCATCCTTAACCGGGAAATTGTACCGGAACTGCTCCAGGATGCGGCCACAAGCGATCGCATTGCCCAGGCAGCCCTCACCCTCCTCCAGGATCCCCAACGCCGCCATCAAGTGCTCACGGACTACCAAACCCTACGATCGACCCTGGGGGAACCGGGGGTCTGCGATCGGGTTGCCCAGGCTGTTTGGGACTATCTAGTCCCCGACGACAACGGCTCGATCGAGATGCCCTAAGCGGTCAACAACCGGGAATAGGCGGCAAGTCAGTAAACCACCCTAGGGAGCCTCTCACGTTGGCGAGGCCCCCCCTCATTTCTTCGCCCCTTTTCCCAAGGAGAAGGAGCACCATAACTCGCACTATTACCGTTCCCTCCCTGACCCACCGCCCAAGCCACCGCTCCAAATCCGCTACACTTGACTCCTACCCTTACCAAGCAACCTATGGGCACCCCGAGCGTTGAACCCTTCACCGACAACTGGAGTTACATCAAAACCGAACTGAATTGGTTAGAGCGCTTACTGATGGTGGCGGTGGGTCAACAGCGGCGAGATTGGCAAGAAACCCTAGGATTAGCCCAGAACGAACGGGATAAGGTCACACGCCATTGGTGGAAAGGGATCATTAGCCTCAACCAGACCCCCAACTATGACGAAAAGCGGCCCACACCACCAGCCAAAAGTGAGAATCAAGGCTTTCAGCAGCAATTAGCCCAACGCATCCAGAGCAGTCAGCAACAGGGGGTCATTCTCAGTCTGCCCAGCCTCCAACATCGGCTCCAACTGACCAACTTTGAGAAAAATGTGGTGCTGATGGGGCTGGCTCCCGAGGTGAACCGCCGCTATATTCGTCTCTTTAATTATTTGCAGGGGGAAGATCGCGATCGACCCCTAGTAGATCTGGCGCTGAAACTCCTCTGCCGGAATGATCAGGATTGGCAGGTGGCCCGATCGCGCCTCACGACCCACAGCCCCCTGGTGGAGCGGGGGCTACTCCAGTTCCGGGGGCCCGAAGAACAGCCGTTACTCCTTCGTAGCCTGTACTTACCGGAGTATTTTGTCAATTTTCTGCTCACCCAGCAGGTTCAGCACGCCCAGTTGGACTCTTTGCTCGGTATCGCCCCCAACGCCAATCCCATCCCACTGCCCCTGCCCTCCCCCGGCATGGCGCAGCTCTCGATCGCATCGAACCCATCGGCCCCGCCCTCCCCTGGGCCTAGTTCCGTTCCTCACCCTTTCCCCGGCACCGCTCCTAGCCCTGACCCCTTTGCCACTCCAGTCCCCGGCCCAGTTCCCAATCCCACTCCTAGCCCTGCTCCCAGCCGATCGACCATCCACGGTGATCCCTGGCTTCCCCTAGTGCTCCCCCCTGCCCTACACCAACGCCTCAAGACCCTAGGCCAGCGGTACGTCCAGAATCCGGCCCCACCCTACACCTCATCAAATCCAGCCTCGAATCACACCCCAAATCACACCCCGTATTACGCCCAGACCCCGAACCCGAATTCCACCTCCCAGCACACCCCAGCGATCGATCGAGTCATCCAAGCTCCCGTCGGCGACATCCTACTGTGGACAGGCCCCAGCGGTACGGGAAAAACCTTAGCCGCCCAGACCCTAGCCCTAGTGTTGACCACCCCACTTTGCCAGGTGGATTTAAGTACCCAGGACATCGATCGAACCTTGGCGCTCCTGGACGAGCTGGCCATTCAGCCGCCACCAATCCTGGTCTTAGAACCAGCGCCCCTCTGGCTGGGCTGGCGATCGCCCCTCGCCAGTGCTCCCCTCAAAGCCTTCCTGGATCAGCGCTGTCAGCAGGGGTTCTTGACGATTTTCGAGGGTCAACGCCCCTTTCCCTTGGCCTGGATCTGGGAACAGCGGATTTCCCAACCGTGGACTTTTCCCCGACCGGATACCCTTGCACGGGAACAGATTTGGCGACAGATCTTCCCCCTCACGATCGCCCTTGACCCAGCCCTACCCTGGTCTGACATTGCCCAACGCTGGGAAATCACGGGCGGAGACATTGCCACGATCGCCCGCATGGCCCAAACCCTGGCCCAATCCCGGGGGCTCGCCATCACAGTGGCTCTTTTGGAGGAAGCCCGCACCCTAGTCTCGGGGAACCCTATATAGGGCACCGCTTAGCGGCCACCTTTTATCGGCCACCTCGAAACATCCCAAGTCCTAGGCACCTCGATTAATTGTGGTGTGCGGCTCCGCCGCACGCCAAAACCCTGATTCTGACGGGGGTCACTAGACGAAAACTTTGATTTTTCGAGGTGCCCTATAGGAGAATAGAAAAGATTTCCCGACGGGTCTTGGCTTGGAACCAAACCCATGGGGATCAACGCACTCACACCTTTCGGAGATTTATTATGCAAATATCCGGTTTTTTGCCCGGTCTCAATCCAGCGGACTACAACGCATCGATCGCGGATCTAAAAGCCCAGGCCAAAACCTTAAAGCTCCGGGGCGCAGCCTTTATTCAAGGCGTAAAATTACACAAAGCCGCTGTCCTCGCCCAACTGGGGAAATCCCGCACCAACACAAGCTCCAGTAGCACGGGCAACGGCTGTCCCCACTGTGGCGCCACAGATCTCCAAGTCCAAACCGGATCCGAGTCCTGGGGCATTTGCACCCTGCATGGCGTGCGCTGGCAAACCCAAGGCACAGCCACGGGATTTAGCAACAGTGCCACCGACTCCCCCGAGGCCGATACCCAAACCCTATACCTGGCCGATCTCTACCAAGATGTGACCCCGGCCTAATGCCCAGCCTGCGATCGGCGGAACCCGGTGAAAAACGCTGGCTCAGGACATCCGGTCGGGGAACAAAGTGCCCTACACCATCTCCTGAAGCCGGAGCATCGTGGAATTCAGTTGCTGCATCCCCACTTTAGTTTGACTAATGCTGGTGATGGTTTCCGTAGCTGCTTGATTTAAGTTACGAATCGCCACAAGTGTCTCTTGGATTGCCTTGGCCTGCTGCTCAGCACTTAGGGCAATTTGCTGACCGCTGAGCATCATGCTCTCGGCTCCTTGGGCCACTTGCTTAAACGCCTGGGCGCTATTTTCCGCCACCGCCACACTGTTTTGGGCGGTAATGGCCCCCTCCTGGGTCACCACCACCGTGGACCCGATCGCCGACTGGATATCCCCCACCAGCACGTTAATCTTCTCACTCGCCTGTTTACTCTGGTCTGCCAGTTTGCGCACCTCCTGGGCCACAATGCCAAAGCCCTTGCCCTGGCTGCCAGCCCGAACCGCCTCCACCGCCGCATTCAGGGCAAGCATGTTGGTTTGGTTGGCGAGGTCGCTGACAAGTTCGGAAATGCTGCCAATTTGCTGGGCTTGATCGCTGAGATGATTGATGCGCTCAGCAATGAGTGAAACCCGTTGTTGCAAGTCTTGAATGCTCACGAGAATCTGCTGAACCGACTCTCCCCCGTGTTCCGTCAGATCCAGCGAGGATTTAGACTCCGTAGCAACGGTTTCTGCTTGTTGGGCTGTGCTCGTGGCAAAAGCATTCAATTGTTCGATCGTCGCTGCGGTTTCCTGGACCGAGCTGGCCTGTTGGGCACTAATCCGCTCATGTTCCTCCGTCGCACTCGAAATCTCGGTCACCGCCTGCGCCACCGCATCGATCGTCTCCTTGAGGGCTGCGGTCACCTTCCGGCTAAAGAAATAGCCCAAGGGTGAGGCCAGCACCAAAGCCAGGAGCAGCAGAACCCAAAACACCGATCGGGTCCATAGATACACCCCCGCCGCCACTTGCCGTTCCTGCGCCGCCACGTCTAACTGCAAGTCAATCAGTTCCTGAAGCTTGGCCGAGAGGGGGTCGATCACGGTGTAGAGGGATCCATCAAACACCGCTAGGCGATCCATACTATTCGCTGATAACACCTGCTGGAGCTTCAGGATTTCCTGATCCGCCGCATCAAACAAGACCTCGGCTTCCCTTACAAGCTGGGCCTCCTCAGGGGTTAACTCCGTCTGCAAATACTCGCCCCACACTTCCTCGATTTCCAAGGAAGCCTCCTGCACCACTTGAGCGGTATAGTCCATGGTCCAGGTGCGGGCGTGGGCTTTGTTAACCGCATCGATCACAGAAACGGCATAGGCATCGGAAATACGTTTCAGTTGCTGTAGCGGAATGATGCGATCGTCATAAATGGTGCCAATACGGCGATCGATACGTTGAAAGGAATACAGGGAAAAGCAACCCATACCCAGAATGATCACCGCCGGTACGGCAAAACCGAGATACAGTTGGGTACTTAATTTCTGCGCCGTGCGCCGATGGGGTTGGGAACTGGAGAGGGAGTGGGACAGGGAGAGTTGAGACATGATGCTAGCTCCAACGGAATCGCTAGAAGTCATTGGGATCCACTGGCATAATCCTGTGAAATCGCTAAAAATCTTGAGAGAACTTCTAGAAAATTTAGAGAAGCACTCAGTAGCATAGAAGCACCTCCAAGGGATACACCCAGACTGGTTAAGGCCGGGGGCCGCATCCCCCCACTGCACTGGAGATCACGGGTCAGCACTCCGTGATGGAGCAGTCTAGAATGGAGCAATCTAGGAGGATATTTGCAAGCTGCGGCTAAGGTCGCATGACCGGGGCTCGGGCGATATCAGGGACAGCAGGGGCGACCGTTCCCTCCCAACCTCGGCGATCGTCACTAATCACGGATAACCTCTATTGTTGAGACTTCCCGGACTTTTTGTAGCGAAATACACAAAAATTCAGAAGAGATCGCAAGCATCAGGCTGCCCCAGACCCGTCTTCAGACCCGCCTTCAGGCCCGCCTTTAGACCCACCCGGAGAGTGGGTAGTCCCCTACCAGTTAGGGATCGGAGCAACCGGACTCCCCCAGGTGCCCGACGGTGACCCATGCACACGTCAGGTTGTGACGGGCAGCGAAGCCGCCCATCACCATTCATCGAAGTACCCGCCAATTACATCGTTCACCCCATTACATCGTTCACCCCACTTGCACCCACTACACCGACCCACCTTCCCGAGGGTTGAGCCACTCATTTAAACCTTCGCCCAGTAACGATAGTCCCGTCACCAGCGTCGTCAGTGCGAGCCCCGGAAAGAGAGCAGTCCACCAAATCCCCGTGGGCAGCGCATCCAACGCTTGGCGCAAATCATAGCCCCACTCGGGGGTTGCCTCCGGCAACCCCAGCCCTAAAAAGCCCAGTCCACCGAGTACTAGAACCGCATCCGCAGCATTGAGGGTAAAGAGTACGGGTACGCTCTGAATAACATTCCAGAACAGATAACGGCGCAAAATATGGGGCGTAGATGCCCCCATGGCCTGGGCTGCTTCAATGAAGAGTTCTGTCTTCACACTCACAGTTTGATTCCGCACCACCCGGTAATACTGGGGCACGTAGGCAATACTGAGGGCGATCGCCGCATTGAGCAGGCCCCGTCCCACCACAAAGGCCAGAGTCACCGACAACAGCAATCCCGGCAGGGTGTAGAGGGTATCCATAAAGAACAGCAAACACCGATCGACCCATCCCCCCCAATAGCCACTCAACATGCCCAGGGGTACCCCCAACAGCAAGCTCATTGCTGTTGCCAATAACACCACCTTCAACGCCGCCTGGGTTCCAAACAGGGTACGGGCAAACACGTCATAGCCTTGGCGCGTTGTCCCAAACCAGTGGCCAGCCGAGGGCGGCTCATGAATGGGATTAATGAGAGAAGCTAAGGGATCTTGGATCCACTCCCAGGACTGTAACAGGGGCGTAAGTAGGGCGATCGTCACAAAGCTCAAAGTAATCACAGCACCCACGCCCGTCAGCCAGCGGGACAGGTTCCACGATGGGGGAGCAGAATTGGCATCCATAGCATCGGCCTCTAAAAACAGGGAAAAAGGGGATGGAAGAACGATAGGAGGGTCTTTGTTCTTTCGCAAGCCATGTTCAATTTTCGCTTGTCGATCGCCATGGGACACCTTGAGACAGGCCGGGTTTTACCGCAGTGCCCACGGCAGAATCAGGGCTTGGGTTAGGTGGTGACCCTGCCCAACCCAATGGATTGGGGTGTCCCAGCTTATATCGCTAGAAAGTTATGAACGGATAAAAAGTAGGCCAATGCCACCCATGGGGCAAGACATTTTTGGGAGAATCGCGGGACTCCCAGTGTGAAGCGGATCACAGCCTTTCTGGCTAGAACCTAAGGCACACCGACACGGAGTCACTCGTCGGCTCTCCGTCAAAATCCCCTTTGTTTTGCCCATTTAGCCCCAGGCCAGATGAGAGTCCAGAATCGGGATACTTCAAGGGTTTTGAGCCGATCGATCGTTCACTACCTGTCCCCCTACGATCGCAAAGTAGCCCCGATCTGAGCCATCCTTAATTCATAGATTAATATCTATATATAGACTCGATAAATTTTTATACACCTGGCCCCGATGCAGAGGTTCCCATCCCTAGACAGATCGTTAATAATGGAGGCAGGAATCCTACATAACTGCTCAGTTGTTCAGCATCATTTTTGGGGTCGAGAATACGCCACGGTGGTTGTGACCTAAATCGCAACCTGATCCTGCCAAACCAAACCCCAAAGATAGGGCAAAAACCATAGGGCACCTCGGTGAGTCCCAATTTTTGGGAGATGGCCCCCGCAAACATCGGATTTGGGGGTGGAAGGCTCCGCCTTTACACCAAGGCCTTTGCACCAAGGCTCGAGGTGCCCCACAAAGGAAGCTAAAGGCTGGGATTTTGATGAGTTCACTTGGGTTCACCTGTTCCTGTCCCCTAGGAACAGAGCCAATCTAGGTCATTGGGTTTCGTCCCCGTGGGACGAATGTGGGTTACGGGTTTTTCACACCAATTCTGAAGGAGGGTATGGGCATGACACTCGAAAACTTGGCAGTTGTGGGCTTGTTGACCTTGGGGGTCATTTATGTGTTAACGACCAGTCCAGTGCTGAAAAAACGCTGGTTGGGTTAACTCCTATCACCGCAGGCTCAATGTTCGTCCTCGACCCCAGCAAGGACAACGTTGAGACTCGATGGGGCCAGGGCTTTGGCTCCCCAATCTGTCACGCCCCCAGTGGTCACAACCTCAAAGGTTCACTCTCAATCGTCACCAGGGCACCTCGATTAATGGAATTGGGCGGCTTCGCCGCCCAATCTAGCGCCCATGCTTGCGTCAGTTACGGATAGTCCGGAGTCACGGGATCGACTTGGGACGATCGGTGTAATCGCAGCCAATCCTTTACACATCTTGTAAGCACTCGGTAATGTGTCGATCGATCGCTTGAATTGCTGCGGTTAACGCATCCGCCGGTTCCGAGAAGGTGCACCCATGGCACCCCTGTAGGAACATCTCAAATCCGGCTGGATCAAGAATCACCACCCCAAACTCGTAGCCCACTGCCGTCGGGACAATTAAACAGTAGCGATGAATACGAGCATATTCCCAGTGACGCAAGGGTGACGAACGAT
>JAYKIB010000339.1:0-12678 GCA_035285005.1 Prochlorothrix sp.
GCCGCCCAACCCAAACCCTTATTCTTGCGTGGATCACAGATCGGGAAACTCAGCCTCACCAAAACAACAAGGCGGAGCCTTAGAGACTCCGCCTTGGGGGGGTTCAAATCCTAGGTCTGCAATCAGACCGCTAGGACGAAACTTGAAAGTTTTTACGACTTAACCGCGACCGAAAAGTCCCTTCTTCTTCGGGGGTTCGGGTGCGGGCTTAGGACGACCGAGGAAGGTCCGGCCAGGAGCCGCAGCTTGGGTTTTCTTGGCAGGGGTGGGAGAAACCCGAGTCATGCCAAAACGACCTCGCTGGGGTGCCGGAGGCGTGTAGGGAACCGGCTCACCACCCGCACGGGCGCGGGACGCATGCCACACATGGCCCGCCAATACCACAAAGCCCAGAATGTACTGCACCGCAGCTGCACCAGAGCGCTCAGGACCGTAGAACTGAGGCGGATAGGCCACATCACAGTAGCGCACAAAGAAGCCCGACAGCAGAGCCATCCAGCCCACACCGCCCAAGCTGTAGGACAGAATCGCTTCCCCAGAGAAGGAGTAGGGCTTAGCACCGATCGCGAAGGGCTTGGACAGAATGTGCCAGGTTCCCCCGATCAGTTCCAGAATCCCGATGTACACGTGTCCACCGATGATGTCTTCCAGGTTGTTAACCGAGGACATCCCCAGGCCCGTGAACTGACCATGGTTGAAACCGGCCACATAACCGAAGATGTCAGCAGGATTCAGGTTGGGAGTCACGGTGTGGACCGTGCCCAGGGTGGAGTCATAGACACCGCCCCAGAACATGGCTTTGCAGACAAACGCCAAACAAGCCACACCCAGCAGCAGCAGGTGGTGACCCAGAATGATGCTGAGTTGCTTCGTGTCGCCCCAATCGTAGTGGAACTTGGGTGCGAGGGCAGCCCCTTCCGCGAGGATAGCGGGGCCTTTGAAGGTGTGGAATAAGCCACCGGCACCGAGGACCGCAGAGGTTACCAGGTGCAGAATTCCAATGACGAAGTAGGGATAGGTATCAACGACAGTGCCGTCGGGACCAAGGCCAAAGCCCAGGGTCGCCAGGTGGGGGAGCAGACCTAAGCCTTGCTCATAAAGGGGGACACCGGGGGTGAAACGAGCCACCTCTAAAACGGTGATGGAACCCGCCCAGAAGGCAATCAAGCCAGCGTGGGCAATGTGGGCACCGAGGAGTTGGCCGGATAGATTGACGAGGCGGATATTACCAGTCCACCACTGCTCGTCATACCCCGTGCCTTGGGAGTTAATCGCTGTTGTCACTATTGGATTCCTCTATCGCTGCAACGATCGTTCTTAGGTGGTCTGTTCCCGGGAGGGTTAAAACGAGCCTCGCGGGCTACAGACCCAAGACAATCCAAAACTTTCCAAAACTTTGAGTGAGGGTCTGGGGCAAGGGCGATCGTTTCGGGACAGTTCGCCAGCTTGGCCCCAGAGTCTCTGCCATCTAGAATCGGTCTCGCTAATGGGGACGGTCTAGTTGGACAGGGTCGCAAAGGCATCGCTCACCTTGCGGAAGTCAAAGCCAATGGCACGGATTGCATGCCACAGGTGACCCTGAAGGATGAAGAAGGCCAGGTAGAAGTGAACGTTGCAGAGCCAAGCACGGGAGCTGTAGACCCCAGCGGGCAGGTCAACGCTATCTACAAAGTAAGGCGCGATGTTGAATTGTAGTTCCAGGGGAGGACCGAAGAACTCAACGGGATAGGCCAGGGTGTTCACCGCAGAGTAGTACGCAGCGGCAAAGCCCAACATGGACAGACCCGCGAGGGCAGAAGAGAGCAGACCTTCAGCCGAGAAGAGGGAGCTGAGGAGGCGCTGAGCCCAACCGTAGGGTTCCTTGAGAATATGCCAGGTGCCGCCTCCCAACAGGACTAGGCCAATGAAGAGGTGACCCGCAGCCAGGTCTTCCAGGTTGTTGACGAAGTAGGGGTTGTGGTCCGGGGTGAACCAACCGTACTCAAAGATGACCGAAGGAATACTAGCGATGGGGTTCGTGACAGTGCGAACTTCACCGATCGTGGCATCGTAGACACCGTGAATCGCCAGCCAAGCCACGAGGGAGATTGCCCCCAGGCCCAACAACAGCAGGTGGTGACCGAGAATCAGGCCCAACTGCTTGGGATCATCCCAGCTAAAGGAGAACTTGGAGCCTTCACCGATGCTTTCGGGACCGAAGCGCACGTGGAATACCGCGCCGAAGGCTAGCACAAAGCTGGAGATCAGGTGAACCGCACCGACAGCCGTGTAGGGGAAGGTGTTTTCAATCACACCACCGGGACCTACGCCTAAGCCAAGGGTTGCCAGGTGGGGAATTAGAATTAAGCCCTGCTCACCCATGGGGATGGCGGGGTTGTAGCGGGCCACTTCAAACAGGGTGATGGCACCCGCCCAGAGGACAATAAAAGAAGCCTGAGCCACGTGAGCCGCGAGCCACAGACCGGTCCGATCGGCAAACCGGGAGTTCCCAGCCCACCAACCATATTCAACCTTTGGATTTCCGTAAGTTTGCATAACCGTTTTGCCAAAAAAACTCTGATGTCGGTGGAACACTGACAACGGAGGTCGGGCAACGGGGGTTGCCCTCTATCCCCAGGGTGTAAAAGGGGGTGACACACCAAAAGCAACTTGTACTTCACAGCACTCGCCCTAGAATGTCACCCCTTTTCGTGGGGACGCTTAGCCCTCCATCATCACCGTAAAGCGAAGATCCTCAAGCCCAGCCCTTGGTCTAGGACCCAGGACTGGAAGCAAAGACCTTAGGCTTCACCAGAGAGGGAACCAAGCGCTTGCGGAATCCGCTTGAAGTCGAAACCGATGGCGCGGAGAGCGTGCCACAGGTGGCCTTGGAGGATAAAGAAGGCCAAGAAGAAGTGAACGTTGCACAGCCAAGCCCGGGCGGTGTGAGCACCGTTGGGCAGATCGATGGTGTCAACGAAGTAAGGGGCAACGCTGAACTTCAGTTCCAGAGGAGGACCGAAGAACTCAACGGGGTAGGCCAAGGTGTTCACAGCGGAGAAGTAAGCAGCCGCAAAGCCCAGCATGGACAGACCAGCCAGAGCGGAGGACAGCAGACCTTCAGCAGAGAACAGGGAGGCCAGCAGACGCTGTGCCCAGGGGAAGGGAGCGCGGTTGATGTGCCAGAAACCACCGGCCAACAGCACCACTGCAATGTAAGCGTGACCGGAAGCGAGATCTTCCAGGTTGTTCACAAAGTAGGGGTTGTGGTCGGGGGTAAACCAGCCGTACTCAAAAAGTACGGAGGTGATGGTGGCACCGGGGTTAGAGACCACGCGGACTTCGCCGATCGTGGCATCGTACACACCGTGGAACCGGATCCAGATCACGAAGAGGAGAGCGGCGTAACCCAGGGTCAGCAGGTGGTGACCGAGGATGTTACCCAGCTTTTCTGCATCGTCCCACTCAAAGTGGAAGTTCTTGGCGAACTCAAATTCACTTTGGGAGAGGTCAGCAGGCCCCTTGAGGGCGTGATATAAGGCACCTGCGCCAAAGACGGCGGAGGCAACCAGGTGAATTACACCGATTACGAAGTAGGGGTAGGTGTCAACGACTTGACCGCCGCTGCCTACGCCCCAGCCTAAGGTGGCTAGGTGAGGGATTAGAATTAAGCCCTGCTCACCCATGGGAACTTCGGGGTTGTAGCGAGCTAATTCAAATAACGTGATACCGCCTGCCCAGAAGGTGATGAGGGCGTATTGGGCGATATGGGCCGATAACCATTTTCCAGACTGAGAGACAAAGCGGCTATTTCCAGCCCACCAGCCATACTCAGGAGTAGCAGTTGTTGCCATTCCAATGCTCCTTAAGAGGTTTGCACCAAGGGTCGTACTCCAGCTTTTCAGGTGTACAGTCCTGATATGTACACTTATTACGAAAGGCTGAGCAAAATATGTACGAGTAAAGCAAATTTAAAGGATTGCTCTCATAATCTTAGTGGTTGTTGTTACAAGCCAAGGAATTTGTATGAATTTGTTTACAAAACTTAGTAATGCCCTGGCCCTCGGTTCATGGGGGGATGGAAAAGGCATGGGGACTTGCAAGTGATGGGGCTGAAAGGCTAGTGAGGGGATGCTTTCAGCGGTGGCAAAGCCAGACCAGCCCAGCGTCCGTATCGTAGTGACTAGGGCTTGGTCACCAGGAAAACTGCCTAGGAATCAAGGGAATTTCTAAGCGGAAAGGTTAACAATTGTAACGAGGCCGATCGGGTGCCTCAGTCTGCTTGAAAGGTCCAGATTCCAGACTCTTTCTGAGATAGGAATTAGTATAGGGCGCTGCCAAAGATTCGAGATTTTGTCACCATGCCCCTAACTGCATTCGGGTTGGCTGGGGTGGCGTCGCCGTCCTCCCAAAAAACTGTGGGCGTCACTGGGGATCGGGCACCTCGAAAAATCCAAGTTTTTGCCCAATGCCCCACGTAAGAGTCAGGGTTGGGTTGGGCGGCTTAGCCGCACGCCACCATTAATCGAGGTGCCCGATCTCTAATCCTAGGTTGGGAGTCCCTGGTTAATGTAATAGATCCGCCCGGAGCGATGGCAAATGGAAATATTTCTTTATGAAGCGCGGCGATCGGGGGGGAAGGGCAGCTACGGGACTGCGGCGATCGGCGGGCGTGGTACGGCGATGAAATGCGATCGAGGTCTGGGGCGATGCCAGCCCGCGGAGGATGGGTTTGGGGCCAATCCGCCTGGGTGGCAATGATGGGTTGTGCCTGGAGCCCTGCGGCCCGTCGGCTTGGGGTGTGCTGGAGTGGGTGGGTGGTGTTCTAGGGCGCTTGGGTGTCCTTTAGGGATGAGTCGGGATTCGCTGGTGACGCGTCATGGGAAGGTAAAGGGTAGTGGGCGGCTGGAGCCTCGGCCAGGGTTAGGGGAATCGTCAGACAAAAACAGGTCTTCCCCTCGCCACTCTGGACCGTAATTTCCCCCCCCAATCGTTGGGCCAGTTGTTGCACCAGGGCCAGCCCCAAGCCCGTCCCGCCCTGCTTCCACGGATCGTTGCTGGCAATGCGATAGAACTTGTCAAAAATCCGGCGTTGCTCGGTTGGGGAAATCTCAACCCCAGTATTGGTGACTTGGAGTTGGAGGTGTTGGGAGGGGAGGCAATCGGCCTGAACCGTAATGGCCTCACCGGGGGGCGTGTATTTACAGGCGTTATTAAGGAGCTCCGCCACAACCCGATCGAGGCTGTTGGGATCCGTGTGGAGCAGGGGTAGATCGGATGCAAGTTGAATTTGTAATCTTTGTTGTCGCTCCTGGGCGCGATCGTAGAATCCCTGGACCTGTTCCGGGAGCCAAATTTGGGGATCTAGCGGCTGGAGATCCACGGCCTGGACGTCAGCTTCCAGACGCTGCAGATCCAGTAGATCATTAATCAGTTGGATTTCCCGATCGCACTCCTGGCTCAAGATACTGCGGTAGTGATCAATCTTGGTGTGGAGTTGGACCAAGCGTGGGTCGGCCTCCGGCAATAGGGGAGCTAGGGTTTGCCGTTGCTGTGCTGACGAGAGATCCAACATTTTGATGGCCATTTTCATGTTGGTCATGGGGGTCCGCAACTCATGGGACACCGTGCTGAGGAAATCATCCTTGAGGCGATTGATTTCCTCCAGTTTGGCCACCTGGTCCTGGGCTGCTTGGTAGAGCTTGGCTTGGCGCAGGGCGATGGCACATTGGTTCGCTGCTTGCTGCACAAAGCGAATTTCCACATCCGTGAAGGCATAATCCGCTTCCTTGACCAGCCACAGGTCCCCCAATACGCCCCCATCGTCAAACATCGGGCAGGCCAGCATCACCACGGGGCCTCGCATGGGATTGGGGGTTACGGAGCAAAACTGAAAATGCTGCTCCTGTAGCAACTGCTTGTAAATTTCTGGGTAATCGGACATTTGGGCCACCCGGCCTCGGGATGCGGGCAAGGTGGTGACGAATTCGTAGTAAATCGTGGAGGTTTGCTGGTCTAAGTCATAGAGCGCTGCGTTGCAGCTTCCCACTTTCAGCACCGTAGCCAGCTCTTTAACCGCCTGTTGCAAAATTTGGTTCTCGTCCAGGCTATCCCGCACCCGATCGGTGATGCGCTTGAGCATCGCTTCCCACTCGATCGCCTGTTGGAGTTGAGCTGTGCGTTCCTCCACCTTCTGCTCTAGGGCCACATTGAGGTGTTGGACCCGCTGATATAGCTCCGACTGGTGAATGGCCACGGCAATCCGCATTGCCAACTCTTCCAACACATTAATCTCGACCACCTGCCACTCCCGACAGTAGGCGCACTGTTGCACCGTCAAGGAACCCCAGCGCCGATCGTCCTGGAAAATGGGGACCGTGAGGCGAGCCTGGGTAACAGGGGGGCGGCTGGTAGCGGACCCCTGGGGAAGGGTTGTGTCGTCTGAACCCTGGAACTCCGGTGGCGGCTGAGGGGGGGGTGAGGGTTGAGAGGCTGGCGAAGGCTGAAATTCTAGCGAAGACTGCAATTCTAGCGAAGACTGCAATTCTGGCGAAGACTGGGACTCCTGGGGAAGTAGATCCGCATCCAGCTTCCACCCGATCGCACAGGACTGGGCCATCAGGACCGGTTGAGCGTCGGGGCTAGGGGAGGATTGTTCCTGGTATAACAGCACGCGATCGGCATCCAGAAAACTGCGAATCTCTTCCACGGCCGTGCCCAGGATCTCGTCCAGGTCCAAGGATTGGCGAATGCGCTGGTCAATGGCCACCAGCAACTGTTCCCGTGCGGTGTGGTATTGGAGATCGATTTGGGTTTGCTTTTGGAGGGTGATGTCGCGGCAGTAGATCAGGAGAGCCGTGTCAGTGGGAACAAAGCGCACCTGGAGGGTTTGGAGGGAATACAGGT
The DNA here is from genome assembly GCA_035285005.1 of Prochlorothrix sp. Taxonomy (GTDB): domain Bacteria; phylum Cyanobacteriota; class Cyanobacteriia; order Prochlorotrichales; family Prochlorotrichaceae; genus Prochlorothrix. The sequence continues at coordinate 6,886 of JAYKIB010000339.1, forward strand.
GGGTGTCTTGGATTTCTAGGGGGAACCGATCGGCTAGGGCACGCCGGTAGGTTCGGGTAAAAATCGGGCAATCCTGGGGCAGGCTGGGTAACTGTTCCCAGAGGCATTGCCCCTGGAGATCCGCAGGTTGGCAGTTGAAGTATTCCGCTCCCAGGGCGTTGACGTAGAGCACGATGCCCTCCACCGTCACCACCAGAATCCCGTCCTCCGCGTGATCTAAGGCTAGGGCTAGGCTCGGGGCAATTGCGGCGGGGGCCGGTCTCGAAGGGGTGGCTGTAACAGCTTGGCTCGACCCGTCTAAGGGGGAAGGAGGGACAGAGGACATGAGGGTTAATGCTTCAAGATGGCAATGAAGTCCTGAGCTCAAGGGGTGGCGCAATCCCGTAATTGGGCCCGTAAGCCCTCGGCTAAGGCTCCTGTGGTGTTGTCCCAGGGGGAAGGTGCGGGGAGGGTGGGGTCGGGATATCCCCCCGGTAGGGTCACCAGTTTGACCAATTGCCAGCCGGGTCCATCGGGGCTGGGGTCCTGCTGGGTCGCGATCGGGGTTTCAGCAGGAGGGGAGGCTGGGGAGGCTAGGGATTGGGCCTGGGGTGCAGCAGGCTGAGGCTCAAAAAAGAGCCAGTGGGCGAGTTGTTGCACTTCTACCCCCTGGGAGGTCAGGCGACGTTCGATGGAGGTGAAGAAGACTTGCTGGCTGTGGGGCTGGCTGGCCACGGCCCCAAGGCGCAGTTGGGGAAATTGACGATCGAGGGCTTCGACCGAGAGGGGACGAAAATCCACTTTGCCGATCGCGATGACATGGTGGGGTTGGGATGTGGACGGAGCCGCTGGGGGGAGTGGGGGGTCCGTCGAACGGGCCCGAATAATGGCCCGGTTGGCATAGCTGGGCAGGACGGGGAGGAGCGATTGGATCAGAGGCCGAAAGAAGGGGGAGCAGCGATCGGGTACCACCGCGTCTGCCTGGGCCACCTCGGCTCCCCAGATCCCCCAGAGCAGGCCGGATAGAGCCACAAGGCGACCGAGGGCTAGGGACTGGTTGGTGGTGGCGGAGCGAGGGGCAGCGGAGCGAGGGGCGGAATCGGTGCGATCGGGGGAAGCTGTTCTCCAGATGGGTCGATGGTTCTGGGGGACTGGCCCGCCCGTTGGCCGTGGGAAGGGCTGGCGGAACCGCCACTGCACGGCAAGCTGGGTGGGTAAGTCAACAATAGGGAGAGCCATAGGCTTGCTTGGGCACTGAACAGGTCTAGGGTACCTCGATTCATGGTACTGGGCGGTTTCGTTGCCTAACCCAACCCCTGGGTCTGACCCGGGCCGTCTCCCAAAACCTTGGATTCATCGAGGTGCCCTCTACTATACCCCCCGCGTTACTTGCCGATCATCCGTGGCGGGGACCTCGCCCCTAGCCCATTGGCGATCGTTGCTATAGGACCGCCTGCAACTCATCACAAATCGCGCCAAAGGCGGCTGCCGGATCCGGGGCTTGGGTAATGGGGCGACCGATCACGAGATAGTCGGCCCCTGCTTTGAGGGCAGCCCCCGGTGTGAGGGTGCGCTGTTGGTCTCCCACCTGGGAGCCCGCCGGACGAACCCCTGGACAGACGATCGTGAAGGGGGCCGGACACACCTGGCGTACGGCTTCAATTTCCTGGGGGGAGCAAACGACCCCGCCGATGCCGCTGTCCTGGGCCAAAAGAGCCATTTGCTGGACGTAGTCCTGGGGATCGAGGGCAATCTTGAGGTCAAAGGCGAGGTGGCGTGAGTTGAGGCTGGTGAGGAGGGTTACGGCCAGAAGACAAGGGCTGGCATAGCCGGCGGCTTGGGCCGATCGATCGGCGGCAGCTTGAGCCGCAGCGAGGGCTTCGCGACCCGCAGGGGCATGGACCGTGAGCAGATCGACCCCATAGGTGGCGGCAGCGGCACAGGCCCCGGCCATGGTGTTGGGAATGTCGTGGAATTTGAGGTCCAGAAACACGCGACACTGGCGTTCTTTTAAGAACGCCACGATCGACCCGCCTCCGGCCACAAACAGCTCCAAGCCCACTTTCCAGAATTTAACCTGGGGGAGTTGGTCCACCAGGGCTTTGGCCTGGTCCAAGTTGGGCACATCCAGGGGCACGATAATGCGGCGATCGGCGGTCAGAGTTGTCATAGGTTTAGGGTTGGGGGTCCAAGGTCAAGGGGGATAGGACAGCCGCCCAGGGGCGGAGGGCGAGTTCGGGGGGGGGATCCCTTGGGCAGGTGAGTCGTCCCTGCGCTGGGGTGTGGTTCCGGCCTTAACCGGTCTCCCCAAGCTGATTCGTTGCGATCGGTGCGGCTTGGGGGGGTCTAGATTCAGCTGCACCGGGCCAGCTATCGAGGGCGGCCAGCAGCCGATCGTAATACTCCGGCGTGTGTAGGGTGGACAACGCCAGACGCAGACGGGCCGTTCCCGCCGCCACCGTCGGCGGACGAATCGCCACCGCCAACAGTCCCGATCGCCGTAAATGGTCCGCCAAGTCCAGGACCCGCGCTTCCGATCCCACAATCACCGGCACAATTTGGGACTGGGATGCGGCTGTGTCCCAGCCCCGAGCCTGGAGCTGCTGGCGGAGGTGGGCTGCTTGGGTTTGTAACTGCTGCCGTTGGGCTTCCAAGGTGGGCATTAAGGTTAATGCCGCATCGATTGCACCAAGTACCGCAGGTGGCAAGGCCGTTGTGTAAATGAAACCCGGGCAGTAATTGACTAAATAATCGCGAAGGACTTGGGATCCCATGACCACGGCCCCAAAGGCCCCAAAGGCTTTCCCGAAGGTGGCCACCACCACATCAACCCCAGGATGGTGGGCCCCTAAGCCCATACCCTGGGCTCCCATGACCCCAAAGGCATGGGCATCATCCAGGTACAGAATGGCCCCATAGCGATCGGCCAAGGCCACCAGCTCCGGCACCGCCGCCCGATCGCCATCCATGCTAAAGACGGTCTCGGTCACAATCACAAGGCGTCGATCGGGTGCAATCTGTCGATCGGGTGCAATCTGTCGATCGGGTCCAGGGCGTTGATGACTTCCGGTGTGTCGATCCAGTCCCCGCGCCTGCCTCAGCAGACTCTCTAAATGATTGAGATCATTGTGATGAAAGCGTTGGAAGGGGGTGCGTCCCCCTTGCAGACTTTGAATCAAGCTACTGTGGATCTGTCGATCGGCTAGGATTAAGGACTGACGATCGACGAGGGTACTCAACACGGTAGCATTGGCTTGGAACCCTGTATTAAACAGCAATGCGGCCTCGTGGCCACAGGCATCGGCCAGCCGCTGTTCTAGCGCTTGATGAATCTCCCAGTTTCCTGTTACCAGTCGGGATCCGGTCGCGCCAGTCCCGTAGCGCTGCACATAGGCTTGCGCCCCCGCCACCACCGCTGGATGTTGAGCCAGTCCCAAATAGTCGTTGCTGCTAAAGTTAATAAACTGTTCTGCGTCCTGCTCCCAAATTACTCCTCCATGGGAGATTCCTGGCCTTAGTACCCGCTGACGCTGCTTTTCTCGCCGCTTTTCTAAAGCCTGTGCCATAAAGGCGAACTTTTCCACCTCACCCCCTGCCCTGTGTTGTGACTGTAATTCCACCGAAAGTCCTAGTTATCGACGACGATCGCACCATGCTTGCTTTTGTGACCATGGTGCTGAGAAAAGAAGGATATGCGCTCTATCAGGCGGCGAGCGGCGAAGATGCGATCGAACTGATCGAAACCCTCAGTCCAGCTCTGATTGTCTGCGACTGGATGATGCCAGGAATGACAGGATTAGAGGTCTGCCACTATATCAAAAGCCATCCTAAACTGGCCAGTACGTTTTTCATTCTACTCACGGCTCGGGAAGAAGTGGCCGATCGGATCCAGGGTTTGGATATGGGGGCCGATGAGTTTGTCTCCAAACCCGTCAATGCGTCGGAACTGCGGGCACGGGTGCGGGCGGGGCTGCGCCTCTACCAATCCACCCAAGATCTGAAGCTCTTGGCCCAAACCCTAGAAGACCAGAAAAAACTGTTGGAAACCGAACTGGCGGAGGCGGCGGATTATGTCTGTTCTCTGCTGCCCACCTCCCTCAACGCCGATCGCCATGGAGTCCAGGTTCAATCCTACTTTTTGCCGTCGAAGCAGTTAGGTGGCGACTTTTTTGACTATCACTGGCTGGACGAACATCGGCTGCGATTTTACCTGATGGATACCGCTGGCCATGGCTTACGGGCGGCGCTTTTTTCCGTTTCCCTGCAAAATTTCATTAAATCCTTTCCGCTTTCTAATAGTACGGTGGATCTGTGTAATCCCAGCCAGGTTCTCAAACTTTTGAATGATAGCTTCCAAATGGAAGAACACCATGACCAGTATGTGACCCTCTGGTATGGCATCTTCGATCGCCGGACGCAACAACTCACCTACAGCAATGCGGGCCATCCCCCCGCTGTTCTCATTGACCCCCTCGCCCCCGATATGCCCGTGGATTTGTTGCCTTCTACGGGGGTGCCGGTGGGAATTTTGGAGGGGGCGGAGTTTAAGTCCGTGACCTGTACCGTGCGACCGGGTAGTAGCCTTTATATTTTTAGTGATGGTCTGTATGAACTAGCAGATTCGGGGGAGGAGCTGGAATTGCTAGAGCAGCAGGATAAAGACTACGGATTGTCCCAGTTTTTAGAATTAATCCATCAATTCGATCGGAAAGAGGAGCAGATTGATCTCGGCTGGATTCCCCAGGAGGTGTTACGACAGGCGGAAAAGCCGTATTTTGTCGATGACTGCTCCTTGTTACAAATTCAGTTCGATCGGCTGCTCCATCTGCCCCACTAGGGTCTGTCACTATTGAATTCTCGACTGTCCTCAGAATCAGGGACACAGCCCCTAGCTCATCCACCTGGGGCGGGCGTGTCACTCTGAGAACGCAAGGTTTTTACAGTGACTGGATGACACGCCCTAGGCGAGTTGCTGGGGTAGTCGCTCCGTTGCACAGGGTCTAGGGCGAGCCGCCCCGACGCAGTGGAGTTTTAGGGGGGGCCGGTCCCAAGCCATGGGTGTGGCGTTGGTGGAAATGGGGTGGCTAGCGGGAATGCCCTGGGCTAGGTCGATTCGCTGGGGGACAGTTCAGAGAGGGCTTCCATGGCGTGGGTCGCGGACATGAGGGCTGGTCCTCCCCCCATGAAGACGGTCACGCTGAGGGCGTCTAGAATTTCTTCGCGGGTCGCTCCGGCTTGGAGCGCGGATTGGGTATGGAAGGCAATGCAGCCGTCGCAGTGCTGACTAACGCCGATCGCCAGGGCAATTAGTTCTTTGGTTTTCTTGTCTAAGGCACCATCGACGGAAGACTGTTTGCTGAGGGCATAGAAGGCTTCCATAAATTCGGGTAAGGCTTGTCTGAGTTGCCCGGTTTGACGCTTGATGCGCTGCATTTCTTCGCGGTAGGTCATGGCTCAGGTCTCCCTATGAGGATGCGAGGACAACGGATGCGGATTAGGGCGATGGCAGTTGCGAAGAGGATGTTTGAAAACTGCGGCCAAGGGCCTACGGCCCTTGCAGAATCCCCCTCAGTCCCCCTTTTGAAGGGGGAAGAAAAGACCGCCCCCCCCCTGCAAAGGGGGAAGAAAAGACTGTCCCCCCCCTGTAAAGGGGGGAAGATAAAGACCGTCCCCCCCCTCTTGCAAAGGGCAGGGTGGTTTCATAAAACCAGTCTGTAGGCTGAGAGTATTTGCTGGAGGGGGTTTCAGGCTCCGATTGGGAGGGGGTAGGTACCCATCAAGAGCTACCACACGTGTTCCAGTTGATTAGCTAAG
>JAYKIB010000340.1:0-46107 GCA_035285005.1 Prochlorothrix sp.
ATCGTCACCTTGCCATAATCGTCACCTTGCCATAATGAGTCACCATCATTAGCCACCTTGCCCCAAGTAACCGAAGCACCCTGGGATTTTTCCAGGGGTCCAGAAGGATTAAGGTACAGTAAGTAAAGGTTTGACCCTACACCCAAAGAAACTCATGGCATCCCTGTTTTCAGACGTGTCGGTTCGGGAACTTCCTCTTTTTCCCCTCCCCGAGGTGGTGCTATTCCCAGAACATCCCCTCCCCCTTCACATCTTCGAGTACCGCTATCGAATGATGATGAACACAATCCTAGAGAGCGATCGTCGCTTTGGCGTTCTCCTACTCGACCCCGAAAGTAACGGCGTGGCCAAAGTCGGCTGCTGTGCCGAAGTGGTGCGGGTGCAGCGCCTCCCGGACGATCGCCTATACGTGTGGGCCATGGGCCAGCAACGCTTCCGGGTGCTGGAATATACCCGGACCAAGCCCTACCGAGTTGGCCTGGTGGAATGGCTAGCGGATGAAACCCCGGATCGGGACCTGCATCCCCTGGCGGATGACGTGGAGCGATTATTGCGGGATGTGGTCCATCTCTCGTCTAAGATTTCCGGGGAAGAGGTGAACCTACCCGACAACCTACCCACCCTGCCCACGGAGCTATCCTACTGGGTTGCCAGTAACCTCAGTCGCGGCGTGCACCTTGAGCAACAGCACCTGCTAGAACTTCAGGACACCGCCACCCGCCTAGAACGGGAACTCGAAATTCTCACCTCCACCCGTAACTATCTCGCAGCACGGGCCGCCCTCAAGGACACCCTGGGATCCCTGGACAGCCCCACGGAATAATCGCATCCCCCCGTAACCCGATCCCTCCCCATCGTGACCGGTGGCGTGATGGGGAAATAGTCAGCCCAGCCGTTGGTCCTCACTCCAGCCTTGGCCATCCGCCTAGCCTGAGTGATCAAGACGGGATCTTTGTAGGTTCACCGCACCGTCACGCTTTCCCCAAACACATCCCCCGACTCCTCCCGACCCATCTCACTGTATGTCTGAACAGCGGTTCAGTATTTCCCTGCCCACCCTCCTTGTGGTTCTGTTGACGAGCCTGAGCTTGGTGCTGTTTTGGCAACTGCGCCAGTTATTGCTCATCGTCATGATTGCGGTGGTGGTGGCCGCTTCCATTTCCCCGGTGGTCAATCGCTTCGATCGCCTGGGCTTACCCCGTTGGCTTGCGGTCCTGACAACCTATGTGGGACTCATCGCCACGATCGTCGGCGTTGGCCTTGTGATCGGACCGGCGGTGGTGGGTCAGATTGAGCGTCTCATTCGCCAATTGCCCACCTTTGCTGATATTTTGCGGGCCAGCGTTGAATACTGGGCTTTGCGCCTCAGCAACACCCCTCCTGAGCTGATTCGCCAGTTTTTCGACCTCCAATCCCTCACAGGCTGGCTAATTGGGTCAAGCCAACAGTTACTGCTCCGGTCCTATGGCATCACCCGAGGCATTTTGGGCGGCGTCTTCAGTATTGTGCTCAGTCTGCTGATTTCCGGCTATATGGTGGCCGACAGCGAGACCCTACTGCGCAGCCTCGTCCAACTCCTGCCCTACCCCTGGAACGATCGCCTTGCAGCCCAGATTGTCCCCGTGGCCAACCGCATGGGGGGCTATATCCGAGGGCGACTGCTGGTGTCCTTAATTTTGGGCATTGCGACGGCAGTGGGCCTGACGGTTCTCGGTCTGGGCGAGTTTGCCTTGGGTCTCGGGACGATCGCCGGCGTTACCAATTTGATCCCCTTTGTAGGGCCGATTTTAGGGTCAATTCCAGCCTTGATCGTGGCCCTGTCCCTCGGGGGCTGGACCGTGCTGTGGGTACTGATTCTGTTTGTCATTATCCAGAACGTGGAAACCTACGTGCTGGACCCCCTGTTGGTGGGATCCTCCGTGGGAGTCCATCCCCTCTATCAGTTGCTCTCTGTGTTGGGCGGTGTTCAGGTTCTGGGCATTATTGGGGCCTTAATTGTGCCGCCTTGGTTTGCGGGGGTTGCCGTCTTGGTTGAGAATCTGTACCTACGTCCCAAACTGTTGGCGGAGCGTCGTCAAGGACGGCTGGTGGTGGCCGCCGCTCCCCCTGCGATCGTAGAGGGCGTGAAAACACCAAACCCCGAGGGCTAGGGCTCTGCTGCTGCCCTATTGCCACTGTTATCGTTCGGGGATCGTACCCATAGGGTGGGTGTGATTGATGGGTGCTATCCCAGGGGCATGATCCCAAGTTTCCACGGCAGAATCAGGGTTGGGTTGCGCGGCGCAGCCGCGCAACCCATTTAGCCGCGCAACCCATTTAATCGAGGTGCCCTCTAAACTGACCCACCCTAAACGGGCTCACCCTGCTGACTCCCCCTACGCTCAACCGAGGCCAGCAGCATCGACTGTCGGCGACAAGGCGGCAACCGCACCGTCTGTTGGCAACCGTTTGGGTGAGACCGGATTCCTTCTCCCGACCCATCTGACGCGATGGGACCGCTGCCATATCATCCGGATTAGGGCGTAAACTCGGGTGTAAAAGCTATCAACTGTACACCGCTATCCATGTTGCTGGGGTTGCCATGCTTCATTCCGCCGTGGGCGTTGAAACAATGCCGGACTCCCTAACTCGCGAAACCATCGGCCAAACGGTTCTACGCCTCCGGGACGAACCGGTGGTGCATCGGCAAAACGAAACCTGGGTGCCCACGCCCGCTGTTATCACGGCGATGGAGGAGCTAGTGGCCCTGGTCGCCGAGGTTCGATCGCCCGAGGGCGGCTGGCCCGCCGATCGACCGCCCACGGCGGAAAATATTACGCCCTATGTGCTGGATGAAGCCTACGATCTCCAGGTGGCCCTTCAGCATAGCCATCAGCCGGACCAGCAGGCCCCCTGGGATCCGTTCCATTGTCTTCAGCGACTCTTTCAGCGGCGGCTCTTGGTGGTGGATGCCATCCCCCATTTGCTCTGGACCATCGCCCGATCGTCGCCCCAGGCCATGAAATTACTGGCGGGGTTACGGGCCGAGGTCTTTCAACCGGGCCAAACCTGGGATCGGGGCGTGTTGCGTCTTGTGGCTCTGCTGGAACTGCGCACGCCCCATTTGCATTGGACCCTGGACCTGGCCACCCTAGATCCCCCCCCCTCAGAACTCCACACCAACACCCTGGTTCGCTGGACCGATCGATCGATCCATTGGGTTGAGGGCTTTTTGCAAGGGCTTCAGGACCAAGTCCAAAGTTGCACCCCCCTGGTGAGACCCCTGCTCCAAACCCCCACCGCTGTTGAGGTGTTGGTTCCGGGCCAGTCCTGGGAAACGGGTTTTTTGCAACTCCATCTGTAATTGACATTCCAGCCCGACACGCTGTATCTCCCGGTGGTTCCGGTGTCGCCCCTGACCCAACCGACCGTGTTAGAAACGATCGTTAAATGTATTGAGGGCACCCGTTGGGACAGCCAAGGCAATCGAAGTTTGCAGCCCGGAGATGATCGATCGCTGGACTTCACTCCCGCCCCGATCGATCCCGATCCCATGGCCAGAGACTCGGTGACCCGCAATCCCATCACCGGCGATGGCACGACTGGGGATCCGCGCTTCGGGGCCGATCGCCAACCCACACCCGCTGGCTCCAACACCGAGACAGCCCCCCCAAACCGATCGTCCGTCTCGTCCGCCACGGCCCCCCCCCCGATCGTTCTAACTCCCGTCCTTCTAACTCTCGCTCTTCCGACTCCCCCTCAGCCACCACGGTGGACTTCACGCTTGATCTACCCGCGCCCATTCCCCAGCGGGCGGTTGCGGCTGTTCTGGCTCCCCCGGTGTCCACGGTGGAAACGGACGCTGACCTTGATCCTGCCCTCTCTCTGCCCCGTCGTCCCCAAGCAGCGAGTTCGGAAGAGCCTGAAGTGCTACGCTCCGATCGTGCAGCGGATTCGTCCCCTGAAGTTGCCCTAGATGCGGAACCACCAGCCCCGATCGCCCAAACCAGCGAGACAGTGGCCGATCTCTTTTCAGACCTGTTTGGCACTGGTTCCGACAATGAATCCCAAGCCGATGGAGCCCAGAAAGACGGATCCCGGCAAGACGGATCCCGGCAAGACGGATCCCCGGCGAATGAATTTCCGACCCAGGAATTTCAAACTGGTGGCTACCCGACGAACGAATCCCAAGCTGACGAATCCCCGATCGACGGATCCCACGCTGACGGCTCCCCGGATAATGGCTCCCCGGCCACTACATCCCAGGCGAACGAACCCTCAGCCAACGCATCCCCGACGAATGAATTTCTAGCCGATCGCAATCCATCTCGTCCCCCTAGCACAACGACTCTTCCCCTCACCCCTGATCCATCCCCCGCGCCCGACACTGGCACCGAACCAACCACAGCCTTGAACCTATTTGGAGACGAAGATCCGGGAGAACCCGAAACAGTCGTCGATCCAGAAGCACCAACAGTTCCGGCCCCGCAGCAACCCTTCCCGATCGATCGCCGCAACACGGTTGCCCCCGATCCCAATTCCCCTCCTGCCGTCACTGCCGCCAGTGAGGCAGAACTGTCCCTCACCCTAGAGGGATTTGGGGATTTATTTATGGATCTCCCGGAAGCTGACCCGCAAGTGCCCGCCGCTTTACTGTCTCCGACTCCGGCCCCGGACTCCCAGCCGCCAGAACCCCAAACCCCAGTCAGCACAGCTCCAGGATTCAGCCCTGCAACTCAGTCGGTCAACAGGACAGCCAACAGGACAGCCAACGGGATGAGTGGCCGTGGGTCGATCGAGTCTGCCCCGGCGATCGACGCAGATCTGCCCCCCGTCACGGATCCCGGTGTTCTCAGCTATCCCACGGTGACCAACTTCCTGGACTTCCTTCCCTCTCGGGAAGACCCAGAACCCGCAGTCAATCTAGAGTCCCAACTAGAACCCCAGGAGGACCTAGAACCCGCAGTCAACCCAGAACCGACAACAGACCCAGACCCCGCAACAAATTCCCCAGCGGCGATCGGCACGGGCACGGATATCTCTGGCGCAGGCGCTCCCCTATCCGAGGCCTCCACCGCAAATGATCTATTCCCCACCTGGGATGACCCCGGCCCTGGAGCTGTTACCCCCCAACCCAGCCTCGATCGCACACCGGATCATCCAGATGTTCTCCAGGCTGATCCCCAGGCTGATCCCCAGGAATTAGACCAGGTAGCTTCCCCAACTACGGATTCCACCCCCATGGAGTCCGCAGCGGACTCCGCTTTCGATCGGGCGGATGTTGCCACGGCTGACGATCGCCTCCCCCTAGAGAGCGGGGACTCCACCCCTACACCTGAGACCATCCTGGAGGTCGTGCCCCTCGATCGTGACAGCGCAGATGGATCCGAAATCACGCCTGTTATCCACGATGCAGACGGGGTACTCCTCGATAAAATCTATTTGGATTTGGCCAGTGTCCCGCCCAATCCGCCCCGTCCCTGTTTGATCCACAAGCAGTTTCAGCAGGCCCAGACCCAAGACTGGGGGCCCGAGTTTTGGGATCTGGAGGATGGAGATTCTGAGACCAGGCTACCTGCCCTCGTGAATCTTGCCTGCGACATTTTAGAGCCGCCCCTAGTTACCCAAACCCTTGTGGATTGGGGCTTTCTACCTGCCGAAACAGACCTGGAAAACTTCGCCCTGCAACTGCTCTGGCAGCTCATCCACCACTCCTATCCCCTCACCTGCCTTCTTAGTGGTGTGCCGGGGCAAATTCTCCAACCCCAGTGGGGCTGGGAAAACGGCATGATTTCCCTTGTGCCCTTGCTCCGCCTCCAAAGTGACAACCTGAGGTTGGATTTGGATCTCACCAGTGGTAGTCCAGTCCGGGTGGAAACCCTGCTGATTGCACCGGATATTTTGCTGCAAACCAATACTCCAGAATGGCCCCAAGTGCGGGAAACCGTAGGGCAGTTCCAGGGAGAGCTACAACACACCATGCAGCAGGTCATCCCGGAACTGCAATTGTTGTTTGAAGGCATGGGCGTTCGGTTCCACACCCACAACCAACCGTGGCACTTAGGTCAGTTACAGCTTCGCTTAGAGCTGAGTTTTCAGGGGCGTTGGCCCCAGAGTTCAGGTGGTGCTAACGACGGTTTCCGGGAGCGTCCCCCTAGTTGGCGCTAAGCCATTGCTGCCTCGTTTCTGAGTGCCCCCAGTCTCCTGTCGCCCCCCTACGCCCGCCGATCGAATCTGCCCCTGGATCCGCCCAAGATGCCCACCGAGGTGTGCTAAGCTGCATGGGCTGACCCCTCGCGATCGACCCCGTGGGGGAGCAAGACAAGGAGAGAGTTCCCATGGCAAATCCCACTGTTTTTTTTGATCTGACCGCCGATGGTGAGGCGATCGGGCGTGTAACCTTTGAACTGTTTGCCGACACAGTGCCTAAAACGGCGGAAAACTTCCGGGCACTTTGCACCCACGAGAAAGGCTTTGGTTACAAGGGCAGCGCCTTCCATCGCGTCATTCCTGAGTTTATGTGCCAAGGGGGTGACTTTACGCGGGGAAATGGGACCGGCGGCAAGTCCATCTATGGGGACAAGTTTGCCGACGAGAACTTTATCCACAAGCATACGGAACCGGGCTTGCTCTCCATGGCCAATGCAGGCCCGAATACCAATGGCTCCCAGTTCTTCATCACGACGGTGGTGACTCCCTGGTTAGACGGAAAGCATGTGGTGTTTGGTAAAGTCACGGACGGAATGGACATCATCCGCAAGGTGGAGAGTATGGGCAGCCGTAGCGGCCAAACCAGCGCCAAAATTGTCATTGAAGACTGCGGACAGCTGTAATACCCGGAAGCCCTCAGTATCAGGGTTGGGTTAGGCGGCGAAGCCGCCTGCCACAATTAATCGAGGTGCCCCTTGGTAGGGTACCTCGATTAATTAGAATTTCCGCCGGGTGCCCCACACCAGAATCAGGGTTGGGTTAGGCGGCGAAGCCGCCCACCACAATTAATCGAAGTACCCGGTAATTTTTCCCAGTACTTTTTCCCGGCATTGGGGAGAATGTCTCCCCAAATTAGTTCTCAGCACTCAGCAACTGGGCAATTGCCCGATCGATGGTTCACGCTCGTTTTGGTCGGTGTTGCGATGTATATCAGCATTGTTATTCCCACCTATAACCGGAAGCCCATTTTAGAAAAATGTCTGCTGGCCCTAGAGCAGCAACAGTGGGCGACAACGGACCCGATCGACGGCTATGAAGTCGTGGTGGTCGATGATGGCTCCACGGACGGGACCGTAGCTTGGCTGCGGGATAATCCTCAGTTTCCCCATGTGCGCCTTGTGGAACAGCAGCACCAAGGCCCTGCCGCTGCCCGCAATCTCGGGGTCAATAGGGCCCAGGGGGACACTATTATTTTTATTGACAGTGATTTGGTGGTTTTAGACGATTTTTTGCACCACCACGCCCAGAAACTCCACCAAGCCTACCAAACTGGCGACGATCGCTGCTTCACCTACGGAGCGGTCATCAATACCTGTAACTTCGATCATCCCACCGCAGAGCCCTATAAGATTACCGACTTCTCCAATGCCTTCTTTGCCACGGGGAATGTGGCGATCGATCGATCGTGGTTAGAAAAAGCGGGCCTCTTTGACACAGAATTTCAACTGTATGGCTGGGAAGATCTGGAATTGGGCGTTCGTCTCAAGAAACTGGGTCTAAAGCTGCTTAAGTGTCCAGAAGCCGTGGGGTATCATTGGCATCCGCCCTTTAGTTTGGAGCAGATCCCCAAGCTCATCGATCAGGAAATCCAACGGGGTCGCATGGGGGTTCTGTTTTACCAAAAACATCCCACCTGGGAAGTTCGCTTAATGATCCAAATGACCCCGCTCCACCAAGTTCTCTGGGGCGTGCTCTCCCTCCGGGGCTGGCTCAATGAGCAACGACTCGCCCCACTGCTCCAATGGTTGATTGATCGGGGTAAACCCCAACTGGCCTTGGAAATTGCCCGAATCTTCCTCAATTGGTACAACGTTCAAGGGGTCTACGCAGCCCATCGGGAACTGCGTCCCTCCTAAACTTGCCCTATCTCCCCCTTGTGCAACTGCTGTGATCCCTGAATTTTTATCCCTCGATAATATTGAAGCGCTAGCGCGAGAATACGGCTACTGGGCAGTTTTTCTGGGGATTTTCCTAGAGAATACGGGTTTACCCCTGCCGGGAGAGAGTCTGACCCTCGTGGGAGGCTTTTTAGCGGGCAGTGGTGATTTGCGCCTAGGTGGGGTCCTTGCTAGCGCCTTTGGGGGTGCGGTGCTGGGGGATAATCTGGGCTATTGGTTGGGACGCTGGGGCGGCTGGCCGTTACTGCAACGCCTAGGGCGGGTTTTCCGCTTCCCGGAGGCCGAATTAGAAAAGGGACGGGAGCGATTTCGGGAGAATGCCCGCGTTGCCGTAACCCTGGGCCGCTTTGTGACATTTTTACGGATTTTCGCAGGCCCCATGGCTGGAACCGTTGCTATGCCCTATGGCGAGTTTCTACTGTGCAATGCGGCGGGGGCAATGCTCTGGGTCCTGACGATCGTGGGCATTGCTTACGGGGCGGGGCAACTGGTACCGCTGGCGGTGTTGGTGGATTGGTTGGGGCGGTTTGGCTTATTTGCGTTGGGGGCGGTGCTCATTTGGGTCGGGGCGGTGGTCTGGTTGCGTCGATCGAAGATGGTCCCCCTCGATCAGGCTAGCTCGGAACCGGTTATCCCTGGCACGGCTGCAACCAACGTTACGGTCCCTAACGCGACTGTCACGAGCGCGGCTACTTCAGACACAGCTACTTCAGACACAGCTACTTCAGACACGACTTTAACGAGTGCGGCTATCTCTGACCTCAGTACCGGACAAGAAAGCGAGGGTGGCCCTGAAAGCACGTCGGCGTAAGGGATGAGAGTGCAAGAGTAGATATCGAATGGGATCCAAAGCTAGATCACCAGCCTTTTAGAGGATGTTTGGAAATTTCGGCCAGGGGCCGTAGGCCCTTGCCGAATCCCTCAGTTCCCCTTTTGAAGGGGGAAGAAGAGGCTATCCCCTGCTTACAAAGGTGGGGGTAGGGGGGATTCTCTTAAGGGTGGCGCTGGCCATGGATGTGTTAGCCCGGTTGAGACGACCCACAAAAACTTAAAATGGAGGCCGATCGCTAGAACTTACTTGGCATCTGGGTAACCCTTGCGAAACAATAGTTAACAGGAGGATCTTGCCCAAGCCTGGGCCGATCGCCCTGCCAAATCCCCATACCCTCTGTCCTGGCCCCTATGACCGACATCGCCGTTCCCCAAATCCGTAACTTTTCCATCATCGCCCACATTGACCACGGTAAATCTACCCTTGCCGATCGCCTGCTCCAGGCCACCGGTACCGTTGCCGATCGGGAAATGAAAGAGCAATTCCTGGACAATATGGACCTAGAGCGGGAACGGGGCATCACCATCAAGCTCCAGGCCGCCCGCATGAATTACACCAGCCAGGACGGGCAGCAGTATGTGCTCAACCTCATCGATACGCCGGGGCATGTGGACTTTTCCTATGAGGTGTCTCGATCGCTGATTGCCTGCGAAGGGGCGCTGCTGGTGGTGGATGCGTCCCAGGGAGTTGAAGCCCAGACCCTCGCCAATGTCTATCTGGCCCTGGAGCATGACCTGGAAATTATTCCCGTGCTCAATAAAATTGACCTGCCCGGTGCAGACCCAGAGCGGGTCAAGCGGGAAATTGAAGAAATTATTGGTCTCGATTGTAGCGGCGCGATCGAGGCTTCTGCGAAGCAGGGCCTGGGTATTCCCGAAATTTTAGAATCAGTCGTCCATTTGGTCCCGCCCCCGGCCGATCACACGGATAAGCCCCTGCGAGCGCTGATTTTTGACAGTTATTACGATGCCTATCGGGGGGTGATCGTCTACTTTCGGGTCATGGATGGCACCGTGCATAAGGGCGATCGGGTCAAATTGATGGCCTCGGGCAAAGAGTACGAAATTGACGAGTTGGGGGTGCTGTCTCCGACCCAACTTCAGGTGGACTCCCTCCATGCCGGGGAAGTGGGTTATTTTGCAGCCTCGATTAAGGCGGTGGCTGATGCACGGGTGGGTGACACGATCACCTTGGCTAAGGGAAGCGCACCGACTCCTCTGCCCGGTTATGTGGAAGCGAAACCCATGGTTTTCTGCGGCCTCTTCCCCACGGATGCGGATCAGTATCCGGACCTGCGGGATGCCTTGGATAAGCTCAAACTTAGCGACGCAGCTCTGCAATATGAGCCGGAAACCTCCAGTGCCATGGGATTTGGTTTTCGTTGCGGATTTTTAGGTCTTTTGCATATGGAGATTGTCCAGGAGCGCCTAGAGCGTGAGTATGACCTGGATCTCATTACCACTGCCCCTTCGGTAATCTACAAGGTGGTGCTTCTGGAAGGGGAGGAAATCTATATCGACAACCCCAGCACGATTCCGGCACCCCAGGCCCGTGATCATATCGAAGAGCCCTACGTGCGCATGGATATCATCACGCCGGAAAGCTACGTGGGTGCATTGATGGAACTGTGCCAAACGCGGCGGGGAACCTTCAAAGATATGAAATATCTAACGCCGGAGCGGACTACTTTGATTTATGAAATGCCGCTGGCGGAGGTGGTGACGGATTTCTTCGATCAGATGAAGTCTCGCACGAAGGGGTACGCCAGTATGGAGTACCAATTTTTGGGCTATCGCACCAATGATCTGGTGCGGATGGATATTTTGATTAATGGGGATCCGGTGGATCCACTGGCTTCGATCGTCCACCGAGATAAGGCGTATTACACCGGGAAAGCGCTGGTGGAGAAGCTGAAGGAGCTAATTCCGCGCCATCAGTTTAAGATTCCGCTTCAGGCTTCGATCGGCAGCCGTGTCATTGCTAGTGAGCATATTCCGGCCTTGCGGAAGGATGTGTTGGCGAAGTGCTACGGTGGCGACATTAGCCGGAAGAAGAAGCTGCTGCAAAAGCAGGCGAAGGGGAAAAAGAGAATGAAGGCGATCGGGACTGTCGATGTGCCCCAGGAGGCATTTATGGCGGTGCTAAAATTGGACCAAAAGGCGAATTAAACAGGTTCGCCGAGATCGGGCAATGGACTGATCCCTTGGGGCAGGGAGTTGCCTCGCCCGGTACGGTGCTGTGGCGAGCACTGCTGTAACCTATTGTCTGAATTCTCTCCGCTCAATCCTCTCCGCTCAATCCTCTCCACTGCATTGGTTATGACTCAGCCCCCTGTTAGTGCTACGCCTCCTGTGACCGCTGGCCCCGCTGCTGCCTCGCTTCAGGTGACTGCTCCCCTCGTATATCCCACGGTACTTGTCGCCGGAGCTAGCCAGGGCATTGGCTTGGGTTTTGTCCAGGCCCTGTTGCAGCGGTCCCAGACTCAGCGTGTCTTCGCCCTCTATCGCAACCCTGACAGTGCCAGTGGACTTTTGGCTTTATCCGATGCACGTTTAGTTACGATCCAAGCGGATTTGACCCAGGAATCTGAAGTTGCCGCTGCATTTGAGCAGATTCAATCCCACACCGATCGACTACATCAGGTGATCAACTGTGTGGGCGTTTTGCATGGCGGGGATCTGCGACCGGAAAAAAGTTTGCGGCACATTGAAGCCGATCGCCTGCTCCAGTATTTTCAAACTAATAGTGTGAGTGCAGTACTTTTGGCGAAATATCTCACACCGCTCCTTAAGCACGCGGAACCCAGCTTATTTGCAACAATCTCCGCAAAGGTGGGGAGTATTGGCGATAACCGTCTGGGGGGCTGGTATGGCTATCGGGCTTCTAAGGCTGCATTGAATATGCTTATGAAGACCGTGGCGATCGAGTATGGTCGGGTTAGTCCTCGCACGATTGTGACTGTGTTGCATCCCGGCACCACTGACACCCGTCTGTCTCAGCCTTTTCAGCGGGGTGTTCCGCCCGAAAAGCTCTTCTCCGTGGAGCGCACGGTTACTCAGCTGCTGCATGTCATGGATCAGTTGACGATCGCTGATAGTGGGTCATTTTTTAGCTGGGATGGTAGTCCTCTACCGTGGTAAGGACTGCCAGGGTCACTGTTGGACTCCTGGGGTACCCATGGGTTCCTCGATTCATTGGGTCGGTCAGCAAAGCCGCTCGACACAATTGTTGATCTCGCTGTGGGCACTGCGATTAAAATCTGTATTCTCCGAAGTGTCCTTATGGGCACCTCGATTAATCCAAATTTTCATCCTGTGATCCACGCAAGAATAAGGGTTGCGGCGTGCGGCTTCGCCGCACGCCGCAATTAATCGAGGTACCCTTTTGAAGAGAAAAGGCCGTCCCTTGCAACGGCGGGGTGGTTTCATACAAAATCTGGCCACGGCATCATCAGGGTTTCAGCCCCTTTCGATGCAAAGAATCTAGCCTCTGTTACAAGCCCCTCGACGAGGTTACGAGGTTCTATGGGACTAGGGGCTAGCATTCGGGGTCTCTGGGTCAGCGGGGGGATCGGCGGCTGGAGTGGACGTGGCTTCTGGGGACGATAGCGGACTGGGTTCGGGACTGGCTAGGGGATTAGACAGGGGATCCGGATCGCTATTGAGGTTAAAAAAAGGTGCAAAGAGCCATGCCCCTAGGACGGTACAGACAATTATCACCACCATCAGCCCCCAGAGGAGGAGGAGGGGGGAAACGGGTTTTGGGTTATCGGGTTCCGGTTGTTCCGTGACCGTCGGCGGTGGAGTCGGTTCGGGCACATTCGCTGGGGGCATATTCGCTGCCATGGATTGGCGATTGAATCCCGTGGTAATGTCACCCTCCTGGACAGGGCCCGTAAAACCCAGTCCTTGCATTGGCTCAGTTAGGGAATCCTGGGGATGGAGGTTGCTGGGTTCCAGCAGCTCCAGCAGTACCTTGGGATCGATCGGCTCACCGGCTTGAAACTTGGCGTGGACGATCGCCACGGTCACATTGTCGTGCCCATTATAGGTATTGGCTTCCTGGACGATCCTTTGGCAAATCTGGCCTAGATCCGAAGAATCCTCCAATCCCGGCAATAAAATCGTGTCCCACAGCCGCTCAATCAGGTCATTGTCACTCAGACCATCGGAGCAGAGCAACAGTAACGCATCCTCATCCAAAAAGAATGGACTGAGATTGGGCATTAGATTGGCCGAGGGAGCCATGCCCAACGCCTGGACCAATGCGCCCGAAGTGGGACTTTGGAGGACCGATCGATAGAGGCCAAACCCGAGGGAGACATGACGGGCCGCCAAGTCATCATCCACCGTAATTTGGCGACAGTTGCGGGGGGTAATCCAGTAGGCCCGGCTATCCCCCACATGGAACAGATAGGTGAAGGGATTCAGGGTGAGGGTGGCCACCAAGGTGGTCCCCATGCGACGACGTTCCTGACGATGCTCATCATTGTTGCGACGGCTAATGGCATCGTTGGCCTTGGTAATGGCCCGCTGGATGATCTGAAGTGCTATGGGGGTGGGGTGGCTGGGATCAATCGAACCTAACCTCTTCTGGATAATCTGCACCGCCATCGCAGAGGCCACTTCTCCGCCCTCATGTCCCCCCAGTCCGTCACAGACGATCGCCAGGGACGAGCCATCCGCGGTCCCTGTCACCACCGATCGGCCCTCGGGGAAGCAGGCATCTTCGTTGTTTTGGCGGCTTGGTCCCGGGTCAGTTTGGGTGGCGATCGTGAGTTCGCAGGTGCGTCCCTCATTGAGGCGAACCATGGCCTGCTCTAAAAGCTGGCCCAGCGGATGCGGGTACAGGATCTCCTTCGTTTTCAGCAGGGTACTGACCTTTTGGAGAAATGGCTGGAGACTGGGATGGGTTGTTGGGAGCCAGTGCTCCCAGAGTTCGCCCAGTTGGCCCAGAACGGGCGGATCGGACTGGAGGTCGAGTTCCAAGAGACGCAGCACGGGACCATCGACCCGTAGCAGATCTGGATTGAGGAGGCTTGCATTGACCTTATGTTGTTGCAGGGCAATCCACAGGTTGACCATTTGCCAGAGCCAACCCAGTTGACGTTGGGGGGATGCCGTAGCCCACTGATCCTGGAGACGGGGAAGGAGAGAACCGGGCGAGGCTGGGTCTGTGGTCTCGGTCTCCTCTACGGAGCTTGCGGTGTTGGGTGTTGCAGTGTTAGCGGTGCTGGAGTCTGAACTGGCGAGGTCTGAACTGGCGAGGTCTGAATTGCTGGGGTCTGAATTACTGGGGTCTGAATTACTGGGGTCTGAATTGCTGGGGTCTGAATCGCCGAGGTCCGGGTCAGTGAGGTCTAGGTCGGTGAGGTCTGGGTCGCCGAGATTTGGATCTTCAGAGTCTGGAGTGTGGGTGTCTGAAGTTGTGGCGGTGGTGACTGCGGAATGGGGGGTTTCAGAATTGGCAGGATTAGAGCCTACGGTGTTGGCACTGGAGTCCTTGGGGGCCGCCCTGCCCGCGATGCGGTGGGCATAGACCGGCACATCTTCCAACAAAAAAAGTTGGGTATCGTCAAAGTGGACAAACCCATAAATTTGCGGAACCGCAAGACGCTGGGGTAAAAGCCGCAAATAGGGGAGCAAGGCATCCGGGAGCTCTTCCGTTAGGGCCGGTAAGTTTCCGGGCTGGGTATCTAGGACAATGCGATCGTGATCCGCCCCGACCCACTGATAACGATTCCCCAACAACTGCCCAGTCTGGGGGGGCTTTGCCAGGGGGCCAACAACCCGCAAATACCGTCTCACAAGGCGAGTCTCACACGCTTCGCAGTACTCCCGATCCAAGGTGTTGCCATGGAGACAATTGGGATTGGGGCAGTGCAAGACGGGGGGGGCGATCGCAACATTCATGGTTTCAGCGCTACTCCTGGGGGGCGACTTGGGGGAGGCCCATGCTGTAGTTCAGCACGCGACTATCGAGGTTGTAAGCAATGCTTCCCCGTTGCAGCAGTGACCGAATAAAGTGCTCTAAATCCGAGCCAATGCGACGCAAATTATATTCTGTGAGGTCTTCTCCTGCATAGGATTCCACTAATTCGTCAAATTTCCGGTAGACCTGCTGAAGGGTTTCCTCGGTCCAGAGAAATTCATTGTCGGGATCCACATCCAGAGTTAACACGCTGGGACTGGGCACAAGTTCGTTTTTCTTGACTTCAGCCGTAAAGATGCGGATATGGCGTGTGGTGCATTTGAGCAGCATGGTCAGGTGCTTCAATCCAATAACAGTGGTCGCAAAACTTTTCCCATTGTATGGGGTGTCAGGGCTCGTAGAGAAGCCTAGGCGTTTTCCACCGGGATTGCAATCAATGGACCCGTTTGTTGCCAGATTAACGTCAGTTCGATGGCCCTCACCCCCCCCAGCCCCCTCTCCCAACCCGGGCGAGGGAGGAGTCCGGATCACAGGCGGGTTTTAGCTCCTCTCCCTGGGGGAGAGGGTTGGGGTGAGGGTCTTCCAGAATCTCGGGCGAACCCACGTAGACTACTGTGAGGACTCAGCGGGGCTGGGTTGCGGCGTGGGACTGGCAGGACGGGGATTGCCCTGGCCTTGGGGAAAGGGTTGGGCAGGCTGGTCCTTGAGGGCCCGAATCATAAAGTCCTTCCAGATCGGAGCCACGGTACCGCCCCCCGTTGCCCAGCGTCCCAGGGGGCTGTAGTCATCGTTACCGACCCAAATCGCCACGGCAAGCTGGGGCACATAGCCCACAAACCACACATCCCGCTCAGAACTGGTGGTTCCGGTTTTGCCAGCGGTGGGTCGATCGAGCTGGGCTGCCCGTCCGGTCCCGCCCGCAACCACGGCTTGGAGCATTTGGGTCAGTTGGGCGGTGGCCTTGGGGTCAAGCACAAGGCGCGGCTTGGGAGTGTTGTCCAGTAGGATGCCGCCTCGGCTGTCGGTGACCTGGGCAATAAAGGTGGTTTCCGAGTACCAGCCCTGACTGGCAAAGGTGGCGTAGGCTCCCGCCATTTCCAGGGGGGTGACCCCGATCGCCCCCAGGGGCAGGGAAACCACCGGATACATTTCGCTGGTGATGCCGATCAGACGACAAATTTCAATCACTTTGTTGAGACCCACATCCTGACCCAGACGAATAGCCGGGACATTGCGGGACAGTTGCAGCGACCGTTGGAGGGTCATGGATCCCATGAAGGATCGATCGTAGTTTTGGGGCGTGTAGGTTTCCCGTCCGTCGGGGTAGCTGACGGGACTGTCCTGGATCGACGAGGACGGGGTGTATTTGCCGGTGGCGAGGGCAGTGTAGTAGACAAAGGGCTTGAAGGCGGATCCGGGCTGGCGCAGGGCGGAGGTGGCCCGGTTGAATTGGTTTTCGCTATAGTTCACGCCCCCCACCATCGCCTTGACGAAGTGGGTGCGGGGATCAACAGCGACGAGGGCCATTTGGTCGGCGGTGACTCCCTGCTGGCGAATGCGGGGATACCAGGTTTGGACGATCTTTTCCGCTAGCTGCTGCATCTCGTAGTCGATCGTCGTCTGGATCCGCATCCCGCCCTTCAGGATTTCTTCTTTGCGGAAATGTTGGGTGAGTTCCTGGAAAACCGCCTCGGTGACGTAGGGGACTTTGCTGCGGGAAAATGAGGTAATTTCCCCAAAGCTAATCTCAAAACGCTTCGCCTCCTCGGCTTCTTCGGGGGTAATCCAGTTCAGTTCCGCCATGCGATCGAGCACCACCGCCTGCCGCCACTTGGCGACTTCCAGCCCTTCCGGGGAGAGTTGGTAGTTGCCATCAAAGGGGCTATAGCTTTCGGGAGCCTGGATAAAGCCGGCCATCATGGCCGCTTCGGCGAGGGTCAGGTCTTTGGCGGTTTTGCCGAAGTAGCTTTGGGCCGCCGTTTCCACCCCATAGGTGTTGTGACCCCAGTAGACCTGATTCAGGTACAGTTCCAGGATTTCGTTTTTGCTTAGTACCTGCTCAATGCGCACCGCCAGTACGGCTTCGGCAGCTTTGCGACTGAGGGACTGCTCAGGGGTCAGGAAGAGGTTCTTGACCAACTGCATGGTCAGGGTGGATCCCCCCTCCACCACGGATCCCTGGGTCAGGTTAGCGACAAAGGCCCGAAGGACACTGTTGGGGTTGATGCCGGGGTGGTGGTAAAAGTGGCTATCCTCGATGGCCATGACCGCCCGCTTCATGTGGGGGGAGATTTGGTCCAGGGAGACTACTTTGCGGTTAGCTTCGTCGTGCATGGAACTGAGCATTTGCCCATTCATGTCGTAGACGTAGCTGGTTTCACTGGGGATATAGTTCTGGACGACCCGCACATCGGGCAGATTGCGAAAGGTATTTGCCAGTCCGACCAAGGCTCCGGTGACGAGGGCACTGGAGATCATCAAAATCGTCAAGAGTGTCCCCCCGGCGGCACTGCTGACCATCCGCAGGGAATGGAGCACCAGGAGCAAGTTGGAGACCGATCGAGTTGCTTCGGGATCGGCTCCGGCTCTGGTGGACCGGGTGTAGGGATAGAGACGCTGGCGTGAGGATACGACGGGGGATCTGTTCACAGATAGCTCACCAGGGGGGCGGGGCAGAAAAACGGGGAAACGCCTCAATTAAAAACGAGGACTGGGGATCTGGCAATATGCCGTACGACACCCGGTTACTCGATCGGGGGCGATCGGGTTGGAGAGCAGTATAAGGGATGTGTCCCAGATGTGTGTGAGCTAGGGGCTGTGTTCCTGGTTCCGAGGGCAGTCTAGGGCACCTCAATTTATTCAAATTTCGACCGTAGTGCCCACGGCAGAATCAGGGCTGTGGCAGGCGGCTTCGCCGCCTACCACAATGAATCGAGGTGCCCTCTAGGGTTCAGCAATGACAGCCCCTAGAGCAATAACTCCGCTGCCACGAGGTCTTCATCGCTGGGGGTGAGCGTAAACCCCACCTTACGGCTTACGGTTTGCATGGCCTGGTTGGTTGCCAGCATTTCGGCTCGAATCACCTTGAGATTCTCATTGCGACCCACCTGGACTAGCCGCTGCAGCACTTCTGTCCCCAGCCCCTTACCCTGGTAAGCATCGCTAATTAAGAGAGCATATTCCGCCTCCTGGAGACCGTGGAGCTTGCTGAGACGACCCACACCCAGAATCGATCGGTTTTTTGTCTGGGGATCCTGATATTCTGCCACAAGCACCATATCCCGATCGTAGTCCAGGAAACAGATCCGAGCCATCCGCTCATGGGCGACCCGCCGACTGAGCTTAATGAGATGGAAATATCGCATGTAGATACTTTCCTCGGACAGATTGGTGTGGAACTGCACCATTAACGGCTCATCTTCCGGGGAAATGGGCCGAATTGTCACCGCAGTGCCATCGGACAAGACCCAGGGAGCGATGTAGTGAATCGGATAGGGGCGAATTGCGGGACGGGGAAGCTCTGGGACCGGGGTTTCCACGGGATGGAGCACAACCCGCGCATCCAGCGCTAAAATTGACGGCTCACTGGTGCTAGTGGCGGGTTTCACCAGGAGGGGGTTAATGTCGAGCTCCTGAATCCAGGGTTGTTCTGTGACCAGTTGGCTGAAGCGCACCAGGAGTTTTTCCAAGCGATCGAGATCCGCTGGGGCCTGTCCCCGTACCCCTTGCAGGGCTTTATAAATCTGGGTTTGCTCCATCATGCGACGGGCGAGGGTGGTGTTGAGGGGAGGCAGGGCGATCGATCGATCGCGGAACACCTCCACCAGGGATCCCCCTGTCCCAAACAGCAGCACGGGACCAAATTGGGGGTCGAGGCTACTACCAATAATTAGCTCATAGCCATTGAGCTTGACCATGGGTTGCACCGTCACCCCCAGGAAGTGGGGCTGGTTGTCCGCCAGGTTATGGCTCTGGGCGTAGGCGTGCACATTGGCTTCGATCGCCGTAAAGGCGGTTTTCACGGCCTCCGCATTGGGGAGGTTTAACTGCACCCCCCCCACATCGGTTTTATGGGTAATGGTCTCGGAGAGGAGCTTCAGCACCACGGGATACCCGATTTCCTCACTGTGGCCCATGGCCTCATCCACGGTCTTAGCGATGCGGGTTTCCACAACGGGAATGCCGTAGGCCGCGAGGACCTGCTTCGACTCCGACTCGGTGAGGAGGGTGCGCCCCTCCTGTCGCACCTGGTCCAGGATTGCACTAGCCTGGTGCTTGTCCACCTTTGCATCGGACAGGGGTTTGGGGGTTTCATAAATCCCCTTGAGGTTGTAGCTGTACTGCCACATCAAATTAAAGAGATGGGCCGCGGTGTCGGGGTAGGGGAAGGTGTAGATCCCGGCTTGGTTCAAAATCGCCTCTCCCTCGGCCACCGCCTCTCCCCCCATCCAACTGGCAAGGAGGGGTTTGTCGTTTTTGTGGGCGTAGTGGGTCAGTTCCTGGGCGATCGCCGTGGGGTTGGTCATGGCCTGGGGTGTGAGGACCACCAGCAGGCCATCACTGTCCGGGTTTTCAGCCGCGACCGCCGTGGATTTGGCGTAACGTTCCGGATCTGCGTCCCCCAGAATATCGATCGGGTTGCCATGGCTCCAATGGGCCGGCAAGCACTGATCCAGCTGGGTTTTGGTCTCTGGGGCCAGGGATGCTAATTCGCCCCCCCCGCGAATCAGGGCATCGGTGGAGAGGACCCCCGGCCCGCCCGCATTGGTGAGGATGGTCAGCTTACGCCCCTTGGGTCGCGGCTGTTTGGCCAGAATCTCGGCCATATTAAACAAATCATTGATGCTGTCCACCCGCAGTACGCCACAGCGCCGAAAAGCGGCATCTAGCACATCATCACTGCCGGTTAGGGCACCGGTGTGGGAGGTGGCGGCCTGGGCTGCGGCTTCGGTACGACCCGCTTTGATCACAATAATGGGCTTGGACAGGGCCACTTCCCGCGCTGCCGACAGGAATGATCCGGCATTGCCGATCGATTCCATATACATGACGATACTGCTAGTGTGGGGATCATCACCGAGATAGTAAATGAGATCGCCCCAATCCACGTCTAACATGGAGCCGATCGAGACAAAGGCACTGAATCCAACGTTTTCCCGGTAACTCCAGTCTAAAATCGAAGTGCACAGGGCACCACTCTGGCTGATAAAGCCCACATTGCCGGGATTGGCCATCTGGCTGGCAAAGGTGGCGTTCAAACCATGGTGCGGATTCATCACCCCCAGGCAGTTAGGACCAATGAGACGCATATTCCCCTTGCGGGCTTGGGTCAAGACTTCCTGCTCTAGGGCCACCCCCGCCGGTCCCACTTCCTTAAATCCAGCGGAAATGACGATCGCTCCCTTCACCCCGGCGGCTACACATTCCCCGATCAGGCCCGGAATCGTCTTGGCGGGCGTAGCGAGCACGGCCAAATCCACCCGCTCTGGCACATCGGCAATGCTGGGATAGGCCCGAATCCCCAGAACCCCCGATCGCTTCGGATTGACGGGGAAAACCGTGCCGCCAAAGGGGTTACTAATCAGATTCCACAGCAGGGTTCGGCCCACACTGCCCGGTTTATCCGTTGCTCCAATCACGGCCACATTTTGGGGCGCAAAAATGGCATTGAGGGGCTGATGCTTGGCCCGAAAGATGTCGTGGGTCCGATCGGAGGTGCCATACAGGGGGGCTACGGAGTGGGTTGAGGTAGTCATAGTAATAGGCCGAGACGGGTGAATAAGGGTGCTTCCTGTTAAAGGTTTTACGGTGCCTTGGCGATCGATCGACGGCTTGCGGGGTGCCGAGGTGAGGTTCATGGGGGGGGAGACCGGGGTTTCCCTGGGGTGGTCCCTAGGATTTGGCCTGGTGTCCCGGCGATCGATCGACGGCTTTCCGTTTATGGCTTCTTAGGAGTATCAGTTGCCTGATCCGATGGGGAGCCGATCGCCAACCCATCAATCTGCCACACTTCCTCAACCTTCACCAGTTCCAGGTTTAGGGCGACCTCTTGCCCCGTCATCAGTTCCACAGTTAGGGGTAAGGGACAGCGATTATTTTCAATTTCAAACATGGGTAATTCTAAACGCTTATACAAGCGTAGATTATGCTTTTTAATAAAGTCCTTAAAATCCTTGGTAGAGAGCTGGGCCTGTAGCGCCGGCGTGAGCATTCCGTAGGCTGCACCATAATTACTGTTGACGATCGCGGCAAAGAAATTATTTAAAGCTGGTGCCATGTCTTTACCGCGAATAAACAGACGAAGTGCGGTGCTAATCCACACTAAAACTAATGCTCCCAAGAGACTGACTAGCACAGCCCCTAGGTAAAAGAAAATATGGGGAATTTCCGCAATCGTTAGCATGAATGGCAGTGCTATCAAGATTGGAGACAGCATGGTTATACCCTTGTAAAACGGATCGGGACGCAGACAGATTAACCCAATTTCTAGGATCCGGTGGCACCATAGGGAAGGGTTAGGGGCGCCGAGTTGTGCTGGGGAGCCCGTCGATCGGGTTGCGTTGAGTTGCGATCGATCGGGTTCTGCTCCTGCATACTGCTCCTGTGTTGCGCCTGTTTCAGGTTGCCGTGTGCCCTCTGCCCCGCATTGTTTGAAGAGGTGCCCCCTCCATCTCTGTTTACCCCTGCTTCACCGTTCCCTATGTCGTTCCTACTCTGGACTTCCCTTGCGATTACGATCGTTACCCTGGCGCTGGTTCCCATGCCGCCCCGCCCCAAGGCAGGCTTGGAAACCATCCTCCAGGGCACTCTAGAGTTTGACAGTCTTCTTTTCACCACCGTTGCCTTTTGCCTGCGGGCCGCCATGCAACCGGTGTGGTGGCTGATCGATCGATCGGGACAACTGTGGCACCTTCTCCAACAGATTACCGCCCTCGTCTGGATCAACTGGTACCGCCCCAACACCTGGCTGCGGGGGATTCAGACTGTATTCCGGCGTAAAAATCACCTGGTCGAAACGGCGGGGATCTACTTCAGCATTTCCAATCTCTTTTATCTCTGCCTCTTTCTGCGACCGGATTTGATTGGAGTGGCCCTGACCCGATCGGTCCTCAACCTCAGCTGGGATCCCCTCCTGGTTTTAGTCAGCGGTGACCTCACCCCGGTGGGCGTTCTCCGGTTCGGGCTGGGCCTGCTTGGGGTCTGCCTTTTCTTCTACCACACCTATTTTGTGGATATCTTCTACGGTCGCTTCCATGACCCGATCGCCAAAACCACCAGCCTCGAAGTGGCCCTCCCCAACCGGGGCTATACCGTGCTCGGGGATCAGGCTTTCCATTGCTTTGAACAGGAAGTTCGCCTTGCCCGATCGGGTCACACCACCTTTGGCGGACCCCGTGCGGCCATGTTTTCCTTCGCCATGGCGGTGCTCTCCGGTCGGCTCCAGGGCAAGGTTCGATCGCCCCTCGTGCCCGCAGCCTTTTTTGAATACCTGACCAACCACAGCCCCGCCCTGCGGGATGTGGGCTATGCGGTGCGATCCGTGCTGGATCCCGTGCTAAACCCCGTGGGCTTCAGTAACCTCATTGCCCTCGTTGCCGCCTGTTGCGTCGCCGCCTCCGAAGCCCTTGCCATTCTGACCCTACCGGGGGATGTGGGCTATGCCCATTACGGCGCATTCTCGGCAGGGCTGTTTATTGTCCTCAAAAAGGTGGGCTGGATTATTGCCACCGTTCACGGTCGTGTCAGCCTCGTGTTCCGGGCCCAGACGATCCGCAGCCTCTTTGTGGAAAAGCCCCAGCCCCCCCATTGGCGTAGGGCCGTGGTTCAATCTGCCCGATCGATCGCCACCCTATGGCCCTGGCTCGGCACCGCAAGCCAGCGACTGGCCCAGGATATTTGGAACGCCATGGGACACCTCTACGCGATTTTGGGTTGGTTCTCCCTGGTGGTGATCGAGAGTGAGTTTGTGAAAAGTGCCTGGGAGCAAATCCAGGAACCCCTACGAGCCCAGCCCCTGGAGACCCTCTGGGGGTGGGATATTGCCCCCCTGGTCGCCATCCTGGCCTATACCCTCCTGCACAACCCCGAAGCGCCCTACCGCATTGGCATGGCCATTTTTAACCTGCCCGCCTTCTGGTGCTACACCAAACTCGCCGATCACCACATCACCCTCCCGGATAACCCGATCGCCCCCGACGCGCCCACCATTACCCAGGTCGAGTGGCTGCTTCAGGACGATTGGCAATGGTTTTGGGATGAGCTGCTGAAGGGCTGTCGGGGTAGCGAGCAAAAATATGTGCGCCTCCAGGGGGCGATCGCTGACCCCGTGCAACTGGCCCAAACCTGTAAATATCTGAATGTGCCCACCGCCGACACCCAGCCGATCGAACTGGTCCGCCTTGCCTTCCGCCCGATCGAGCCCCGGGGTTGGTTTGCCTTCTTCCAGTCCCAGGAGTCCCAGCAGGTGTACACCGAAAAAGCGCAACAGGTGATTGCGGGCTATGTGCAACAGCTGGATGCGATCGATCCCCACCCCGAACCCGAAGCCGCCTAATTCATCCTTCGCGGGGATTGGGAAACCTTAACCCGTCTGCTGCCAGCATCAAGATCAGAGGGCCTCTCGATTAATTGGGTTGCGCGGCGAAGCCGCCCAACCCAACCCTAATTCTGCCGTGGGTACTGCGGTGAAAATCTGGATTAATCGAGGTGCCCGAGAGTCCCTCGGCCCATAGTGGCGGGCGGCTTCGCTACCCGCCACAACCCTGATTCCTAGGCGGGTCACAGGACGGAACTCTGGATTTTTCGAGGTGTCCATTAGGAACATCTCTTGGGCACCTCGATCAATTGTGGCCGGCGGCGCCGCCGGCCACACCCCTGATTGTGCCGTGGACACCGTGGTCGACAGTTGAATTTTTCGAGGTGCCCTCTTGTGGTATTCATAATAGAACAGCCTCTTTCTGACCAACGGACAGCTTGCGAACACCAGGATTAACTCCCTCTCAGGGGGATGTGTGTCCTTGGCAAAGCTGTCTCAATTTCTGGGCTGAACGGGTGACTGAACAGATGCCTGTTGGGTCGGGGATTGCCGACACTAGCACCACCCTGCCCCAGAACTGTTAAAAAAGTTTACAAAATCTGTTGCGAAACATAACAGGTTTTCACCTGCTTCTGGCTCTGGGTCGTTTTCTGGCTCAGAGATGGAAGGATTGGCCACAGCTTATGAGAGCATTAGTGTCAGAGTGCTAGTCAGGAGCGACGTGAAACGAATGCGTTTTAGAGACCTTATGAAAAAATCTTTCTTGCTATCCCTCGCGGCTTTATTGCTGACCTTCACCTTTCTAGGGGGCAGTGCCTTTGCCGCTAGTTTAGATAAAGAGACCCTAACCGTCCCCCTGAATGCAGCCGGGGATACCACTGTGCTCTCCGTTGATCAAGTCATCCGGGGTGAGCGCCTGTTTAACGATAAGTGTGCCGTCTGCCACAACAGCGGTGGGACCAAAACCAACCCCAACGTGGGTCTTGGCTCTGAAGATCTCGCTTTCGCAGTGCCGGCTCGGGACAATCTGGAGAGCTTCGTAGACTATCTGAACAATCCCACCTCCTATGATGGGGAATATGATATTGCGCTCTTCCACCCCAGCACCAAGAGTGCCGTGGTGTTCCCCAAGATGCGTGATGTGAGCCAGGATGACCTCAAGGCCATGGCGGGTTATGTGCTAATCCAACCCAAGGTTCAACCCGATCGTTGGGGCGTGGGTAAATACGCATTCTAAGCGGTTTTACGCTTTTGCCTAAGGACAGAGGGGGGCAGGGCCGATCGGCTCTTGCCCCCCTCTTGATCTCGGTCTCTCATCGGCTCTCGTCCCCCTGCTGATGCGGGTCTTTCGATCAACGAAACTGGGTGACTTCGCCGCCCAACCCAGGTTCTGACCTGGGCCATATCTCGGGGGTGAGTTGTATAAGAGGATGTTTGAAAACTGCGGCTAAGGACAACCTCAGAAGCTCACCCCAAAGGCTGACGCTGAACCTGGACCATCTCCCCAAATTTAGATTAATCGAGGTGCCCTCATTCTGATTGGCCTTTCCCCCGCCTCCAGGCCCTTGGACTCTCCTTGCCCTATTCGTGACCATGTCCATCCACAAACTGTCCATCACCAGTCTTCAAAAAATTCGCACCCATCTTCAAGACACCCTCGTTCTCCCTGAGTTGGAAAATCACCCCTCCACGATTTCCCTGCTGGAGCGAGAAGATGAGATTCCCGAACCCACATCCCTAGATAGTCTAGGGGATATGTTCCGGGCTGCGAGCGATCCCGAAGATGTTCTCAGTGCGCCAAACTTAGACGGACGTTGGTTTTTGAGTTCCGCTAACCCGGCCATTGCCCTCAAAAAGGTTCCCGGCCTCTCACTGAAGGACAACTACCGACTGGTGACCTATCTGCTGCGTACCCCGAAGATCGGCCAAGCTTGCACCTGGGCTGTGCCGGAGTTTGCGAGCGGTACGGCCCAGCTGGAAGAGGCACTGGTGGACAGCGATCGCCAAACTAACCCCCGTCCTGCCCACAGCTTGGATACGGTGGGGATGGCCTTAACGGGGGATGGTGCCCCTGCCTCCTATCTCCTGGCTTCCCTGTTTTGTCGTGAGCTGGATGAATTCGGGGTGGTGGGTACCCAGTGCCACTGGTGCAATCATCGGCTGGTGGCTGCACTACCAGCGAAGGTTCAGTGGGAGTGGAAGGTGAAGGTTCCCCAGGACTTTACGCCCAAGGTGCGCAGCTTTGAGGATGGACGAATTGCAGTGGAGTTTTTTACCTGCCATGTCAAGGCTCCGATCGCCCTTTATCGCCACCTTGACCAATATCCAGCGGGCAGCTACCACCCGGATAAGCGGGTCGATCGACCGGTGGCCTTAGCCACTAAAAAGGCCCCAGCCTAGGGGCTGGCATCCCAGGACATGTCATCAATTCACGGTAGAACCCTTGCGATATCAGGGTTACACGCCCGCCCCAGTTATAGGAGCTCGGGGCTGCATCCCTGATTCTGAGGGCATTCCAGGGCCCTGTAATGACAGCCCCGAGGTGTCATTACAGGGCCGATCGATCCAGGAGAGCCTGCCACCAATCGCGGTTGTCCAAATACCAGCGTAGGGTTGCCCGTAAGCCCTGTTCAAAGGTCATAGCCGGTTGCCAACCCAATTCCTGGGTGATTTTAGTATTGTCGATCGCGTAGCGCCGATCGTGTCCCAGTCGATCGGTGACAAAGGTAATGAGATGACTGGCCGGCTGCACGGGTAAATCTGGCACAAACTCATCCATCACCTGGCAAAGTGTCGTGACCAAATCCAGATTCTTAATCTCGTTGTTGCCACCAATGTTGTAGGTTTCCCCCGGTTGGCCCTTGTGGATGACCGTTTCCAAGGCTGTGCAGTGATCCTGAACATAGAGCCAATCCCGCACATTTTGGCCATCACCATAGACCGGGAGGGGTTTGCCCTGGAGCACATTAACGGTCATGAGGGGAATCAGTTTTTCGGGAAACTGGAAAGGGCCGTAGTTGTTGGAGCAGTTGGTGATGAGGGTGGGCATCCCATAGGTGTGGAAGTAGGCCCGAGCGAGGTGGTCACTTCCGGCTTTGGAGGCGGAGTAGGGACTGTTGGGGGCGTAGGGGGTAGTTTCGGTAAAGGCGGGATCGGTGGGGGAGAGGCTCCCATACACCTCATCGGTGGACACATGCAGGAACCGCAGGGACTCAAGCTTGTCTCGTCCTAGCCAGTACTGGCGAAAGCTTTCCAGTAAGGTGAAGGTGCCCACCACGTTGGTTTGGACAAAGGCACCGGGACCGAGAATGGAGCGATCGACGTGGGATTCGGCGGCGAAGTGGGCCACGATCGTGACCTGTTCTTGGCTCAAGAGTTGGTCGATGAGGGATCGAT
Source organism: Prochlorothrix sp. (assembly GCA_035285005.1). Taxonomy (GTDB): domain Bacteria; phylum Cyanobacteriota; class Cyanobacteriia; order Prochlorotrichales; family Prochlorotrichaceae; genus Prochlorothrix. Next base: position 26,783 of record JAYKIB010000340.1, read on the forward strand.
CGCAAATATCCCCCTCCACAAACCGCAGCTGTGGGTTATCCGCAAGGGGGGTCAAGTTTTGGCGATTGCCCGCATAGGTGAGGGCATCCAGCACAATCACCCGATCCTGGGGGTAGGTCTGGAGCCAGTGGTAGACAAAGTTCGACCCAATGAATCCGGCTCCACCGGTCACTAGCAAGGTTTGCATATAGCGGTGATGAGTTATATGAGGTACAGAAATCAAGCTGTATTCTGCCTCCCGTGGGGACATCCAGCTTCACCGAAGTGTTAGCCGCTATGGGACGATCGCCCCATGATAAGCGGGGATAGGGCGTACAGCGTTGCCGCACGCCCCAATGCATCGAGGTGCCCTGGAAAAACCTTATTTTTCCAGGGCACCTCAATTTATTCAAACTTTCACCAGAGTGTCTAGGACAGAGTCAGGGTTGTGTCGGGCGGCTTCGCCGCCCGACACAATTAATCGAGGTGCCCTTCAAGATGCTCTAGGTTTGGTTGGCTTCGCTGCGCTTGGAAAAGCCCCACAGAAACAGGATTGCGATCACGCTAATCATGAGCCAATCCGATGGCACCAAATTGGGATCCACCACCCGCAGCAACAGGCGCAACCCCACCAGTGCCACTGCTAAGTAGCCCGCATCTTCCAGGTGCACGTACTCTTGGATCCAACGAATAAAGAGCTCTGCCATAAACCGCAGTGTCACAATCCCGATCGTCGCGCCCGTCAACACCAGCCAAGTCTCGTCGGCCACCGCGATCGCCGTGGTTACGCTGTCCAACGAAAATGCTAAATCCGTGAGGGCGATAATTGGGATCGCCTGCCATAGGGAATTGAAGCGGTGATGCCCCTGCCCGGACTCATCCTCCGATTCCCCATTCCCATCTCGGAAATATTGAATTGCTAACCAAATCAGATAGGCTGCTCCCGCCAACTCAAACTGCCAGTAGTTCAACACCCAAGTGGCTGCCAAGATCAAGGCCACCCGCAAAATAAACGCCACCACAAGCCCAATATTCAAGGCTTTGCGTTGGAGCTCCGGCGTGGGTAATCCTCGGGAGATAGCCGCCAGGGCGATCGCGTTATCGGCTGAGAGTACGGCCTCTAGGGCAACCAAAACAGGAAGGAGAACCAGGGCATCAACGCCCAGGTTGGGGGATAGATCAAGGATAGGATCGAGCATAGTTGAGACTGGGGGGATGCAGCTCCAAGAACAGTAGAGGATTGATGGGGCACCTGTTAATGAATGCCGGGGGACGGCGCAGCCGTGTCCATAACCGTTAAGTCCATAACCGTTAAGTCCAGCACCCCGTTATCGGGGATACAGCGTCTGCAAAATGCACGGGGTACAGAGAGCTGCCCCAGCTACGTTAGGGTTACGTTAGGGTAACGCCCGTCTTGTACAGGACTGGTGCGATCGGTACCATACAAGATGGAAAGGTGATCGGGGGACACGGAGGCACGATTGAAGTCGTTCGAGGTGCCCGATTGCATCTCTTTATCATAATGTTAAACAGTGTTAAGCAGGAGGGCGCTGGAATTAATTTTGGCGTACCGCTCACGCTGGATTGACCAACCCGTGAGCTGACCCGTGAGCTGACCCGTGGACTGGCCCAACTGCCATCGCCCGAAAACGGGTTGACTTGACGCAAAATTCCGCATTGGGCGCGAGAATCGCGTCCCTATCAGACGTTTGGGATCCCAGGGGTCAGGAAACCTGACCCGTCCTCTGCGCCTAGGGTTGACCCACTTTTGTCAATCAATCAGGTCCGAAAATCTGCTATACAGTGTGGGTTACCCCCCTACCCCCCTGTCCATGAGCAGCGCTGAACCCCTCATCAACCCCTATCTCTGGGCCGTTGGCAAAGCCGCACTGACCCTTCCCCCCCAAACGGAAGTGGCTGGACGCTATCGGGTCATTTCCCCCCAGGTTTGGCTGGATACCCAACCTGCTACCCCCTTGGCGGTTCCCGACGAAATGCCCCAGGAACTGCTGCCCTACCATTACCTATATCCCCTGCGGCTCCATGTGCCAGTGGTCTATGGCCTTTGCCCCACCGAGGCCGGAACGGTGGTCTTGCTGGAAAATGTGCCCCTTGAGGGGGCGGGACGGCTCTTGCCTAGCCTAGGGGAAGGTTTAGCCACGGCAACGCCCCTGCGCCAGGTGTATTGGTTGTGGCAGTTGCTGCAACTCTGGGATCCCCTCGATCGGCTTGGGGTGGCGGCCAGTCTCCTGGTGCCCGATAACCTGCGCGTGGAGGGGGGCCTAGTGCGGCTGCGGGAGCTATACGCAGGGCTGGGGGGAGATTGGCCGCTGGGGTCGGGTTTAGATCTGCTGGAGCCGCGTTATCAAGACAGTCTCGATCGACCCGATTTTGCTGAATTGGGGCACCTGTGGCTGCGGTGGATGCCCCAGATTCACCCGGAGGTTCGGGAAAGCCTCATCCATCTTGCCCAGCAGATCCAGGACCAGGGGGCCACGATCGCCACGATCGCCCCGGATCTCAATGATCTCCTACTGGGGCTGACCACGGATCTTCCCCTCCAGATCCAGACCCTGGGGTTGACGGATACCGGCCCTAGCCACAGTCATAACGAGGATGCCTGCTATCCCCTGCCCCGTGATCTCCAAAATGCCAAAATCCCCCCCGATAGCCAGTTAATTCCCCACGTGGCCTTGGTCTGCGACGGGATTGGGGGCCATGAAGGGGGCGAGGTGGCCAGTCAATTGGCTGTGCGATCGATCAAGCTGCAAGTCCAAGCCCTGCTCCAGGAAATCGCCCAACAGGAACAGGCCATGGCACCGGATCTGCTCATGGATCAACTGGCGGCCAGTGTGCGGGTGGTCAATAATCTCATCAGTGTTCAGAACGATGTCCAGGGGCGGGAACATCGCCAGCGAATGGCAACCACTCTGGTGTTAGCGGTTCACCTCCAACAGCCCCTAGCCCAGGGCGACGGCACCAGCCATGAGTTGTATTTAGTCAGTGTGGGGGACAGTCGTGCTTATTGGATTACGCCGCGCTACTGCCAGCGGCTGACGGTGGATGATGATGTGGCCTGTCGAGAGGTACGCATGGGCCGTAGTTTCTATCGTCAAGCCCTGCAACGTCCCGATGCGGGATCCCTGACCCAAGCCCTGGGGGCCCGCCATGGCGAAGAGCTGTATTTGCAGGTGCAGCGCTTTATTCTCGATGAAGATGGTCTCCTGCTGCTCTGTTCCGATGGTCTCAGTGACTACGGTTGGGTGGAGCGCACCTGGGGTAGTTCGATTACGCCGGTGCTCAGCGGGGTTCAGAATTTGGAACAAGCCGCCCATGATTGGCTTGATTTAGCGAACGATCGCAATGGCCACGACAATACCTCGGTTGTCCTGTTGCGGTGTCGGGTGTCCCCGGCCTATGATCCCCCGATCGATTCTAAGCCGCCCCAAACGGAGTCCAAACCTGTGGCTCCCTTGGCTGCCCGTCCATCCGTCAATTTGGAACTCGAATCCAGTAGCGCTACAGCCCTGGCTCGCCCAGCCCTGAATGCCCCCAAACCGAAGGGGCCTTGGCGGGCAGTGGGCTTCACCTTGTTGGGTCTCGGTGTGGCTGGGTTGTTGGGGCTGATTATTGTGCGGCAGTTGACCTATTTCCAAAACCAACCCCAGCCTGCCGACTCCGATCCTACCCCCGAGGCGATCGAATCTACTCCGGAATCCAGTCCTCCCGAATAATGCCGCTCAGCGCTAGGTCTGCCGACCCTGTGCTTACGCCGGGGAGCAAAGGTAACGATCGAGGGGGGGACGATCGGGGGGCCAGTCTAAGAACGTGCTTGAAAACCGAAGAGAATCCCCCCTAACCCCCCTTTTGAAGGGGATAGTCTTTGCTTCCCCCTTCAAAAGGGGGACTGAGAGGGGGATTCCCTTAGAGATACCTCGATTAATTGAGGCGTGCGGCGAAGCCACATGCCACAACCCTGGTGCTGAGGTAAATCACAGGACGAAACTCTAGATTTTTCGAGATACCCTTAGGTTTATTAGATTTATCAAGACCCTCTAAGGGGCACCTCGATATAATCCAACTTTTTGGGAGACAGCCCACGCAAGAACCAGAGCTTGGGTTGGGCAGCAAAGCCGCCCAACCCGATTAATCGAGGTGCCCTAAGCCTGAAACTTGGCAATCAGCGGATCATCATAGTCATCGGCCAGGGTCGCCACGATCGTGATTGCCCGCGAAATCTCTCCCGGTGACAAATCCGCCACTGTCCGCGATGACACCACAATGATTTTGCCCTGTACCAGGGCAAAGCGGGCTTCCAGCGTTTCCCCTGCATTGAGTTGCATCAACTGACGCAGCAACTCCAGCTCGTCCTTAAAGGGACCTGGTAGCACCGTGGACCACACCGTTAAGGTATCGTCGTCCGTCAAACCCGACAACTGGACCAGGACTTCGACACTGCCATATTTGAACTTCCAGAGGTGCTCTCCTTGGTCATGGCTGACCAGGGCCGATCCCTCCTCGCGCAAACTGGTGATTACGGTCTCAATCACGTCAATATGATTGACTTGCTCAGTCTCTGTCATAACATCCTCATCAGCTAAGATTCAACGACGGTGGAGTACTTCGATTCATTGGGTTGGGCAGCGAATCCACCCAACCTAACCCTGATTCTTGCCTAGGCTGGCTGCCCCAGCAAGCCAACTTTTCGAGGTACCTGGTGGCAAAAGCAACCCAAGACGAGGGTACCTCGATTGGTTGGGGTGGGCGGTGACCTGACCCATCCAATCTCCAGATTTGTGGGATGGCCGCCCAGCACCGACTTGCAGGGTGCTACAGGAGGCCCACGACTGACCCTAATGGCCCACCAGATGGCGATGGTTCCATTAGGGCACCTCGATTAATTAGGTTGCGCGGCTTCGCCGCGCAACCCAAACCCTGATTCTTGCATGGGCTGTCTCCCAAAAATTTGGATGAATCGAGGTGCCCGTTTATCAATATCCTCTTAGGGGGAGGACTACCCAGGTGAGAGAGATCCTCTGGACCTAGAGTTGTTGGGCTTCATCTAGGGTAGTAAAGATATCAAAGGCTTGGTCCAAACTAGTTAACTCAAAGATCATTTCAATTTGGGCATTGAGATTGCAAAAATGGAGTTTTTTGCCCTGGGAGCGTACCTTTTTTTGGGCGGAGACCAATGCACCTAACCCTGAGCTATCAATAAAGGAGGTCTCCTGAAAGTCGATGATCACGAGGGCTGGATTCTGGGCAAGAGCTTGGCTCACACTGTTGTGAAATGCCGGGGCGGCTGCACCATCAAAGATGCCAAGGGGCCGAATTGTTTCACAGCTTGAGGTCATAGGGGAATTTATTCTGGCTCCGGAATGAGGAACGCGATCGCACGGTAAGGGGCGTGATCGCTCCAATTTTACCGGTTGTGGCAAAACCTGCCTATAGAGCATGGCAGTTGCTCTGTTCATTACGATCGCTGAACTGGACAAAACTGCGAAGATGCCTAGGCTCTGGGATTTCAAGCGATCGGCACCAAACGGCCAATCCGTATGGGCTTGGGGTAACGGGGTTTGGGGTAACTCTGCGTCACGTCCTGTTCATGGGCCTGTTATAGCCCTGTTCATGACCTGCCCATGGACTGTCTGGGGTCCACAAGGACCGCAGGGTTCGCAACAGCGCCCCTGCCAGCCTGGGAGTTGTGGACATTGTGGCCAGCACCCCGTCGATCCCGATGGGATACAATGGCAGACCGGACTGCTATAGCGATCGCCCCGTTGCCCTAGACCCGTTGGGGGAAGGCATCCCCCATGCAGCGAGGGATTCACGGCCCCACGATCCTGCCCCACTCGGTCCGTTGCTATAGGAATACTACCCACCGTACAGGTTGGTGTCAGACCCTCCACTGGGTTTGCATTGTTTGCGTTATCCCATCCAATCCCTTATCCCGAGCCACTGGAGCCCGTTCCCATGACCGCCGCGATCGATCGCCTCACCCAAGCCTTTACCCACGCCCTCCACAGTGCCTTTGCGTTGGACTGGAGCAGTGGCGATCCCCTCTTGGTGCCTGCCAATAATCCCAAGCATGGGGACTACCAGTGCAATGCGGCCCTGGGACTGGCTAAAACCCTCAAACAGGCTCCCCGGGCGATCGCTACCCAACTGGTTGAGCATTTACCTGAAGATCTGGCTGAAATCTGCGAATCACCGGAAATTGCAGGACCAGGCTTTATCAATCTCCGCCTGAAGCCCACCTATCTAGCCCGTGAACTCCAGCAGCGCCACCAGGACGATCGCCTTGGGATTCCCCCGATCGCCTCACCCCAACGCGTGGTCTTGGACTTCTCCAGTCCCAATATTGCCAAGGAAATGCATGTGGGGCACCTGCGATCGACCATTATCGGCGATAGTCTAGCCCGAACCTTGGAATTCCTCGGCCATGACGTTCTGCGCCTCAATCATGTGGGGGATTGGGGTACTCAGTTTGGGATGCTGATCACCTATTTGGGGGAGGTGGCCCCGGATGCCCTGACCCAAGCCGATGCCTTGGACTTGGGGGATTTGGTCGCGTTTTATAAGCAGGCCAAACAACGTTTTGACGAAGATGCAGACTTCCAAGCACGGGCGCGGGACGAAGTGGTGAAGCTGCAACGGGGGGATCCGGCCAGTCGCCAAGCCTGGCAGTTACTGTGTGACCAGTCCCGACGGGAGTTTCAGAAAATCTACGATCGCCTTGATATTACCCTCCAGGAGCGAGGAGAGTCATTCTATAACCCTTTTCTTGGTGACGTGGTGTCAGATTTACGGCAGATGGGCCTTTTAGAGGAAGATGAGGGAGCTCAGTGTGTCTTTTTGGATGGATTTACGAACCGGGATGGGAAGCCCCAGCCCCTGATTATTCAAAAGTCCAATGGGGGCTATAACTACGCTACGACGGACCTAGCGGCGGTGCGCTATCGAATTACGGAGGATCAGGCCGATCGCATCATTTATGTCACCGATTCCGGCCAGTCTAACCACTTTGCCCAGTTTTTCCAGGTGGCCCAACGGGCAGGCTGGGTGAGGGATGGGGTGGCGTTGGTCCATGTGCCCTTTGGGCTGGTGCAGGGGGAAGATGGCAAGCGCCTGAAGACCCGATCGGGGGAAACCGTGCGCCTGCGGGATTTGCTGGATGAGGCTTGGTTACGGGCAGATGCGGCCCTGTATGAAACGGTGCAGGGGCAAGACTGGGAAAGTGTGGCCCAAGTTTGGGGCGAGGTGACGGATTGGGAAACAGCCGCTGCGACCCTGCCCGGCGAGCAGTCCCTGGCGGATAAGGTGGCGTTGCTGAAGGCGAGTCTGACGGAGACAGTACAGCGGCGGGTTCCGGGCTGGCTCCAGGATCCGGCCAGTGCGCCCCCCGTGGCCCAGCCCCTCCTCGATCGGGTGCAGGAGGGGCTGATCGATCGCTGGCGTGAAGTCCATGACCTTTCGGTGCGTCGCTTCGATCAAATTTTGGCTGATACCCAGGTGATTGGGATGAGTGCGGTGAAATATGCCGATTTAAGCCAAAATCGCACCAGTAACTACATTTTTAGCTATAACAAGATGCTCTCCCTCCAGGGCAATACGGCCCCCTATATGCTCTATGCCTATGTGCGGGTTCAGGGAATTAGCCGCAAGGGGGGGATTGATTTTGAGCAATTACGGGCCACAGGTACGGAAGTGACGGTGATTCTAGAGGAAGAGCTAGAGCTCGCTTTGGCGAAGCACTTGTTACAACTGGAATCGGTGATTGGGATGGTGGCCCAGGATTTACTCCCCAACCGTCTCTGTCAGTATTTATTTGAGCTGAGCCAGAAGTTTAACCAGTTTTACGATCGCTGCCCCATCCTCAAGGCCGAAGACCCCCAACGCACCTCCCGCTTGGTCCTCGCCGATCTCACCGCTCGCACCCTCAAGCTGGGTCTGTCCCTGCTGGGTATCCAAGTCCTAGAGCGCATGTAGGACCCCGCGAGCCGGGGCACCGGGGTCTGTGGTCACAGGGGTTTGGTAGGATAGAAAGTTGCAAAAGGGTACCTCGATGCCTTGAAGTGGACGGCGCAGCCGCCCCACCGCGTCCCTGATGCTGGGGTGGGCCATCTGCCCAAAATTGGGATCAATCGAAGTGCCTGCAAGCAATATTGCAAAATTGATTGCAGCATTGCAAAGAGCACCTCGATTAATTGGGTTGGGCGGCAAAGCCGCCCAACCCAAACCCTGACTCTTGCCTGGGCTATCTGCCCAAAATTGGGATCAATTTGGGATCAATCGAGGTGCCCCAAGTTCAAACATTGCAATGTTTTACGTTGCAAGTTCAAACATTGCACAGCAACAGTTGCAACGCTTCACGCGTGGCAGCACCTCACAATCGCCGATCGCGCAAAGGAGACAACCATGGGCAGCGAAGTACAACAAATTATGGGACGGGGGTTGCCCCTGGTGGGAGACGACATCGACACCGATCGGATTATTCCGGCTCGGTTCCTGCGGTGCGTCACCTTCGACGGCTTGGGCGAACATGCCTTTGAGGACGATCGTGCCCAATCCCAGGGCAATCACCCCTTTGATCAGCCCCAGTACCAGGGGGCCAAGGTGTTGGTCGTCAATCGCAACTTTGGCTGTGGCTCCAGTCGGGAACATGCCCCCCAAGCGATCGCCAAATGGGGTATCACCGCGATTATTGGCGAAAGTTTTGCTGAAATCTTCTTTGGGAACTGCCTAGCCATGGGGATTCCCTGCCTTACGGCGGATACTGCCACGATTGCAACCCTTCAGGACAAAATCAAAGCCGATCCCAACCAAAGCCTCACGGTGGATATCCGCACGAAGCAAGTTGCCGTGGGAGACTGGTCCGCCAGCCTGACGCTGGCGGAGGGGCCGCAACAGATGTTGGTGTCGGGCACTTGGGATGCCTGTGGTCAGTTGGTCGAGCGGGCAGACGCGGTCAAAGCCACTGCCGCCAAGCTGCCCTATGTGAACTGGGCTGCCTAGGTCACAGCTCCTTATATTGGGGTGCGTGGAACTCCACGCCAATAGACAAAGTGGTTCCCCCGCGTTGCGGGGGAACCACTTTTGTGTGGGCGAGTGTGCAGGGTATTTATAAAAAATCTAGCCACGGCATAATCAGAGTTCTAGCCCCTTTCTAGGCCAAGAATCTGGCCTCTGTTACAAGTCCCTCGACGAGGCTACGCGGTTCTAGCGGTTTTATGAAACTGCCCTGCGTCCCCCACTTGTAAAGGGTACCTCGATTAATTGTGGCGTGCGGCTTTGCCGCACGCCACAACCCTGATTCTTGCATGGGTCACTGGGCAAGAGCTTTGATTTTTGGAGGTGCCCTTAGGTTTCCAATTATTGGTCCTTGAGACTAATTTCGGTGCCACACTCGGGACAGAACCGGTTCGTGATCACGTTCTTGGCCCCACATCCCGGACAGTCCACCACCGAAGGCGTGTTCACATCCTGGGGATAGCTGGGCAGGCCGAGCATCTGGGAATTCGGCTTACCGGGGGCCACCATGGGGTAGCAGTTCTCATTCCGCTTCACCACCACATTAAGCAGCACCGGGCCATCATGGGCTAGCATCTGGGCGATCGTGTCGGCGAGGGTCGATCGATCCGTCACCTCCAGCCCCTTGACCCCAAAGGCTTCCGCCAGCTTCACAAAATCCGGCATCCCCGTCTGCATATTGGAGGACGAGTAGCGCTCCCCGTAGAACGCCTCTTGCCACTGGCGCACCATGCCCTGCCAGCCATTATTGAGAATGACCACCTTGGCACCAATGTTGTACTGGGCCAGGGTTCCCAGTTCCTGGATATTCATGAGAATACTGGCATCCCCGGCGATGCAAATCACCGTTTCCTGGGGCAATGCCATCTTGGCACCCATGGCCGCCGGCATCCCAAAGCCCATGGTGCCCAGACCGGCGCTGGAGATCCAGCGGCGGGGACCATTTTTGAGGAATTGGGCCGCCCACATTTGGTGCTGTCCCACATCGGTGGTGTAATAGGCGTTGGGGGCTTGGCGGTGGAGCGCGGTGATCACCTCCTGGGGCGAGATGGCATCGGGATATTCCGGAGCCGTCATCGGGTAGAGGGTTTTCCACTGCTCAATGCGGGTCAGCCATGCCTGGGTTTGGTTGGACTCGACGGCATCGCCCACTTCCTTGACCCGTTGCAGCAAGTCCACCATCACATGGCGGACATCGCCCACGATCGGCACCTCGGGCACCCGATTCTTACCCACTTCCGCCGGGTCAATATCAATGTGGATCACCTTAGCTTTGGAGGCAAACTCATCCAGCTTACCCGTGACCCGATCGTCAAAACGCGCCCCCACCGCAATCAGCAAATCACACTCACTGACCGCGAAGTTGGCATAGGCGGTTCCATGCATCCCTAGCATCCCCAGGGCGAGGGTGTGGTTCTCGTCAAAGGCTCCCTTCCCCATGAGGGTGGTGGTCACCGGAATTTGGTAATGCTCGGCCAGTTCCTGGATTTCCGCATGGGCACCCGCCGCGATCGCGCCTCCTCCCACATAAAGCAAGGGCCGCTTAGACTCCTGGATCAAGGTCAGGGCCTGGTTAATCTGCTTCGGGTTGCCCTTCACCGTGGGTCGGTACCCCGCAAGGCGGATACTGCCCGGTTCCACCGGCACATAGTCAAATTCCTCCAGGCCCACATCCTTGGGCACATCGATCAGGACGGGACCAGGGCGACCGGTGCTAGCGATGTGGAAGGCTTCCGCCACGATGCGGGCCATATCCCGAGGATCCCGCACCACATAGGAATGCTTGACCACGGGCAAGGTAATGCCATAGATATCGGTTTCTTGGAATGCATCGGTCCCGATCGCGGCCCGAGGAACCTGACCCGTCACCACCACCATGGGAATTGAGTCCATCTGGGCTGTGGCGATCCCGGTTACCAGGTTGGTTGCACCCGGTCCCGAAGTACCAAAGCAAACCCCCACCTTACCCGTTGCCCGGGCATAGGCATCAGCAGCGTGGGAGGCACCCTGCTCATGGCGCACGAGGATATGCTGCATGTCCCCTGCGGCTTCTGCCTGGTATAGGGCATCGTAAATGGGCAGGATCGCCCCACCGGGATACCCGAAGATATGGCGAACACCATGACGCTTAAGGCTGTCGATAAGGGCCTGGGCACCTGTGGCGCGTTGCTTGGTGATACTTTGGGCTTGGGCGGTAGACTTCATGGCAAGGGGTAGGGAAGGAATTGCAGGTGGAATGGGTAACGGGAGAATCTCGGTTAATGCACCGCGATGGATGCATCTCGGTTAGCCAAGGTGAGCGGCGGAGCCGATCGCCAAAACCTTGAATGCATCTTGGTTAACTAGAGTGAGCGGCGGAGCCGATCGCCAAAACCCTCATTATTGCATAGGTCATGGGACGAATCGTTGAGAGGGATCGAGTACCCAAGGGAAGGGAAAGAGGCGTGGGTAAGCAGGGCAGAGGGAGGATCGAAGGGGGAGAGTTTTGGGGGGGCTAAAAAGGGAAACGGGGAAACACGGAGACAGCAAACTCGTGGGGGAGCGATGCGGGGGCTACCCGATCGGGATCTATAGTGGGGATCGATGGAGTTGGGATCTGGGTTGGGATCGGCGGGGTTGACGATTTGAGTGAGGTCTGCTTATGCAGGCGCGACTGGGGATCCACGAATCCAGGAGTAACTGGGGATCCGTGTGTCCCCGGGGAAATGTGTCTCCAGGGAAATATGTATTTTTGTATCATAGACTGCAATTAGCCTTCATTCTGCCATCAATGTTTTGATGTTGCTAGGGATGGGTCAGGAAAAGTTACGATCGCCTGATAATCTGCAACCCAGCTTTATTCCCATGGGTACCGGTACCTTACACAGCGAATAGCCGCCAGCAACGTTTGGATGTTTTGAGGTGCCCTTCCGGGAGTCAGCATTTTCTTGTCGAGCTTGAAGAACCCAGGTAACCATGGCTGTACAGATCTATCGTCTCCCCGCCCTACAGGACAACTACATCTTCTTGCTCCACGATGAGCAGACCCAGACCGCAGCCGTGGTCGATCCCGCCGAACCCCAGCCGGTCCTAGCCCAGTTGCACCACTTGGGAGCAACCTTGACGGCAATTTTCAACACCCACCACCACGGTGATCACGTGGGGGCAAACCGGGATTTGTTGGCGGAGTTTCCGGGCGCGGCGGTTTATGGTGGTGCCCACGATCGGGGGCGGATCCCAGGACAGACCCAGGCCCTTGATGCGGGCGATCGGGTTCGCTTTGGTGATTACACGGCTGAGGTGCTCTTTGTCCCCGGTCATACCCGAGGGCACATCGCCTACTACTTCCCGCCCCAGGAGGAACCTGGGGCACCGGAGCCATTCCCCAGTCACCAGAACCCCCTACCCTTGGGCACCCAGGGAGACTTATTTTGTGGGGATACCTTATTTGCGGGGGGCTGTGGTCGCCTCTTTGAGGGAACTCCCGCCCAGATGGTGCAGTCCCTGACCCAATTGCGCCAGCTTCCCCCGAGCACCCGGGTGTGGTGTGCCCACGAATATACCCTCAATAACCTCAAGTTTGCCCGGACGGTGGATCCGCAGAATGCCGACCTCCAAAGCCGCTGGCACCAGACCCAGGTGGCTCGTCAACAGAATCTGGCCACGGTGCCTTCAACCCTAAACCTAGAGCAGCAAACGAATCCCTTTTTGCGGTGGGATGATCCCACCTTAGCCCCTGCTGGAGATGCGGACCCGGTGCAAAGCTTTGCCCATTTGCGGCAGTTGAAGGATCGCTTTTAGGGGATATTTGAAAACCACTGGGTACCCCGGTGAATAGGGTGGGCGGCTTTGTCGCCCGCCTCGATCGCGTCCTAGCAGTACACCACGGCGGTAGGACACGAAAGTACGCCACGGCAGTAGGACACAACACTATGCCACGACGGTGGGACGCGATGGTGGGACGTAAACCATTGAGAGGCACCTCGATTAATTGGGTTGGGTGGCTTCGCCGCCCAACCCAAACCCCACTTCTTGCGTGGGCTGTCTCCCAAAAATTCGGATTAATCGAGGTGCCCTGAGGTGCCTATGTGCAAAGAACCCATCCGCGCCTGATGGGCTGACCGGTTTTTGGACTGCCCCGTGTTGAGGTGCTGTGTGCTGAGTTGCCTTGTACCGGGGTGCTTTTACAATGTTAGGGATACCTAGCAAAGACGCTGTATATGGCGGATTGGGGATTCCAAGTTTTCCCGTAGGATGGAATCGTCTTGATAGTAATTGGCTCAACTATCCCTTAATTCAGCCTAGTCTTGCAATTGCGCAAAACAATGGACCTGACGGATAAAATTGTCGTCTTCCCACCATAGACAGAATTTCGCATAGAGCGCCTCATCCCCTGCAAAGTTTCGCCTCCGCGTCCCCGACAGTATGGATGGGATCGGCTATGATAACCGCCCGGTGGAGTGGGATCAGTTGGGAGAGGAAATGCTCCGCGCAGCGGGAAAGTTCTAGCCTCGCCCTGTCCCACCCAATATCCGCTGCTAGAGCGGGCTGTGCCGCCTGACCCTAGGCAGTGAGACGGGCCACTGGCTCCCTCCAATACCTCACTTGCCATGGGGTGACCGATGCACGAATCAGAGGTGTGGGTTGGCAGATTCGCCACCTTCCCCCATGATCCCGAGGCGAACCACAGCTAGAATTTGGAAGTGTGGGGATTCTGTCTTTCTCTGCCCCGCTTATTGTTGGTTGTCCTATGCCCGAGCCTGTACAACTGAACACTTCGGAACTTGAGGCGCTCTACGCTAGACTGAAGCAGCTAGAGCAGGAGAATCAAGTCCTGCGCCGTCTCCAGCAGTCCTATCAAACGCTCCAGCAAGAGAACCAGGATCTGCAGATTACGCTGTTGACGGCGACTGAGCATGGGGATGCGATCGAAGATGAGTTACAACGGATTAACCAACAACTACGACAGGAAATTACTGAACGCCAGCGGGCAGAAACAACGCTCTATGTGATGCTGGAATTTTTGCGTCGCCAACATGCGGATCTCAGAATCATGTTGGATATTCTGACGGAGCATGGGGATGTGGTGGATGAACAGTGGAACGCCAAAGTGGATCAGATGAGTTATCTGGCGACGGTGGACCCCCTGACCCAGCTAGCAAATCGGCGGAAATTTGATGATTACTTAAAGGACCACTGGCAACAGGCGATCGACACCCATAGGCCCCTCAACATCCTTCTGTGCGATATCGATTTTTTCAAGCAATATAACGACACCTATGGCCATCCCCAGGGGGATAGTTGTCTCCAACAAATTGCGGCCTGTTTGAGCCAGTCGATCGCACCAACGGAAGGGTTAGTGGCCCGATACGGTGGGGAAGAGTTCGCGGTGGTGTTACCGGGAATGGAGGTGAGTCAGGCGCGGGGCAGGGCGGAGGCGATCGTCAATGCGGTGAATGCGTTGGAAATACCCCACCTTTCCTCGCCTGTGACCCACCATGTAACCCTGAGCATTGGCTTGGCCACGACGGTACCTGCACCGGATACCTACCCCCAAATGCTAGTGGATCGGGCCGATCGCCAGCTTTATTTGGCGAAGAGCCAAGGACGAAATCGGATTATGATCGATACGCAACCACTGGCAGCTTTACAGGCAGCTTCATCGATCGTCTAGGGGGCACCTCGATTAATTGGGTTGTGCGGCGAAGCCGCGCAACCCAACACTGATTCTTACGTGGTTCATTGGGCAAGAACTTTGATTGTTCGAGGTGCCCTAGGGGCTGTCATCATCAGTTTGAGTGAATTGGGGCGCTCTACTGGGCGATGGGCGCGGGGCCGAGCAGATTGGGATCTACGGCACCGGAGTCGAGCAGGCTGGGATCGGGTAGTTCGTAGGTGGGGTGACCAATGCCACCCACCCGGTTCGGGGGCCAGAACCGCACGCTTGCCCGTCCGATAATGCGATCGTGGGGGACAAATCCCCAACTGTGGCCATCGTAGCTATTGTTGCGATTGTCTCCGAGCACGAGGTACTGATCCGCTGGGACCGTCTCGGGGCCGTAGACATAATCGGGGGCATCCTGAATATAGTTTTCCTCCAGGGCTTGGCCATTGACGTAGACCGTGCCGCCATAGACCTCCACCACATCACCGGGTAAGCCAATGATGCGCTTAATAAAGGCATCTCGAAAATTTTGGGCCAGGAGGGCATCGGTGGGATTAAACACGACAATATCGCCCCGCTGGGGATCGGTGAAGCGGTAAACCACTTTGTCCACAATGAGACGATCGTTAATCTGCAAGGTAGGCAGCATGGAGCTAGAGGGAATGTAGCGGGCTTCTGCTACAAAGGTCCGAATACCAAAGGCCAGAACAGCGCTGAGGCCAATGGTTTTAATTCCTTCAACCCAGGGATTTTCCTGCTCAGCAGGCATAGCAACAGATGTCCTCTTCAAAAAAAATGAGTGGTTGGGGCACCGTCAAGAACCCAAAGGTTGGTTCAGAGGATGGGGATAAACCTTTGGGCACCTCGATTAATTGGGTTGGGCGGCTGCGCCGCCCAACCCAACCCTGATTCTGACGTGGGTCACGGGGCAAGAACTTTGATTTTTCGAGGTGCCCTATTGGGATGATGGGAGTTCAGACGGTGGGAGAGTGTTGGGGTTCCCCTGGCTGAAGAGTGATGTACACGGTGATTCAGCCCGCAGCTATCATAGCGAATTTCCGGCGGCTTCTTGTGCCTAGTTCCCGTAACCGGTTCCTAAACCCAGGCAATCACCCAACCCAGCCCCACGCTGGGCAATATGCTGAGCGATCGAGACGGCGGTGAGCCGAGACCGGGAGGAACCCTGGCCTAGAACCGGAAACGGCTAGGTCGATCGCGGTGCCAAAGCCAGCGGGAAAGATAGCCCCAGCCCCGATGGCCCTGGTGGGCGAGGAGCAGAAGGCCGATCGTGCCTCCGAGTAGGATCGGGCCGATCGCCCCAGTCCCGAGAATCTCGGCACCTAGAATCCGGAACCCCACGCCCCCCCCCGTGCCATCCCGCAGCATCCCCAGCCCAATCCCGATTGCCACCCCCAGCACCAACCCCAGCAGCACACCGATCGCCACCATTCCCACCCCACTCCCACCCCACAGCCGCCAGAAGCGCCCACGCACAGCCCGCCCCGATCGGCGCTGCACCTGGCCCAAAAACCAGGCTTCAATCAGCATCCCCAGCTCCGTCACCAGGGCCTCCTCCTGGCCCAAAACCCACACCTCCACGGCCTCCGTCACCCAGGGAGAAGGCTCCACCACAAACCGGACCCCCAAATCCTGGAGGAATTGCCCGGCTTGGTGTACCGCCTGCCGTTCCTGGCGAAAATCCTCCGTTTCCCTAAGCCCATCCCACTCCTTCAGGATCCGGAGGCGCAGGGTCAGGGCATCGAGCCGAACCCCCGTCGCGATCGCACCGGGATGATCCACGGTACGCCGTCGATCGCCTTGGTACAGGGTATATTCCAGGCTGAAGCTTAAACGGGGATGGGGTAGGGCTGCCAAAATTCGATCGGCTAGGGCTTGATCTAGCACCTCAAGCTGGGTGCGATGGAGATCAAAACTGCCATAGGTTCTATGCCATTCCATTGATGACACACCCTAGGCTTTGGATCGTCCCTTGCCCGGTAGATTACTGCTGGAGGTTTCGATCAAGTCATCCATGGCCTGGTGTAAATCCTGGGGATCCATAAAGAGAATTTTGGCATTGGTACTTTCCCCAATCTTTTCAGTCGCATCCATATAGCGCTGGGCCACCAAATACTTGAGCAAGCGCTGGAAAACCTGGGCATCCTGCTCGGGATCCTTCACGCCCTGTTCCCGCAGGGTAGCCATAATCTGGGTAATAGCCGCAGAGATCCCCTCGGCTTCAAGCTTGGCTGCTTCCTTCCGGCCCTTGGCTTCTTCCTCGGCGGCTTGCCGCAGTCCCTCGGCCACTTCCATGGCCGCAGCTCGCTCATTTTCAGCGGCCTTGGCCTTAGCCATACTAGCGCGCACATCATCCGGCAGGATAATATCCTTTAACTCAACCCGAGTCACCTTAACGCCCCAATTTTCCGTAGACTCGTCCAGTTCCCGCAGTAGGGCATCGTTAATCTCATCCCTAGCCGTGAGCAGTCCCTGGAGGGTCCGTTTGCCCACTTCATTCCGTAGGGTGGTGAGGACGGTGCTTTCCACGGCCAGTTTCACATCATCGACCCCGTAGTGCACGAGATAGAGATCGACAATTTTCCAGTACACCAGGCCATCCGCTTGGATCGGCACGTTATCCGCCGTGATGGATTCCTGGGCCGGAACATCCAAGACCTGCTCCCGTGAGGTGTCCACAATGATGGAGTCAATCAGGGGGAGGGTGAAGTTAATTCCGGGTTGCAGGGTGCGGCGATATCGTCCCAGCCGTTCAACTAGAGCCACATCCCCTTGGTTGACAATTTTGACGGAGCCAGACACATAACCGGCGATCGCCAGCAGTGTTGCCAAAACAGGAGCCAGAAACGCATCCATAGTGACCTTTCCTCGATAGCGGGATCAGAGCAGTAGCAGCACGGGGGGCCAGGGTCTCAGCAGAGGCTCCTGCGGGGGTGCCCGTAAATGGTGTCAGTGTAACCCCTGGATTGAATTTCTGATGGGCACCACAATTAATCGAGGTGTCCCCTAGGCAGCAGAATATTAGGAGGCTGCGGGTAAGGGCAGGTGGGACATGACGGGGCGATCGGGTAGGAGGGTAAGACCCCGATCGTGACGATCGAAAACCCGCGCCTGTTGTGGGTCAAAGGTGACCGCCACCCGGCTTCCTAGGGCCAAACCCTGGTCGAGGGAAACCCGTGCAATCAGTTCTCGCCCCGACGCTGTGATCACGGTGTAGCGCTGTTCTCGGCCCAAAAACTGTCGATCGCGGACCACGGCCACCCCTTGGGCATCGGGAGACAGTTGCAGGTCTTCCTGGCGGATCATCAGGTCTACCCGATCGATCCCGCTGGGGATGGGATCCCCGAGGCTCGCTTCAGTGCAGCACCCCAGTTCCGTTTCCCAACTTTGTCCGAGCCGCTGGGCCGGGAGGAAGTTCGCCTGGGTGACAAATTCCGCTACGAAGCGAGTACTGGGGTGGGCGTAGAGTTCCTGGGGAGTGGCCACCTGCTCAACTTGGCCTTGGCGCATGACTGCCACGCGATCGCAGACGGACAGGGCTTCTTCCTGGTCGTGGGTGACCAAAATAGCCGAAGTGCCCGCCGCCTTGAGGATGGTGCGTAACTCTTGGCGCAGCCGGAGCCGCACCTGCACATCCAGGTTACTGAGGGGTTCGTCCAGCAGAATCAAGCTGGGGTTGGGGGCGAGGGCACGGGCGAGGGCAACCCGCTGCTGTTGGCCACCGGAGAGGGCGTGGGGATACCGTTTTTGCAGGCCGTCCAGACTGGCCAGGGCGATCACGTCCGCAACTCGTTTGTGGATCTCCGATCGTCGCCAACCCCGGCGCTGCCGGAGGCCAAAGGCAATATTTTGAGCAACGGTGAGATGGGGAAAGAGGGCGTAATCCTGGAACACCATGCCAATGCCCCGGTGTTCGGGGGGAAGGGTGCAGTTGGCACAGGCAATTTCTTGACCGTTGAGGAAAACTTGACCGCTTTGGGGTTGCTCAAAACCGGCAATGAGCCGTAGTAGGGTTGTTTTGCCACACCCGGAGGGTCCTAACAATCCCAGCAGTTCACCGGGTTGGAGTTGCAGGTGAATGCGATCGACGGCGGGGAGGGGGGCACCGGGAAAGTGCTTGGCGACGCCCTCCAGAGAGAGAATAGCCGGAGCGGAGTTCGATACTGTCATTAAGGGCGGGGGATGAAGGAACCGAGGATGGTGTGAAGGCTCAGGGGGAACCCGATCGATGGCACGACTGCTAGGGGGTGGACTTCCAGCAAACGGTGTTGCAGGCTGTGCCAGATATGGGGCACCTACTTCCTGTAGTGTAGAGGTTTTTGCAATAAATTCTCAATAGCTTTGCAAAAACTTTTTAAACTTAGCCCCGGTTGTTTTTGTGAGGGGAGGGTTAGGGCACCTCGAAAAATCCAAATTTTCGCCCAGTGATCCACGCAAAAATCAGGGTTGGGCAGCTTTGCCGCCCAACCCCATTCATTGAGGTGCCCTAAACTTAGCGCCGCAGGATTTCTGAGACGAAGACGGCGACGGTGGCGCTGGCGATGAGGGAGAAGGCGAGGTTGACGATCGCCTGGGTGGATTGTTGGTAGTAGCCAAAGCGGGTGCTGAGGTCTTTGGATTCTTCCCGCAGTTCCTGGATGCTGGCTTGCAGTTT
>JAYKIB010000341.1:0-55718 GCA_035285005.1 Prochlorothrix sp.
GCCGCCCCCCACAGCCCTGATTTTGCCGTAGGCACCACGGTGAAAAGTCGAATTAATCAAGGTGTCCGAGAGAATATTTGGAAACTGCGGCCCGGGCCTACGGCCCTAGCCGAATCCCCCAGTTCCCCTTTTGAAAAGGGAAGAAGAGGCCGTCCCCCCCTTTGCAAAGGGGGGTTCGGGGGGATTTTCTTAGGTTTCTCAACATCCTCTAAGACGCACGGGTGAGGCGAATCTGGGCCAGGGTGAACACCACCGGAATCACGCGGGTGTAATTGGTGGCGATCGCCCGCCACCCCAAATCCGCCAAAAACCACATCCACAACGCCGGACCGAGAAACCCCAGGGCCCCCCGTACCGCACCATAGCGAGCCGTATTCACCGCAATACCTCGACTCGCCCCTTGCAACAACCACTGGCCTTGGAGCCGGGTGGCCCAATTAGTACCACTGCGGATCATCTGCCGGGCCGCTTGGTGTCGGGCCAAGGACAGGGTCAGTTGTTGGGAAATTTGCTGGAGGAGCCAGGGGCGGACCATAGAACTCACGGCCAGGGCACTGCTCCCCGTCAGGGCAAGGCGCAGCGGATCCCGACGAGCCTCCGGGGACAGATTAAGGGCATGGGGCGATCGGGCCACCAAGTCCTGTAAATGGCGGTTGAGGGATTGATATTCCTCGGGCGGCAACTTTTTACAGGCCCGCTCCAGCACCGTCAAAAAGATTTCCGATTCAATCTCTAACGTACTAAGACCCTGGACCGTGGCAATTTTGAGCTGCTGGCAAATCTTGAGGAGAATCTCGCGGTAGTGGAGTGTGTCCGTGCGCCCCTGCAGGACGGTAAAGCCATCGGCGGCTAAAAAGCGAAAGCGTTGCTCTAGGGCCGTAATCCAGGTGCTGCGATCGTAGGTCTGCACTTCTCCAGGTCGCGGCCCCCGCATATAGTCGAGGGGATTAAACTTTGGCTGAAACAGGATCTGGGTCAAATCCTGAAGCTCGTCATCGGTGGCCAGTTCGAGGGCAAGTCTTAGTTCATCTAGCGGGGGCGTGTCCAGCATGAGGGCCTCGTATTTGGCGGGCGGGCGGCAAAGGTTAGGAGAGTGACAGGTACCCATTAAAACGGGGTAGGCCCATCAAGCTTACCCCGGAAAAAGATGAAATCGCATGGTGCAGACTGGCCTAGCGTGACTTTAGACTCTCACGCCTTCACTTCAGCCTCAGCCCGTGCCAACATTGTGTCGTGATTGTGGTGCTCATGCTGGCGATCGGCAGCCGCCGCTTCACGGGCCAATTCATCCGTCGTGTTCGCGATCGGCGCCTCTTCTAGCTCAGCTTCAGCCCGTTGTAACATGGCATCCGCACGATGGGAGGTTTGGTGCTGGCTTTGGTTCAAATGCTCCCGCGCCTGTTCTTCCAGGTGACTTTCCGCCGCCGAGTCCGCATGGTGGACTTCCGCATCCGATCGGCTCAACAGATTGTCCTTAAGATGATCGGCGTGGCGACGCTCTTGGGCAAGGAGTTCTCTGGCTCTAGATTCAGTGTTCATAATTTTATTTCAATTCTGTAGCCAATTATACTTTTTGCCCCCAACCCCTTGGAATCCCAGCAATGGTTCTTTACGAAAGTTACAGGGGCACCTCACTTCACGTCAGTGGGACACTGGATCCGCACAACTTGGAATTCAGCACAACTTGGCGCTTACGATATCCCTTGCCCGATCGCGTTGGAGGCAAACATGGGGGCAGATCTTGAAAACATGGGGCCAGATCTTGAGATGACACGACCCGCGAGAAGACCGACGAATGATGTGGACTCCTCGGAAATGATCCTGAACCTGGAGGTGGAGGACGGGGGCGATCGACTCGATCGATGGGTGGCCCAGGCCGTACCGGACGCGCTAGGACTGTCCCGATCGCGGTTGCAGAAGCTGATCGAACAGGGGCAGGTGTGGGTAAATGGGCAGGCGGAAACCCATAAAAAAGCCAAGATCAAGGGGGGCGATCGGATCAAAATCTGGCTACCGGAACCCGAACCCCTGAAATTACAGCCAGAATCCCTCAATTTGGACATCCTGTATGAGGATGATCAGTTGATTTTACTCAATAAGCCCAAGGGATTAGTGGTCCATCCGGCTCCCGGCCATGCCCAGGGAACCCTTGTCCATGGCCTCTTGGCCCATTGTCCCCATTTACCGGGGATTGGGGGAGTTCAACGACCGGGTATTGTCCATCGCCTGGATAAGGATACGAGCGGGGTGATGGTGGTAGCGAAGACAGATGCCGCTTTACTGAGCCTACAGGAGCAGATTCGCCAAAAAACAGCACAGCGCCAATATTTAGGCATTATTCATGGGGTACCCAAAATAGAAACGGGACGGGTTGAGCAACCCGTGGGGCGGCATCCCGTCGATCGCAAGAAAATGGCGATCGTGCCGGAAGAAAAGGGCGGACGCTGGGCAGCCACACGCTGGCAGGTGCAGGAACGGCTAGGAAATTACAGTTTGCTGCGCTTTGAGCTGGAAACCGGCCGCACACACCAAATCCGGGTCCATTGTGCCCATTTAGGCCACCCGATCGTGGGGGATCCGCTCTACAGTTCCGGTCGTGCCCCCAAGGTCAAGCTCCAGGGCCAAGCCCTCCATGCCTATCGATTACGGCTGGTGCATCCCATAACGGGAGACCCCTTGGACGCGATCGCGCCACCTCCGCCGGAGTTCGAGACGTTATTGGCTGTATTGCGCCGCCGACAGTAGGAGCAGGGCAAGACAAACACAGGTTAGAGCAAGGGCAGAAACAGGAGCAGGCGCAGGACAGGGGCAAAACCGGGGCAGGGCACCTCGAAACCTCACCCATATCCATCCCGTGACCGAGGACGCGTCATTCATTCACCGGAGAAACCTGACAATATCAGCGTTACACGCTCGCCCCAACTGTATACGCAAGGGACTGTATCCCTCTCCCTAATTCTGGGATCAGTCTAGAGCACCTCGATGAATACAGATTTTTGGGAGTTAGCCCACGCAAGAATCAGGGTTTGGGTTGGGCGGCTGCGCCGCCCAACCCAATTCATCGAGGGGTAATCGAGGTGCTCTCTAGGGCCCAATGCTCTCTAGAGCTTAATAATGACGGCCCCTAGATAACCAGCGAGGTGGGGGCAATCGACCCAGCCTCTGATGCCCCGACGCGAGGTGTCCCACAGCCAGTGGGTTTTTGTGGGATCGGGCACGATCGACGGACGATCGCGTCCGATCGATTGTCGGGAAATGGGGGACATTGGCGCTAAAGGGGTGTCAGAACACCGGAGCATTGCTATAAGGGGAGTGCCCCCCCAGCCCTGCCCCCCTGGGATACCCCCCTCAAACGCTGTGAAAAATCTACTCAACACCGCCTGTTATTGGATTTTCTGGCTTTGGAACCTGATGTTCCTGAGCTGGGCCTATCTCTTAGTCCTGCCCCTCCTGGCCGGTCCCCTGATTGCCGCCACATTTGAGGGGGCAATTCCCCTCGGTTTTTCCCTGAGCCTCTTGGGGTTGGTGGCCATTCCCACCAGCGCGAGCCTAATCGGGGCAACGGCCCGGTTTCGCAAGTGGCCAGGACTACTGATGCGCTTCTTCTATGGCGTAGAGTTGCCGCTATTTGGTCTTTGTCTGCTACGGATGTTCATCCTGCGGGAACTCAATCCAGTTTCCGCAGGATTTTTAATGTTCCTGGGTCTTAGTATGCTCAGCTTTGCCCTGGAAGTGGGGTTTGGCTACGCAGCCTCCCGTCCGATGCTGGCCGCCGCGCAACTGATGGGCCAAAGTCTAACCCTAATGTTGGGGCTGTATGGGGGCACCCTACTCTTGCTCTATGTGATCCCAAGCCTCTGCGGTCTAGGCTTTGCTGTGATTCAAGCTTTGCCCGATCTTCTCAGCTTTCACTGGTTGGGCGATTTTCTCTGGGGCTTAGTCCGCTATCCGGCGGCTGCCTTAGGCAGTGGGCTCTTGGTTGTTCTCTTGATTTTCAGTGCGACCCTATTTCTCGCCAGTCCCTTCGCTTTCTGTCATCTCTATGTGCGCTCCTGGTGGCGAATTGCAGAAGCCTATGGCAAACAGTGGGGCCGATCGGGAGTCCTAGGCATCACCTCGGCGGTGGCGATCGCCCTTGTCCTTGCTTTCCACACCAGTGCAACCCTACCCCAGCCCCAAGTCCAAGCGTTTAGGCTCCTGGGTGTAGATCCGGCCAATTTAGAGACGATCGCGATCGAAACTGGTGTGTCTCGGTCAACTTCGGAGCGAGGAAGCAGACAAGGCGAGAGCACAGCCGAAATACAAACCGAAACCCTGCCGATCGAAGCCATACCAAGCGACGATACACAAACCAATAATACGCGCACTGCATTCATTCAGCTAGCGGGCGATCGAGCCACAATTCTTGACAGTTTACCCCAAATTCGAGCCGGTCTCCTTAACGCCCATCTCCACCGCTACCGCTACCTCGGTGCAAATCATCGAGTTGATAATCTCCGCCGCTTCTACGAGAATACGACAGCTCTGCGCCCCAGTATCATTACAACTCTACAAAGCTTCCATAACTACCTCATTTCTCCCTTTCTCTACCAAGGCTTCGATTGGGAAAAGGACTTAGCACCCAAGCTCTATGCCCAAATTTTTGATACTCCAATGCAGCGGGGGGAGCGGGAGACGATTCAACAGGCCCTACAAGCCACCTGGAACCGAGAAGAGGCCAAGGCGGGTCTCATTAATATTAACCAGCGGGTCATTCCCCTCACCCATCAGGCAGTCCGGGTGACGGAGGCGAGCGACTGGGGCGAGGTGGAGATTCAGGAACGCTACGAAAACCCCACCTGGCAGGATGAGGAGATTTTTTATAGCTTTTCCCTGCCAGAAACAGCCGTAATCACCGGTCTATGGCTGGGAGATGATGAGAATCCCCAACGCTATCCGGCGGTGGTGGCCACCCGAGGCGCAGCCCAGGAGGTCTATAACCAGGAGGTGCAACGGCGAGTGGATCCGGCCCTGCTGGAGCAGGTGGGGCCGCGCCAGTATCGGCTGCGGGTTTTCCCCGTCCCGGCCCAGGGCAATGGGGCACCGGGTCACGCCCAAGTGGTGCTGCGCTACCAAGTCCTCCGGACACCCGAGGGGTGGCCCTTGCCCCAACTGACGGAGCGACGCAATGTGTACTGGGACCGGCAAACACAACGAGAGCGGCAAGGCGCAATTCTGAAGCAACAGGACTGGGATACAGACTGGGGCTGGTTTGAGGCAGCTATGCCGGCAACGGACCGCTCCAAGGGGCAATTCTCCCAAACCCTGCCGTCGATCGTAGATTCACAGCCGATCGCCCACACCCTTAACCTCTCGGGCTACCAAGTCTCCGCCACTCCCCTTCAGCCCCAAGCTCAAGCTCAAGACCAAAACCAAAACCAAGACCAAGACCAAATTCAGCATCTTGCCGTCATTCTTGATAGCTCCTATAGCATGGCGGCAGTTTTACCAGAACTAGGCGCGAATCTCCAGCAAATTCAGGTCCAAGCTCCCCAAGCTACCCTGGACTTCTATCTCACCGCTGCCTCCGGTGCTGCTCCCCAGCGCATCGATCGACCCACGGCCCAATCACTCCCCCGTCTGCCGTTCTTTGGCTCTCTCTCCCTGGCGCAGATGCTACACCAGTTTCATCGCCTGGAGTCAGAGCAGGCAATTGGTCAGCTGAGTAATGATTCTGGATCTAGTTCCGGCTCTAGTCCTAGTTATCAGCTTAATCCTAGCTCTAACTCCTCCTATGACGGAATCCTGCTGCTCGCGGATGCCGGAAGCTATGAGTTAGAGGCAAACATCGAGGCACTGGCCCCCCCGGATGCCCCCCTCTGGCTGGTTCACCTGGGGCCAAGCTTACCGATCGCCTACGAAGATGCGGTGATGACGGCGATCGAGGCAAGTGGCGGTGGTATTGCCACAGATGTGGCGTCTGCACTTCAACGACTACGGTTAGAGCAGGGAACGGGACCAGAGGTGCGGATTGCGGACGGATATCGCTGGCAGGTACAACCCGTGGTGAATCCGGCGGGCACCACAAGCAGCACCGATGCTCTAGACGCCTTCGATGCCCCGAATTCCTTTGCCCCCCTGGCGGCTCGTCAGTTGATCCTCTATCGTAGCCGCACCACGGATATGACGGATTTAGGGAATCTCGATGCCGTAAATCAAATCGCTAAGGATTATCATCTGGTCAGTCCCTATTCCTCCATGATTGCCCTGGTTAACGATCGCCAACGCGAGAATCTGGCGGCAGCAGAACAGGCGGACGATCGCTTCGATCGAGAGGTGGAAGATGGCAGCGAGGATCTAACGGAGCCCAACAGCCCTGTGGCCGCCACGCCCATTCCGGAAACCGGGACGGTGTTGGGCATTGTCCTGGGCACGGGGTTCCTGTGGGGGGCGCTACGGCGCAAATACCAGTCCCAGTGCGTGAGTGGGATCCTTGATTAATTGGATTGGGCGGCTTCGCCGCCCAACCCAAACCCCAATTCTGGCCTTGCCGATGGGAGAGATGCAAAGCGAGTTTGCAGTCGCTCTCGCTTCTGCTCAACAGAATCTTGCACTCCTGGGCCCATCCCATCATCCAGCAACGCCTTAAGCCTGCGGTGGAGTCAGGGCCTCCAAAATACGGAACCGCACATGATTCACCGCCAAGTTTCCGATCGACAGTTCCCCCGGCATCTCCTTAATATTGGTTCCCTGGGAGAGAACCTGCTCAAACTTCAGCCCTCGGCCAATTTCCGCGTGATACCACGCCAAACCCATAAAAAAGCGCATCGGATGGGGACCATAGTCCACATCATCCGGATTCGACTCCATCGGTAACCACCCAATCCCCGGCAAATAGAACTCTAACCACACATGGTTATAGTCCGGGAACAGCGGCACATTAAACTGATCGGGATGCGGCGGACACTTATAACGGCCCACCGTCCGGCAAGCAATGCCATTCAGACGACACAGCGCCAACAACACCCCCACATACTCCCCACAGGAGCCCGTCCCCCGCTCCAAGACCACATCGGGATTATCAATATGGGGGGTGATTCGGTACGACAGCCGATCGTACACATAATCACGAATACTCAAGATCTGCCGCAGCGGATTGGTCTCATCCCCCACCGCCTCCTTCGCCGCCCACTGCACGATCGGCGTATCCATCGCCAGATTCTCGTTATCCACCAAATACCGCGCCTTAAATTCCTCCGACAGCTCCTCCGTCAAATCCACATCCTTCGGCAACAACTGGTACTTAACCCCATAGGTATCAATCACCGCCCGCCAACCAAACACTTGGCGATCCTGCTCCTGCAACTTATCAAACCGGAACACCGCCAGCTTCTCCCCATCCTGCTCCACCGTTTCAAACGGCATCCCAAAGGGCTCGATCGACACCACCCGCTGGCGATCGGTATTCGACGGCAACGCAATTCGCCACTCCACCGACTCCAGCGTAATCGGATCCAGCGGCGCCAGCTCCTCCACATAGCACAGCTCAATGCGATAGCCATTGGACAAGGCATAGGGCTGACCGGGCCGGTAGTGATACTGAAGCGGCTGAATCAAGCTGCGATCGCGACGGGCCAAACGATGGGGTTCATAGCCGTTGGGATCATCCTGGATATAGAGCTGTTCGCCGCTATAGAGCACATAAAGCTGCTCAGGCGCCGCCCCAGCCTCCAAGGCCAAAAACTGAAGACCCACCGGATGCTCAAACGGGGTTAGCAAGCTAAAGCGCTGCTCCCCCGTCGCCCGATCGAGGCAATACACCGTCTGCTCTCCCTCATCCGCAACCCATAGCGTCTCCTCCTGCACCGCCAAATGCTCCACCCCCACCCCCGGGGCCCGGAACTGGGTAATCACATTCCCATGCACCGCACTCACCACAAAAATCAGCCCTAGGCGCGAGTTAGACACATACAGCGTCTTACCCGCAATGGCGATCCCTTCCGCCCGATCGCGCACCTCCGCCACATAGGTCGTCTCCCAGGTCTGAAGATCACAGGAATACACCCGCGTGCCCTTGGTGAACCATAGGGTATCCCCTTGCACCGTCAGGCCATTACTATCCCGAAACACATCCACCTGCTGGCGATTGAGAATCCTCACCTCATCCGTCCGAGGGTCGATCTGGACCACATAGCCCTGAAAACGATCGAGACTCACAAACTGATCCTGCCACACCCCCAATCCACACAACCGCGCCACGGATAAGGGATAAATAATCGAGGAATGAAGGGCAGAGGAAACGGCAGAAGAGGCAACCGAGGTCATAGTGGGGATTATCCAGTAGGGAACAGAAAATCGGGAAATCGGAGCAATATGGCAACCGTCAAGCTGCAAGTGACCAGTCTGGGAAATCGCAACCGGAACAATCCTAGACCTCCGCAAGCCTGGAACCCAACGGAACCCAAGTGTCTTAAGACTTTCTTCTTAAAACTTTCTATGGATCCAGAGCACCGCAACCCAGCCCAATCTTCGGACCCTAGCACACGCAAGAATCAGGCTCAGGGCGATCGGCTCCACCGATCGTCCCACATAATCGGGGGGCTCTCCAGCAACTCTAGCAGCCACCACAGCGTTTTAGTCCCGTCTTACTTTCCCAAGGAGGTTCCTTTTGTTTTGTACCCTAAGCTACACCTTCCTAATCCAGCTCCGAGAGTCTCATCCGGCTTGTTTGATCCTTACTTCCTAGCGCCAGTTGTAACTTACTTAAGAATTCCTGGGTGAGCTTGACAAATGCCTTGGATCCCGCCGCATTGGGCTGGGCCAGAACCACGGGCTTAAAATTATCCACCGCCCTCGACACATTGATATCGTTGGGGATTTGGGTCTTGAACAACTGGGCCTCATTAAAATCTTGGCGCACCCGTTGCATCACCTTGTGGTAGTAACGGCTAGCCAGCAAGCCCCCCGCCATTGAAAACACAATCCCCAGCAATTGGGTTTGGATTTGATCCTCTCCCTGGTGACTCTCCCGCAGTTTCGCAATGCGTCGTTCCAGCAGCTGAATCCCTGCCACCGACAGGGGTTCCGGCTTAGCGGGCAAGAGATAGAAATGGCTAGCAGCAAGGCTGCTGCGGGTGAGAAGGTTATAGCCCGGGGCACAGTCCAAAATAATGAAGTCGTAGTCCTTCTGAATCGGCTGCAAAATTTCCGCCACCAAGGTGCTCTCAAAATGGATCCAGGCCTTCTCAAAATTGGTCTCCCCCCCTTTCATCGCCTGCTGGTGCAACACCGACGACACCACATAATCATCGTAAAGATCCAAATCCCCCGGCAGCACATCCAAGCCCTTGAGACCACACACATAGGGGCAGATCACATCAGAGGTGCTGAGTTTAGGGGGAACTTGGGGCTGAATCCCCTGCTCAAACAGGTATTTGAGGGTGCGCCGCTCCTTGCGATAGGTGACGAAGGTTTGGGGAGACATCAGGCTCAAGGTGGCATTAATCTGGGTATCGAGATCCACCACCAGCACCTTTTTTTGGAACTGAGACACCAAGGCTGCCGCCAAATTCACCGATAGAGTGGTTTTGCCAACTCCTCCTTTCATATTGGTGGTCGCGAGGATGTGAGCCATGGCATCAAACGTGACGGTGAGAAGGACGACGAGATCAAAAAAGAAAGGCCAATACCGGAAGCTTCGCTGGAAAAGCTGACACGGGAAGACTAGGACTGAGGCGCTTCGTGGGAAGGGCTGAAACGGAAAAACGAGGGCCAAAAAACTGGACCCAAAAACTAGACCCCAAACTAGCCCCAAAAAACTGCCTCACATGCCATGACAGTCGCTCCGCGACGATCGGCAGGGCTGGAACAGGGCTGCATGAAGTCCGCGAAAACACCCCCAGGGGAAACCCTCCCAAACCCATGGGTCCGAGACTGGGTCCGGGACTAGGGCCGGGGCCATCGGGCACCTAGGCACTAGGGGCTATCATCATTTAACCCTAGACTGCCCTCAGAGTCAGGGACACAGCCCCTAGCTCAACCACTGGGGGGGCGTGTAACCCTAATATCACAAGGATTCTGCAGTTCATGGATGACGCGCCCTAGGGGAAACCCCTAGGATTTTCGAGATAGCTCGGTGTTCACAGCGGGGTTACAAACGTCTGGAGGCGGTGAAGCAATCGCCCTCAGCACCCAGGCCCGAGTCAGAGCGCTGGGGTTTATAGCATTGGAGGTTACCGTTGCGGCTTAGCATTGGGTTCTACGGGTCTGTAACGGCACAGTTCCCAACCCTGCACTCTATCCTACATCGAATCCCTCGGTCAAAACCGATCGCAACACACGGGCCTATTGGGTGCAGATCAGACCAGAGATCCCCCACTACGCAGGGATTCTCTCCCCAAACTAGGCCTAGCCACCGGACAGCTACATCTCCCCTAGGGAGCCTTCAAATTGGGATGGTGAATGAGCTGATGCAACTCCCCAAAAGAACAGGCATAGGCCACCGTCGGTGACTCATACCCTTTTAGATCCACCTGATAGGGTTGCAAGGGGTTAGGGACATGATTGAGCAGGGGCTTGGTGTACTCATAGGTGGTTGCGCCCAAGGCCAGATCGCGCTTCACCTGCTTCGTCGCAGTTTCTAACCGAAAGGCCGCGTTCACCGTATCCCCTAAAGCCGTGTAGTCCGGTCGATCGCCACTGCCGGTGTTGCCCACCATCGCATAGCCCGTATTAATACCAGCACCCACCTGGAGCGGAAACGGCAAAATATAGTTGTTCTGGAGCTGGTTTGTCATCTCCTGGAGGGCATCTAGGGCACGGAAAATCATCAGCATCTCATCCGCCTTAATCGTATCGGTGCCGTGGATCCAAACCGCCATCACCGCATCACCGATATATTTATCCACATAGCTACCATGCTGGTTGATAATCTTGCCCGCCTGTCGGAACCAACTCCCGATCATCTCCGACAGCATCTTCTCGTCCATCTGGCGAGTGAGGCGCGTGAAGTTACGAATATCCAGGACCAGAACCGAAATCAGACGACGCACGTGGAGCGCAACCGTCGCACTGACTTCCTGGGAATCCTCATCCGCCGCCGCAGTGCTGAGGGCAGGGGTTCCGGCGGGACAGAAAAACTCCATCTCCGTTTGCCCAAACATAATTTGGTCCTGGTGATTCAGCACCACCGGAATACTGACTCGCCGACCGTTCACAAAGGATCCGTTCCGACTCCCGAGGTCAATGAGATAATACTCCCCCGTTTCCATGATCTGGACCATGGCATGGTTGCGAGAGATCCAGCGATCGGTCAGGACAAAGTTGTTGTCATCATTACGTCCGACCGTCCAACAGTGACCGTCAACCAAGGGAAGATATCGTTCACCGTACTCTGTTCTTAAGATGAGATGCGGAACGGATTGCACAGGCACTTTGGGATTAGTAACGGTAAAAACACAACGGACTGTGATTGGCCCCAGGGAAACGGATCCGAACTTAACAATCCCCGATGGCAGATCCCTGAAGCCCGAGGCCATCTTCTCCCCTGGGACTCATCCAGACTAGCCCAGGGGGACTCACCAAAACTCGGGGATCGCTAGCAGCTTAGCCTAATCCTAGGGGAAATGGGTAATTGCCAGATGAAGTTTACCAAGAGACTCGGCGCCTATCGCACCCAAGAGGCTGCCTCGGGCAGGTTTGCGAGGGCGTGAGGCTAGAAGTCTCCCAACGGGACCGATGCAACTGGGCAATGGCGGTCCAACTACCCTCTACTCTCTGACATCGGCCCTATCCCCAAAATTTAGGTTTTTCATCGGTTCAGTCTCTGCACGGGGATAGGCAGCTGCACCACCCACCCCAAATCCTAGGTCCTGCCTGGGTTATCTCCCAAAGATGGAGATGATTGGATGCATCGAGGTGTCCTTAAGCAAGGGGAGTTTCTCAGATTCTTCAAGGGGCACTAACAATACCAAAAGCCCCCTGACCGGATTCGATCGGGGGGCCTGCATCACCCTTGGGATGCCAAGAACAAAATTGGGATACCGAGCACAAAAGTCGTCGCGATCGGTTAGCGCCAACCGCCCCTACCGGGCCGATTCCGCTTCAGTGTCAACCGGAGCCGACTCCCCCCCACGGGGGATCACGTCCTCACCGGAACGCACATCCGTCTCCAGTGGCTCCACACCCTCCGCATCAGGGGTTGTGGACTCCACAGGACTCAGTTCGCTTGGGGTCCCATCCAGTTGGATGGTTTGAATCGGCACAACCTCCAAAGTATCCAAGGCAAACAGTTCAAGAACCTGTTCCCATTCATCGGCATAGCGGTCCGGTTGGCTGGCCAAAACACTCAGTGCCTCTCCCCAGAAGCCCGCTTCCAGGTATACCTCAGCAGGATTATTCTGGGTCAAACTAAGTTCAAAGCCTTCGGGCTCCGCCACACGCCCGATCCAGCCATTAACCCAGGGGCCGATCGTACTCAAACTATCCGACTCACACACCAGGGAAAAATGCCAGTTATACTCAGCCCCGACTTGGAGCTGTGGGGTGTCGTCCGGGAGGGTAAAGGTGACCAGTGCCGCCTCCTGGGGCAAGGGAATCTGGATCGGCTCCTCGATGAAGTAATCCCAATCCTCTTCAAAAATCATCAGTTCTGCGGTCTCAACCCCATCCTCCTGGCCAAAAGGGACATAAAACCAGAATGTGGGTTGATCCGCTGCGGTCACCAGTTGATTAGTGGCCGGGGACAGGGCACGCAGCGGTAGTTGATTCCCCCGCGATTGACACTTGTTGCTGTCTGTGCCGCCACGCACAGCTCCACCACTGGTGGTCCCGCTGGCGTTACGGAGGGGACGAGATTGCTGGAATAGGTTTTGAATGCGGCTGCCGAGTCCCTGGGCGCTAGCCGATTCCGCAGTGATCCAGGTGCCACCGGTCCAGGCGAAAGTCAGCAGCAGACTGGGAGCAATGAAACGGGTGAGGGTTGTCTGGAGTTGCATGGACTTAACGTAGGGATAAGGAGATAGAAAAGGTAGAATTCAGCACCACAGCGAAAGAGCCCTACCCCATCAGTTGTAGAGAACCCTGGTGAGGTCCGAGGAGAGAGCACCTCAACGACTTGGATTGGGCAGCTTCACCGCCATCCAGCCCTAATTCTTACGGGGATCACAGGACGAAACTTTTGGTTTTTCGAGGTGCCCGAAGAAATGGGGAGATGCGATGAGTAGGCTTGATTGCTAGGGGAATCCTAGCCCATTGCTGGGCAGATCACCGGAGGGATCTAGGGCAAATCCTAGGGCATATCATCAATAGTAACTGTAGGGCACCTCGATAAATTGGAACGAACAGCGAGGTCGCCCACCCCAGCCCCTAGTCTGACCTGGGTCACAGGCCAAAAACGGAAAGATTGCAAGGTGGCCTCGCCTGAACCAGTCGGAGGGTGGATTAAGTGTGAGAGTCTACTGGGCGCCTCAAACCAGTCACACCATTGTCTTCAGTGTCTTCCGGGAGCGAGCGTTTGGGCAAAACTCCCCCAAGGAAGTCCGTTACTATGGTGCCATGACTGTCTATTTGCTTCTAGGGGAAGTTGACCGATCGCAATTGTGGGAAGTTCCCTCGGCCCATTTCCGAAGGGTCTACAAGCGTGCTATACCATCTCCAGAAGATTGGGAGCAATCCCCAGTTCTCCCATCGACTGCCCGTTCTATGGCAACGGGATACCTCGATGAATTGGGGTAGGCTGAGCGGAGTCCCAGCCCACCCTAGACTCTAACGGATTGCCTGGGCTATCTCCCCAAGGCTTAGATTCTTCGAGGTGCCCAAGGGAAGCGAGCAAGAGACCAGTGGGCTGGTGGGGCCGAGTCCTAGACCTGCCCTTGCGCATGCTTGTCAGAACTTCCTGCGGAGCCTAGGGCGTGTCACCAATTAACGATTGAAACCTTGCAGTATCAGTAGGGCACCTCGAAAAATTCAAATTTCGACCGCAGTGCCCACGACAGAATCAGGGTTGTGGGGGGCGGCGAAGCCGCCCCCCACAATTATCGAGGTGCCCAGTATTACAGGCCCGTCCTAGTTTTAGGAGCTGGGAGCTGTGTCCCTGATTCTGAGGGCACTCTGGGATTCAATGATGACAGCCCCTAGGGGCAGCGGGGGAATGTCGAAGCACTCACCTTTCATGTCGAAGTCTGCGGGGGAGGAAACGTATGGACGATCGCCAGGGTCAGAACTCAGGTCCACAGTCAGGCCCACCCCATGGGGGGCTCAACCAATTCTATCAACCGGCTCTATACCGCATTTTAGATGCCAATCTCGATCGGGTCCGGGAAGGAATCAGGATTATTGAGGAATGGTGCCGGTTTGGCTTAAACCAAACGGAACTCACGGCAGAATGCAAGGCACTACGCCAGGAAACGGCCCAATGGCACCATCCAGTGCTACGGGCCGCGCGGGACACAGCCCAGGATCCGGGGACCGAATTAACCCATGCCCAGGAGGCAGAGCGCCGCAATATTCCACAGGTGCTACAGGTTAACTTTTGTCGTGTTGAGGAAGCACTCCGGGTATTGGAGGAGTATGGCAAACTCTATGACCCCCAAATGGGGGCCAGCTTTAAGCAAATGCGGTATCGGGTCTACCAACTGGAAAGTCAGTTGTTGGCCCATGAACGTCACCAAAAGCTGTTGCGATCGCATTTATATTTGGTGACCAGTCCAGTACCGAAGTTAGTGGAGACCCTGGAAGCGGCACTACAGGGGGGGCTAGGACTGGTGCAATATCGGGCCAAGGATGAGGATGATGTCACGCGGTTGGCAAGGGCAAACCAACTGCGGGAGTTATGCCATCGGTATGGGGCGCTCTTCATCGTGAACGATCGGGTGGACTTAGCCCTAGCCGCCAATGCCGATGGGGTCCATTTGGGCCAACAGGATGTACCCATTGCCCTGGCACGACAAATTCTGGGACCGAATCGACTCGTGGGCCGATCGACCACCAATCCCGAGGAGTTACAACGGGCCTTGGCAGAGGGGGCGGACTATGTGGGGGTCGGTCCGGTGCGTCAGACCCCAACGAAGCCGGGGAAGGCGGCGGCGGGTTTGGAATACGTGCGCCATGCAGCGGCCCATTGTCCGATTCCTTGGTTCGCGATCGGCGGTGTCAATCCCAATAACGTGCGGGAGGTGATGGAGGCTGGTGCCCCGCGAGTTGCGGTGGTCCGGGCCATTATGGAGGCGGAACAGCCCACCTTGGTCACCCAATATTTGCTGTCCCAGCTCCAGCAACCGTGACTGACAGGACCCCAGCTGACCCAGCCAGGCACACCGGTGCCCGCCTCCTCTCCCAAGACGTCATTTCCCGTGCTCTCCTCGCCCCGCATCCCCGCCCCCAAGGTCTCCTCTCCAAGACCCGATTCAAAACCCGATCAGCCGATCGAACAGTCTAGATCGGCGTCCTCCAAACCCGAGCCCTCGGATCAGCAGCCACTGCCAGCGCGGGAGGCGGGGGTGAGCCTTGGGATACGGATTCTCAACTGGGGAACAGAACTCCTGAATCGCTGGCTTTCTGCCTAGGGACTATCCTCGGGCTCCACCGGTTCCAGCGGGTCCTGCGGAATCCACACCTCACCCTATCCCAGGCAACTCGTCCGTTGCCATAACCCGCTGGGAGCAACGTCCAGGGGTTTACTATTCAAGGTATTAGGTTATTATTGGGGCACTCTGAATGCTTCAGCTCTATCCAGTCTTGCATGTATCCCTGACCTCTGTACCGGACAAAACTTTGGAAACGCCTACCATACAAGGGTTTCAGACGATCAGACTCAAATGCCTACCCTGTAAGGGTTTAGGGCCATTCTGATCACTTTTTTGTCCGGTACTGAGATCCCTGACACAAGACTGATCGGACCCGGGGATTAGCCAGGTTTAACCTGATCCAGTCCGAATCATACTGTAGACTCCTTCTGTGAAACTTGTTGGCTGCTGGGGAAGTGGGCTGTGCGAATCCCTCTGGATTACTATCGAATACTTGGATTGCCAATTCAGGCGACACCAGAGCAGCTACAGCAGGCACATCGCGATCGTGTGCTGCAACTGCCGCGTCGGGAATACTCAGACCTGGCGATCGAGGCACGGCGGGCGCTGCTGGATGAAGCCTATGCCACCCTGTCCCAGCCCCAGTATCGCCAAGAGTACGACTCTAAATTTATGCGATCGGAGGGGGGGCGATCGGATAGCCGCCTCAAGGGCGGTGGTCCCCCTCCCAGTCCCTCCATTGACCTAGCAGAGAACCAGCTAGTGGGAGCGCTGCTCCTGCTGCAGGAACTGGGCGAGTATGAGCTGGTCCTGCAACTGGGCACGCCACTGATCAACCGTTCGCCCCTGCAGCGGGGCCTCGGCGGAGAAGCGGAAATTATCCACGCCGATGCCTCCCTCACGGTGGCCCTCGCCTACCTGGAACTGGGGCGAGAGTACTGGCACCAGGGCCACTACGAAAGTGCCGCCAATGCCCTAGAAGCAGGACAAGATCTGCTGATGCGTGAGGGTCTCTTCACCGCTGTACGGGGAGAGATTAAAAGCGATCTGTATAAACTCCGGCCCTATCGGGTTCTGGAATTGGTGGCATTGCCCACGGAAAATATGCCCGATCGCCGCAAAGGCATTCAAATTCTGCGGGATATGCTGCAGGAACGGGGCGGCATTGATGGGGGCGGCGATGATCAGTCTGGCCTCAGCATTGATGACTTTCTGCGCTTTGTGCAGCAATTACGGGACTACCTCACCGCCGAAGAACAGCAATCTTTATTTGAAACCGAAGCCCGTCGTCCCTCCGCCGTCGCCACCTACCTATGTGTCTATGCCCTACTGGCACGGGGCTTTGCGGAGCACAAACCCGACCTGGTTCGCCAGGCGAAGTC
This sequence comes from Prochlorothrix sp., assembly GCA_035285005.1. GTDB lineage: Bacteria > Cyanobacteriota > Cyanobacteriia > Prochlorotrichales > Prochlorotrichaceae > Prochlorothrix. Next base: position 16,886 of record JAYKIB010000341.1, read on the forward strand.
CTTCCTCCGTCGCCTGGGCAAACGCCAGGATGTGCATCTAGAACAGGCAATTTGTGCGCTTTTCCTCGGGCAAACCGAAGAGGCTAGCCATGCCCTAGAGCTAAGCCAGGAGTACGAGGCCATCACCTTTATTCGCAACCATTCCCAGGGATCGCCCGATTGGCTTCCCGGCTTGTGTATCTATGCGGAGCAGTGGCTGCGGGAAGAAGTCTTTCCCCACTTTCGGGATTTGGTTCAGTGCCAAGCCACCCTGAAGGAATACTTTGCCGATAGCCAGGTCCAAACCTATCTAGAAGCAATGCCCAGCGAAGCCAGTGTCCTGTCCAGCGAGTGGGAACAGGTGAGTGGCTTTGGCCTAGGGTCAGGGGTCGGAGCTGCCAATGGCTATGCCCCTGACCCCACCGGTACCCCTGCGGGAGCTGCCCCTCCCCTCGATCGCACCACTCCCCCCCTCTCGTCGGTGTCTGCCTTGGGTGAAGAAGCAAGGTTGGCCCTGTCTGCCGAGGGTCGATCGGTGTCAGCCCGGGCCGGTAGCGTCTTCGGGGCCCCACGACGCGGGGCTGAGAGGGCAGGACAGGGAGAGGCCTTAACCACGTCCACGGACGCTAGTCCGGGCAGCGCTGGGAGTGGTCGTAGTCGGGGACGCGATCGCCACTCGCGCCCCACGGGTCACAGCGCAAGCGCAGGACCGACAACCCGCACGGGTTCCCCCCGCGATCGTCGCCAGACTCCAGTAGCCCAGTCCCTGAAACTAGGACGACTACTCCTACTGGGGGGCACCGGACTCCTGTTGCTGTGGGGCTTAGTGTTTGCGGTCTTGAACCTATTGGGCCAAGGGGACAACGACCCCCTCACCGACGACTCCTCACGTCCTGCACCGGGCCAACTGCAATTTCAACTGGATCAGCCCCTGTGGATCTCCCCGCTGGAGACGGATCCCGCGTTGAATCCCCGACCCAGTACCTTAACAACACCGGCAGAGGCCCAACAGTTGGTGGAATTATGGCTCCAGGCCAAGAGTCAGGCCATGGGGGCAACCCATGATGTAACGGCCCTCGCCGATATCTTGACCGGGGAGGAACTGCGGTTCCGGGAACGGGCAGCACAGTCGGCGAAGGAAGAAGGCTACTATGCGGAGTATGAGCACACCGTGGAGGTGGAAGAGGTACAGATCAACCCCGCCCTTCCCGATCGAGCGCTGGTCATTGCCAATGTGACGGAAGTCGCCGACTTTTATGTCGATGGTCGCTTGGACGACATGGCCTCATACCGGGAAAGTTTGCGGTTACAGTACAATTTCCGCCAAGAAAATAATCAATGGCGTATTGAACGCATGAAACTGCTGTCTCCCGGCTCCTAACCCAGGATACCTCGATCAGTCCCACGTTTGAGGAAGGACTCACAGAAGAACCGGAGTTGGGTTAGGCCGTGCAGCCACCCAACCCAAGTCGTCGCAGCGCCCTCAATCTATAATGCGCCTCCAACCGATGGTTAATTCCCCCTCTCCCAGCCCTGATTTCCCCGCAGCCTCACCCATTTCTCCACCCATCTCTTCTGCTAGCGCGATGCCAGCGGAAGAATATGAACTGCTGGATGTGGAGACGGTGCAGCGTGTGCTGGGTCGATCGCGGGCTTCTATTTACCGCTATGCCCACACCGATCCCAAGGGGGAGACCTTGAACTTACCCTTTGACCCCCACCACCTCAATCCTGAACACCGTCGCGATTTTCAGGAACCCCTGTTGTTCCACGCCAATGAGGTGGCACGGTTTGCGCGGGATGTGTTGCGGATTCGGGAGGTAACGGTGGAGATGCTGGAAACCCCCCACAGTCAGACCCAGCGCTTACTAGTCTCAATTCTGGAAGAATTACAACAGATTCGGACGTTATTGGAAAAACAGCAGTCCTAGGGCCTGTCATCAATTCACTGTAGGGCACCTCGATGAATTGTGGCAGGCGGCTTCGCCGCCTGCCACAGCCCTGATTCTGCCGTGGGCACTGCGGTCGAAATTTGAATTTTTCGAGGTGCCCTGTAGAACGCTTGCAATATCAGAGTGACACGCCCGCCCCAATTGTAGGAGCTAGGGGCTGTGTTCCTGACTCTGAGGGCAGTCTAGGGTTAAATGATGCCAGCCCCTAGTGCAGCAACACTGCCACCCCCGCCACCATAATCGCCGCCCCCAGCAGCCGATGGCGCAATCCTCCCTCCCGCAGGAAAACCACGCCAAATACCACACCAATCAGCGTACTGAGACGCTTCACAGCAATGACCCGGACCACCAGGGTGAGGGTTAGCGCATACATTTGAATCGCGACTGCTAGGGTTGAACAGAGCGTCATAATCACCAGATAGGGCCAGATAGCTCGGGGACTGGCGGATGCTGAAACTGCGTCTGGATTTAGGACTGTTTCGAGGGCTGGTTCGGCCCAAGGCAGATTGGTGCAATCATGGCCAGGGTCCGGCTGCGCGACTCGGGGTCTGAGTCGCGGCGCAAGCAGCCGTTGCCCAATCAAGAGTCCCCCTAGAGTCAGGGCCATGTAGCCATAAACTGCAAAAACCCAAAAAATGGGTGACGATCGCAGTACACCCGCCTTATCCAAATTTGCAGTCACACTCCAAATTAAGGCCACCCCTAACATCAAACGGGATCCCGGCTGGGTCCATAGGGCCCTTAGCGGTGCCCAGAACCCCTGGCGACGTGCGTCCCAATTCAAGCCATAGGATCCCGCCACCACCAGGACACAGCCCAATAGATCACTGCGGGTCGGATACTCCGCCACAATCAGGGGAGAGGTAATAAAGAAAAAGAGGGGACTAAAGGCCACGATCGGCGCTGTGAGGGACAGATCCCCCACTTGCAGCGCCCGGTTGTAGGTTAAAAAGGCAAGGCTATTGAGACTCCCATTGGCCACCAGGACGGTCCAAAATCCAGGCTGTAAGTCAGGGATCCCTAGCCCCCAGGCCATGCCCCCCAACAATAGGGCAGATAGGGTACTCAGCCAGACTGTCACCACCAAGGGATCCACGACACGCAGGCTTTTTTTGCTGAATAAGTCTTGGCAGGCCGTGAAAAAGGCCGTCGTGAGGGCAAAGGGAAACCAGGACATGGGGCAAGACCAAACAACGGCGCGATCGGCACTATAACAATGAGCAGGGGGGTGATGCCATGGTGCGGCGGTGAGGACGGTGGGGGAGCATCGAGGTCACCCACGGTGACCCCAAGCATCAAGGGCCCAAGGATGCCTCGATGCTTGAGGTTCGGCAGCTGCGCTGCTTAACCCAACGTCCGGTGAATGCCCTCCCCCCAATCCCCATGCTTGCGTGGACTCGATTCCCCAAGATTCAGATTAATCGAGGTGTCTTCACGCTGTTCTCAAAACCAGAGACTAAAATGCACGGATCATTCAGGGATCTGACCGTAAGAGATTTTGAAGACATAAGCTAGGCTTGATCTGAATCTGGGTTTCATAATGATTCCCATTTCCCCAATCCATTCTTGGGGTATCTTGGGTTTCAACCTGTTGTAATGGGACATGCAGCGCACATGGCATATCGTTTTCTGAATCGCTTTACAACCAAGGTCTCGCAGTTATTCTTCACGCGCCATGGCCAATCTCGCCAAATTCGCCTGGGATTTGGGCTGTTAGGAGCTATTGTCCTAGTCTTTAGCCTTGTGGCGGGCTACTGGAATACGAGCGCCCTCTCCTCCGACTCGGGTGCCTTACCCCAGTCTGATGCCTCCAGTTCCCTCGACCTCGACTATGGCAACGGTAATGGGATTTCCCGTTCCGTCCCCACATCCCCAGAAGCGACGGCGATCGCAACAGGTGGTTCTTCGTCTACAGCTCCTACCCTAGAGGCCAGCACATCAACCCCCCGTTCTCCCAGCCCAACAACCCAGTCTTCCAACACTCCGGGATCAGCTTTAGCTTTAACTGCCCCATCCACCGTTCAGTCCCAACCTGGGGCTTCCCCACGCTCCTCATCTGCTCCGTCTGGCACCGCAGACCGCATTGCCCAAGCCACTACGGATCTACCCGATGATCCCTTGCCCGATGCGGACACCGTAACGGTGCCTAACCTCGAACTGTATCCCCCCGATATTCAACGTCTGATGACTCAGGGGTATATCACCGTTGGAATCCCGAATTTTGACACCCCGCCGCTCTACTTTGAGAAAGACGGAACCCTACAGGGCGCTGACGTGGACTTGGCCCGCAATCTGGGCGCACAGCTTGAGTTGGAGGTGAAGTTCGATCGGGAAGCAACCACCTTGAACGAGTTGATCGATCGGGCAGCCCGCAACCAAGTGGACATCGCCATCGGCAAGTTAAGCACCACGGTGCCGCGCCTCAAAAAGCTTCACGCCTCACCCAACTATATTCGCTTTAAGCAGGCACTCCTGATCGATCGAACGAAGCTACTGGAACTGGGGGGGAAAGATGCGGAGTCGATCCAGTCCATCCTCAAGACCCGGCCTGTGGACATTGGGGTTATTGGTAAGTCCTCCTACGAACGCTTCGCCAAGCGGAACTTCCCCAATGCCAATGTGATTGGGTTCCCCAGTTGGAGTGATGCCACGGAAGCGTTGGCCCAAGGCGAAGTGTTTGCCATCTATCGGGATGAAAATGAGATTAAGAAAATCATCATGAGTCGGCCCCAGCTGGCTATCCGCCTGAAGTCTGTACTGTTCAATGACTTAGAAGATAGCAAATCAGTCTATGTCAGTCTGCAAAACCCCCAACTGGCCCATGTGATTGACAACATTATCGATGGGGATCCCAGTAATGTGTGGACGAGCGATCGACTCATCGATGAATTCTATGATCTGTACACCAACCCCAACTTTGCCTCTAACTAGCCGTGCGGCCCGCTCGCCTCGTGCGGGCTAGCTGTACGGTGAGTCTTGTTTCTCTGTCCCTTTCCCTGGGGCACCTCGAACAATCCCAGTTTTGTCGGCAAGCCCTTTTGTTCGGCAAACCACGCCAGAGTGAGGATGATGGGTGAGCAGCACAGCCCCCCCATTGGTCGAGAGCCCCTCCTCAATTTAGGGAAATCCCGATGCCGCTGTCCTCGCTTGAGACCATCCTGTTTTGATATGGGTCAGCCGGACAACATTTGGATGTATTGAGGCGTGTTACCCCCCACTGGATTCACTGACTGATTAATGCTGCTGCTGCCTCCCCCTCTATGAACTTGGAATCCTTGTCTTCGGCCCAAAAGCGTGCCTCGCGCGTCTTGCGGCCTCTTCCCAAAATTGTCAAGAATCCCTTTTTTATTGTCTTCACTGCCCTGTTGGGAGCACTGGTCGGGTCATTCCAGCCCGAACTCGCTAGTCAGGCCAGCATTATTGGGTCCATCTATATCGACTTGCTCAAGATGTGTGTGGGGCCGATCGTGGTGTCCTGCGTAGCCCTTGGGGTTTTCGATCTATTGAGTCACCGATCGAATGAAGGCCTGATTTCTCGCCTCCTCATCTTTTTATTCCTGGGAATCCTCGTCTGTGCCGTGATTCCCACCGCGATCGGAGCAATTCTGACACCCGGACGCTCCATGTCCGAGGCGACCCTCAGTAGCTTGGGGATTATCGTGAACACCAATGTGGTGGATTTCAGCCTCAATCTCAATAGCTCCAATCTGGCCCCACCCCCAGAACCTATCTTCAAGATCTTCCTTGGGAAACTGGTGCCCGACAACGCCTTTGCACCCCTGGTCACCAACGACATTCTCAAGGTCATTGTGGTGTCCTCTATTTTAGGGGGAGGCATGACGTTAATCCCCCACGAGCGGGTTGTCATCCTCAAGGATGTCCTCAATGCGCTGCGGCTGAGCTTCAACAAAATTCTATTTTTGCTCACCTATCTGTTGCCCTTTGCCCTCTTTAGCATCGTCAGCAATACAGTGGCCACAGTTGATGCCGGCGTTTTTGCCAGTCTTCTGCGGTTTATGGTGTGTACGCTCCTGGCCTTTGCCGTACTGATCGCGGGGAGTAGTATCTGGCTTCCGTGGAGAACCAATCGCGATCGCAAGGCGATGATGGCGAGTCTCATGGATGTGTTTGTGGTGGCCCTGGCAACCCAAAGCATCATGGCCACCTTGCCCCAGGCCCTCAGTTCTCTCACCGAGGATTTTAGGCTTAACGCACGCCAGGTCAATATTGCCCTGCCCCTAGTGCTTACCCTAGGCCGCTTTGGGAATGTGGCTTACTTCGCGATCGCCTCAATTCTAGCCATTTTTATCTACGATCGTAGCCTCGGCTTCTCCATGATTTTCACGCTGTTGATGCTGAATATGTTTGCCGGCATTGCCACAGCCGGATCCATTGGCATTGCCAGCCTGACGATGCTCAGTATTACCCTAGACACCCTCCAAATTCCCACGGAAGCGGTTTTAACCCTGCTGATTGTGGTGGACCCAATTATTGCGCCCCTCCGCGCTTTGGTAACGGTCCTGGTATCCATGGGCGTTGTTGGGCGTGTGGCTGCGCCTGAGTCCCCTGCTATTACCTTGTTTCGCACTGCTGTCCTGCGACTCCAGAACAGAACCGCCAATCCCAGTCCCTAGGTCCAATCCCAGTCCCCAAGTTCTGTCCTCCCTCCGTCCCCCGTTGCAACCACGCATTAACGGGGCACAATAGGGCACCTCGATTAATAGTGGCGATCGACGGGGCCGATCGCCACAGCCTTAATTCTTGTGTGGGTCGCAGGGCGAAAATCTGAGTGAAGCGAGGTGCCCTACGGAGATGGCTTCTTCCAGCAATCGCTATGGACACCCTTCTCAGTTGTTGTGGGGTGCGGCAGTTTCCCTAATTCACCCTAATTCTTGAGATTCCCAAGACACCACACCCTACAAACCTCAGGAGGTGGCGCAGTGGTGGATGACAAATTCCAGGGTTGTGCCCTCGGGACTACCGAACCGCATCTGCGTCCCAGAGGCTAGTTGCACCTCCTGGTGGTGAACTTTTTGCCAGTCGTTATCCTGGGCAACCAGTGTCCCAAAGCGGGAAAAGTCCCGCAGAAAGTAGGCGGGTTCCTCTTGAAGTCCGGTGCGGCAGATAATCTCCGCATGTTGTTGGGAGACCCACTGTTCAGCCAAGACTAAGTCATTTTCCGATCGTCGTCCCACACGCATCAACCCCCCCCGAATCGTCCAGACTTCGAGGGGATCCGTGATCGATCGGACCTCTGCGCTCGGCAGGGGATCCCCTTGGTGAAGAAAGGGGATATTGGTGGGTAATTCAGTGGATCCCTCCTGAGGTTTGATTAAACGCCCGTCAAACTCCGGGTGCATATAGAGCACGGGCAGTGTCCAGGGGGGGTGATTGAAACGGTAGAGGGTGAGAAGTTGTTGGCGCGCGATCGCCACCGCCTGATCGATGCTGTGGCGATTACTCAGGGCCTGGGCTAGGGCCTGGATAAAATGCAGGGCCTCCTCATCGGCAATCACATCCCGCATCCCCAGGACCGCAGGCACCCCATGGTGCAAGAGGGTCTCGGCCAAACTGCTGCGCGGCACTGCCGCCAGTGTGCCAGTTTCAGGAATTTGGACATAGTCCATCTGGGCCCCCCAACAGGCATTAAAAACCGCTAGAGTGGTTTGACAGCGCACCAAAACTTGGGCTAGCTCGGTACCACTGAGGGATTCGTTCTGGTTGAGCAGTAATTGCCCCCCCGCAGGGCCAGTGACACCATGACCGGCATAGAAAAATAGATTATAGTGGCCACTCTCCAATTGACGGACCAGTTCCGATCGCGAGGGCTGCACCAATAAATCCACACGTCTAGGCACCGGTGTCCCCTGGAACACTGCGCTGGGAAGCTGCGAGCTTTGGGTAAGGGACTGGATCAGGATATCCGCTTCTGAGTGGAGTTGGAGGGTATCGGTTTGGGGGCTGTGGGCCTGGCCTAGGACCAGCAACACATTCAAAGACTGGCTTAGGACAGCGGGAGCAAGCGGATCCACATCGCTTGTCGTCCGGCTGAACAGAATCTGGGGATTGACGGAAATGGCCTGTTTACCCCATTGGGGCTGCATAATTTCCCAGGGCAAGACCACAAAACCAGGGTCACGGAGTTCGAGCCGAATCCGCAGGGGCGTACCTTGGCCGATTGCAATGCCCTGACTTTGGCTCAAGACCGTTTGGATAACATCATCAAAAAGCCATTGCCACAGTTTGATGCCGAAGTGCTGCATCAAGCGACTGCTATAACTACCCGCTTTCTCGCCGGGGAAATCCTGGGGTAAATGGGTGGCGGCAACGGCAAGGTTTGGCGAAGCGTGAAGGGAGAAAAGGGCTTGCCATGCTTGCCACAGTTGAGCCAGTTCGGGAGGCCAGGGACGATCGTAGAGAACATAGCCCCCTGGGTAGGGAGCATCCGTGACCCAAAGGACCCAATGGTCTGGTTCTCCGTGGGATAAAGGCCCAATCGCCAAGGTCAAACTGGGTATTTCAGATCCAGCCATCGTGTGATCATCCCAAGCAGGGGTCTAGGCGATTTATTGTACCCTACGAACTCAACGGACTTCTAGTAGGCTAGGAAATCATTGGGAAATAGAACGATTTTACGGATATAAACTGGATTTTGCTTATCTAACTTGGGTAACTCAAGCGATTCAAGGCTTTGCGACGTGAGCGATGGGATCGTCACAGCTATGCCAGTCACGGTCATGCAGGGAGAGCGACACCACACCCTCGCCATGGATCAAGGCGCTTACCCGGGTATGACAATCTCCAGGTCTGTCGGTCCAGCCTAGGAAGGATAACCAAAAGGGTGCATCTCACTTTGGTGAGGCTGGCCCTCATCCCCTAGGGCGTCTCATCAATTAACGATAGGAACTTGCGGCCTCAGCGTTACATACCCACCCCAGTTTTATGAGCTAGGGTTTATAAGCTAGGGTTTATAAGCTAGGGGCTGTGTCCCTGATTTTGAAGGCACTCTGGGATGAAAGGATGACAGCCCCTCGTCCCCTTTCGACTTCGCTTCGTTTCCCTTCTCCCCGCTGGGGAGAAGGGAAACGAAGATTAAAGTCCCTCTCCCGCTCTGGGAGAGGGATTTAGGGTTAGGGCTTCCAAAACGGGATGGACCCAACCCAAAAGCCCCCGCAGACACAGTGCAGGGGCTAAGCAGATGGGAGTCTAGGGGCCAGCGACCCCTTCCCATCCCGGTAGTCCACCAGACATAAGGGCACCTCGATTAATACAGATTTTCACCGCAGTACCCAGGGCAAAATCAGGGCTGGGTTGCGCGGCTTCGCCGCGCAACCCAATTAATCGAGGTGCCTATAAGGATATGGACAGGCAGTATCGGGACTCGGGCTGCTCCTATCCTGACCAGTGAGGCACTCCCCTAGGCGCTTGGTGTGTTGTCGTCGATCAGCTCTTCATCATCCAGCAGAATTGCACCGTTCTGCCCCCCTTCCAGCGATCCCCGACGACCGGGCAAACCTAGACTACTCAAGGTGTCCGTCAGCAAGCTCTCCGCATCATTATCCCCAATGACCCCCGCATCCGTCCCCGTGAACTCCGGGTTATCCGGGTTGAGGTCCGGCGCAGAGAAGGTTTCTTCGTAGGCATTGAAGCCCGTTCCGGCTGGGATGAGGCGACCGATAATCACATTCTCCTTCAGACCCCGGAGCCAGTCGGACTTGCCTTCGATCGCTGCCTCGGTTAGCACCCGTGTTGTTTCTTGGAAACTAGCCGCCGAGATAAAGCTGTCGGTATTGAGGGAGGCTTTGGTAATCCCCAACAACACCGGCTCATACTTGGCCGGGGCACCCCCGGTGATGGCCATGGCCTGGTTCACCTGATCCACCTGACGCAATTCCACCAATTCACCGGGCAGCATCGTCGTATCCCCACCGTCCTCAATGCGGGCCTTGGATGTCATCTGCCGCACAATCACTTCAATGTGCTTGTCAGAAATCTCAATGCCCTGGGAACGATATACGGCCTGCACCGCATCCACCAAGAACTTTTGAGCCTTCTCAAAGCTATCGATCGCTGACTCATGCAGCTGCTCATCCCCCCGTTGGGTGCGGTAGTAGTTAAAGAAGATTTCCAGAATCTCGTGGGGATTCGCCGGACCATCCGTGAGGGGATCCGCCGGACCCACCCGTTGACCATCCGAGACGATCGCATTCTGGCCGGGGCTAATTTCGTACTCTCGCACCGTGCCGTCATCCTCTGCCACCTTAATTTCGATGACATCATCCCCGTCGTAAACCACCTGGGCCACCCCGGGCTCCCGGGCCAAAATACAGGCTTCCTTGGGCTTACGGGCCTCCAGCAATTCTTCAATTCGGGGAAGACCCTGGATAATATCCCCTGTCTTGGACCGCTCAAACACGAGGAGCACCAGGTTATCACCCCGTTGCACCAGGCTCTTGTCCTCCACGTGGAGAACCGCGCCCCCAGACACACGGTAGGGACGGGCAATGCGGAAGATCAACGTGCGCCCTTCCACCTTCAGCACTTGGCCCGATTCCGGCAGCGTCACACCGGGCGCCAAAGTTGCGCCAGCCACCAACAGATCACCCACCTGGGGGGTCAGGTCCGCATCACCGGGCACCTCCACCCGGAATTGGTCCACATCCCGCACAATCAAGAGACGACGGACCACCTCGGACCCTTCACGAATCCCCTGGACAATCCCCCCGCCCTCTGGCTTCGCCAGGGTAGCGGTACGGGCCACCACAGCACCGGGATCAATCTTGTCCTGATCCTGCACCAGGATTTCTGTTTGGGTTCGCCCCTGCACACTATCCGCCGCGATATCACGGCGAATCACCAGGGACTCCAGAATCACCAACTGGAGCCGCAAAACCTCGTCATCCTCCTCGTCCGTCGCCAACTCAATATCGGCCACCAACAACTGGGAGGCTTCCTGGTTAATTTCCAGCACCAACTGGGTTTGGAGGAGATTCAGCCCCTGAACCGACTTCACCCGTTCGTCATGCTTGTACAGCAGGCGCTGGGTTGCCCGGAGACCAATGGATCGACCGGCTTCGCTGCTGGAGCTTTGGCTGGGCACCGGTGGCTCATCGGGCACCTGGTATTCCTCCACGGGCCGCAGCAGTAACGCACCCCCTTCGGGTGTTTCCACATACTGGCCATAGCAGAGTTTATCCAGCACCAAACCGGGCATAACCTCATGGCCAGGATAGAGAAGTTGCTCGTCATTTTGCAGACCCACATCCGGGTCGTCCAAGAGGTGCAAATCCCCGGGCTTGATGACCACTTCCCGCAGAATGTCGTTCTTCTGGGTCACTTCCACCACGCCACTGCTTTGGCAGTAGATATCCTTCACCACCTCGGTGCCCGCATCCACATACTGGCCATCCTCCACCAATAGTAGGGAGATGTCCTTATTAACCTCGTGGGTTTCCTCGGGGATCCACAGCAAGGTTCCCCCCTTGGTCACCTCATAGCCCCCCTTTGTGCGCTTCTGCTTACTGGCTTCCACCCCCGCATATTTGAGGATCCCACCCGTTTGGGTGCAGTACTGATCACTGATCAGATCGGCCACCACCTGATTGTGGGTTACCTTGGTGCCCGGTGCCGCCGTGAGGTTAAAGCGTTGGCCATTTCCCGTTTCAATCACATAGTGCTTTTGGCCATGGGAAGACTCAGCCCGCACCCTCGCCTGATCCAGGATCACGGAAGCCGTAATGATTTCCACCTCCTGGGTGCCTTCGCCCTCCTCCGGTAGGCGGACAATCCCGCCATGCTCCGTACAGAGTTTGGTTTCAGCCAAAACATCCCCGGCGGTGATGTGACTGCCGTTCTGCACCACGGGCTCCGCCATGGGCGGCAGGTTATAAACTTCACCGGACAGTACCCACATCAGGCCCCCTCGCTGGGCAATACGAGTAATGTTGCCTTGACGGTCTTTCTTTTCTTCCGGCACGATGCCCTGGAAGAGCACTTCCCCAGCGAGGTCGGAGGTCACATCCTTAGTCGCTTTTTCCGTGGATTTACTACTGCGACCCACCAGGGGCGTTTCGGCCACGATCGTGTCCGCGGGAACCGTGCTGCCATCGCTAATATAGAGGGTTGTCCCCTGGGGGATGACCTCCTCCAGACGCTGGTTGTCTCCCTGGAGTACCAACTTAAAGGGCTTATCATCGGTAGTGCCCTCCACGACCCAGGCATCATCCCCGTGGCGCGTTCGGAAGGCCCGCACCCGACCATTGGCGGGATACTGCACCACCGATTCAAACTTGGTCTTCAGGGATCCGGCCACTTCCCCAGTAAACACACCACCCGTGTGGAAGGTCCGCATGGTGAGCTGGGTACCCGGTTCCCCGATCGACTGGGCTGCGATAATACCGACGGCTTCGCCCATATCGACCAGGTGCTGGTGAGCCAAGCTCCAGCCGTAGCAAAGCTGACACACCGATCGGGCGGCTTCACAGGTGAGGGGCGATCGAACCTTGACCTCCGCAACGCCCGCAGCCTTCAGCTCTAGGGCCATTTCCGAGGAAATGGGATCATTTTTATCAATGATCACCTCACCGGTTTCCGGATTGAGGGCGGGCTCCGCCAAGACCCGACCCAGAAGCCGATCGCTCAGGTTCACCCGAATGGCATCCCCATCCTTGACATGGCCCACAGACAAGCCCCGCTTGGTGCCGCAGTCATATTCCCGCACGATGACATCCTGGGACACATCCACCAGACGACGGGTCAGATAGCCGGAGTCTGCGGTGCGCAGGGCAGTGTCCACCAAACCTTTCCGGGCACCGTAGGAGGAGATGATGTACTCGGTAACGGTTAATCCTTCCCGGAAGTTAGTCTTAATGGGCAAGTCAATAATTTCCCCTTGGGGATTGGCCATCAGGCCCCGCATTCCCACCAGCTGCCGGACCTGGGAGATATTTCCTCGGGCACCGGAGAAGGCCATCATGTAGACAGAGTTGAGGGGGTCATTGCTCTTGAAGTTGCGCACCACCTCATCCTTGAGGGCCTCGTTGGTTCCATGCCAGGTGTCGATCACCTTCTGGAAGCGCTCCACCTCCGTGATCTCGCCTCGGGTGTAGCGGGCCTCGGTGGTGCGAATTTCCTCCTCCGCCGCCTGGAGCAACTGCCGCTTACTGGGGGGCACTTTCAAATCATCCACACTAATGGATACCCCAGCTCGGGTGGCATATTCAAACCCCAGGGCTTTGAGATCATCGGCCACTTCCGCCGTGCGCGCCGTGCCATGGTGGGTAAAGGCTTGGGAAATCAGACGCTTGAGTTGCTTTTTATCAATGACCCGGTTGTAAAAGGTCAGGGTCGGTGAGGCCTCCGGGGTTTGCTCCGGGGTGCGATCGGTCTTGCGGGTGCTGCGTTCAGTCATGGATCTCCACGTCCCCTCAAACTGGATGAACTAGATGAATGGCGCTCAAAGGCAGGATAGTGCTCCGTTGTCAGCGCGATCGAAACAGAGCGATGGAAATAGAGCCGTTGAGAAATCAGGCATAAAAAGCAGTAAGACAGTGCCAAGTCTAGGGAAAACAGGGGATCCTAGCGATTGCGGTGAGCGATACCCCAGCTCGGGCAGTGCCCCCGAATCCCGGTCCTTGGCTCCCAGGGTTACACCATCTGCTTACTCAAGGTGTCATGGATCGTTTTGTTCAAAATAATTCGGCCTGGAGTGGTCTTAATGTACTGGGACACCACATTCCCCTCCGCATCCTCCCGAATGCGGCGATATTTGTAGGTCACGGTCCGAATCCCAGAAACGTCGTCGGTGCTCTCTTCCACCACCGTGTCATCGGCTTCGGGGGATTCCACATTGCCGTCAAAGCGAACCCAGACATAGGCATGGAGATCAATTTGCTGCTGCTCCAGGGCCAAAATGGCATCATCAAGGCTGGAGAAGAAGCGATCGGTGCCCTTGCGTGGTAAGCCCGTGGCGAGATCCGTGGGATTTTCTGCCGTGAGGTAATAGCACCCCAAAACCATATCTTGGCTCGGGGTCACGATCGGCTGACCGGTGGCGGGGGAGAGAATGTTATTGGAGGCCATCATCAGCAGACGCGCCTCGGCCTGGGACTCGAGGGAGAGGGGCACATGAACGGCCATTTGGTCTCCGTCAAAGTCCGCGTTGAAGGCGGGGCAGACCAGGGGATGGAGCTGGATCGCCCGACCATCCACCAAAATCGGCTCAAAGGATTGAATGCCCAGACGGTGTAGGGTCGGCGCCCGGTTCAGCATCACGGGGTGGCCCTCAATCACCTCCTCCAACACATCCCAGACCATGGGATCGCCTCGCTGGATCATCTTTTTCGCGGCCTTGATATTGTTGACCAAGCCCTGGCGAATGAGGCGGTGAATGACAAAGGGCTGGAACAGCTCGATCGCCATCTCCCGAGGCAAGCCGCACTGGTAAATCTTGAGCTTGGGACCGACCACAATCACAGAACGACCGGAGTAGTCCACCCGTTTTCCGAGCAGGTTCTGGCGGAAACGGCCCTGTTTTCCTTCAATAATGTCCGAGAGAGACTTGAGCGGACGATTATTGGCCCCCACCACGGTCCGACCCCGGCGACCGTTATCGATGAGGGCATCCACGGCCTCCTGGAGCATCCGCTTTTCGTTACGGACAATGATTTCCGGCGCCAGAATTTCCTGGAGGCGGGCTAGACGGTTATTGCGGTTGATCACCCGACGGTAGAGATCGTTAAGATCCGAGGTGGCAAAGCGGCCCCCATCCAGTTGCACCATGGGACGCAAATCCGGCGGAATCACGGGAATGTAGCTAAGCACCATCCACTCGGGCCGGGATCCCGTGGCCACAAAGTTATCCACCACCCGCAGACGCTTAATGAGCTTGGCTCGCTTTTGGCCCTTGGAATTATTGATCTCTTCCCGCAGGCGCTCCGCCTCGCTCTCCAATTCCAGGTCTTGAAGCAAGCGTCCCAAGGCTTCAGCCCCAATGCCCACCTCAATCCCTTCCAGATCCGAGTCTTCACCATAGATCTGGTCCTCCAGTTCCATCCACTGGTCTTCCGTCAGTAACTGCTTCGTTTGCAGTTCACTATGGTTACCGGGATCGAGGACCACATAGGAGTTGAAGTAGACAATCTGCTCCACATCGCGCAGGGGCATATCCAGCAGAATTGAGATGTAGCTGGGAATACCCTTGAGGTACCACACATGGGTCACCGGCGCGGCCAACTTGATGTAGCCCATCCGGTGACGACGCACCCGCGACTCGGTCACCTCCACCCCACAGCGTTCGCAAACAATGCCCCGATGGCGGACTCGCTTGTACTTACCACAGTGGCATTCCCAATCCTTCGCCGGACCAAAGATCCGCTCACAGAACAGCCCATCCATTTCAGGCTTCAGGGTGCGGTAGTTAATGGTTTCGGGCTTAGTAACTTCCCCCACCATTTGACCGTTGGGTAGGGTGCGCTCTCCCCAGGTCCGAATCCGATCGGGGGAGGCCAACCCAATTTTGACGTAGTCAAACCGCTGATCTAGCTTTGGCATTGCGAACGAGTTCCTCTAGCAAAAATTAAAGATGTTCAAACGGCAGCCCAGACTATCGGGATGAGGTGGATGGGAGCCACCCAATCCAGAACCGCAACTCTCAGTGGAGTTTGCATCTCGGGCCGGGTTGGGGCCTGCGCCTCGGGGCGGAGACTTTCCGCCCGAAGGCTGTTAGGACCGGGGCTACAAGTCCTCTTCACCGCCTTCTTCACGGCTGATGGACTCGTAGGTGGGACGAGAGGGGGGACGGCTGGGATCCAGCATTAGATCCACCTCGGTATCTTCATGTCCGTCGCTTTGGCTTTCCAGTTTGTGGACCGAAATATCCAAACACAGGGACTGCAGCTCACGCATCAAAACCTTGAAGGATTCGGGCGTGCCGGGACGGGGGATTGATTTCCCTTTGACGATCGCGTTCAGCGCTTCATTACGACCCTGCATATCATCGGACTTCACCGTGAGCAGTTCCTGGAGAGTGTAGGCGGCTCCAAAGGCTTCCAAAGCCCACACCTCCATTTCCCCAAAGCGCTGGCCCCCTTGCTGGGCTTTACCCCCCAAGGGCTGCTGGGTCACCAGGGAGTAGGGACCCGTGGACCGGGCATGGATCTTGTCGTCCACCAGGTGGACCAACTTCAACATGTACGCCTTACCCACGGTCACAGGACGATCGAAGGGCTCTCCCGTGCGGCCATCATAGACCTGAATTTTGCCGGGATCCTCGGGGTTAAAGACCCAGTTACCCTTGCGTTTGCGGGCCTTGTCCAGCTTGCCGTGGACCGTTTCCCGCGAGATTTCCGCCCCGTACATTTCGTCAAAGGGCGTGATCTTAAAGCGAGTTGCTAGATTTTCCCCGGCCCAACCCAGCAAGCACTCAAAGATTTGGCCCACGTTCATCCGGGAGGGCACCCCCAGGGGATTGAGGATGATGTCCAACGGGGTGCCATCGGGGAGGTAGGGCATGTCTTCGATCGGCAGAATCCGGGAAATAATGCCCTTGTTGCCGTGGCGACCAGCCATTTTGTCCCCCACCTGAATCTTGCGCTTCTGGGCCACATAGACCCGCACCACCATGTTGGCCCCCGGCGGCAGTTCATCGCCCTGTTCCCGGGTAAAGATTCGCACATCCACCACACGGCCCTTTTCACCATTCGGCACCCGCAGGGAGTTATCCCGCACATCCCGCGCCTTTTCACCAAAAATGGCCCGCAGTAGCTTTTCTTCCGGCGGTTGGTCCGACTCTCCCTTGGGGGTCACCTTCCCGACCAAGATATCGCCCGCATCCACCCAGGCTCCAATGCGAATAATACCGTTCTCGTCCAAGTGGCGCAGGGCATCTTCTCCGACGTTGGGGATCTCGCGGGTGATTTCCTCGGGACCGAGCTTGGTTTGGCGGGCTTCAATTTCGTACTTTTCAATGTGAATTGAGGTGTACACATCATCCTGGACCAGGCGTTCGCTGATGAGGATGGCATCCTCGTAGTTGTAGCCCTGCCAAGGCATGTAGGCCACCAAAACGTTCTGGCCCAGGGCCAATTCGCCCCCTTCAGTGGCGGACCCATCGGCCAAAACCTGACCCGCCACCACTTCATCCCCCTCAAAGGCCAGGGGACGCTGATTGAGGCAGGTGTCCTGGTTAGAACGGTGGTATTTCTGGATCGTGTACTCGTGGGTATTGCCCTCGGTGTCTTCCACCACCACCTGATTCGCATCCACATAGGTGACCACCCCATCCGTGCGACTGACAATGACCATGCCGGAGTCCCGGGCCGCTTGGGCCTCCAGCCCGGTACCCACCAAGGGCCGCTCGGGTCGCAGGAGGGGCACAGCTTGCCGTTGCATGTTGGATCCCATCAAGGCCCGGTTGGCATCGTCGTGTTCAATGAAGGGAATCAAGGAGGTGGCTACGGAGATAATTTGCACCGGGGATACGGCCACGTAGTCCACCTGGTCCGGAGTCGTTGTGGTAAAGGCTTGACGGTAACGAACCGGGACTGTTTCCCCCAGAATCTTGCCCGTTTCGTCGGTGGACAGATCGCCCGGAGCAACCCGGAGATCATCCTCTTCATCAGCGGTCATGTATTGGGCTGACAAATCGAAGCGGATCCGACCATTTTCGACCTTATAGAAAGGCGTTTCGATAAAGCCGTAGTCGTTCACCTTGGCATGGGTCGCCAGGGATCCGATCAGGCCAGCATTGGGGCCTTCCGGGGTCTCAATCGGGCAAATGCGACCATAGTGGGAGGGGTGAATATCCCGCACCGCAAATCCGGCCCGCTCCCGCGTCAGCCCCCCCGGACCTAGGGCACTCAAACGACGTTTGTGGGTCAGCTCCGCCAGGGGATTGGTCTGATCCATGAACTGGGACAATTGGGAGGAGCCGAAGAACTCCTTAATGGCAGCCACGAGGGGCTTGGGATTGACCAGGGATGCGGGGGTCAGCGAGTCCGCATCGGATACGGTCATGCGCTCCCGAATAATGCGCTCGAGGCGGTTGAGACCAACCCGCACCTGGTTTTGCAGCAGTTCCCCCACGGACCGGACCCGACGATTTCCCAGGTGGTCGATGTCGTCAATGCTGCCAATGTCAAATTCCAGGTTAATGAGGTAGTCGATCGCCGCCAAAATATCCTGGGAGGTCAAAACCCGGGTGGTGTCGGGCACGTTGAGGTGGAGCTTTTTGTTGAGCTTGTAGCGGCCCACCTTGCCCAGGTCGTAGCGCTTCGGATCAAAGAAACGGGATTCGAGCAACTGGGATCCGCCGGATACCGTGGGCGGCTCACCGGGCCGCAGCTTCCGGTACAGCTCCATCAGGGCTTCGTCTTCGCTATATTCCCCCTCTTTTTCGATCGTCTTGTCAAAGTATTCGGGGTGGCGCAGAGCTTCGCGGATCTCGTTGGTGGTCAGCCCCAGAGCTTTCAGGAGAACTTGGGCTGACAGCTTCCGGGTTTTGTCGATCCGAACCCAAACTAAACCATTTTTATCGGTTTCAAACTTGAGCCATGCCCCCCGGTTGGGAATCAAGCTGGCGTTGTAGGTGCGGCGGCCATTCTTATCGGTCTCGGATTTGTAGTAAACCCCTGGACTGCGCACAATCTGGTTAACAATGACCCGCTCAGCACCGTTGATGATGAAGGTTCCCCGATCGGTCATGAGGGGCAGATCACCAATAAAAACCTCTTGCTCCTTAATTTCACCCGTTTCCTTGTTAATCAAGCGGGTGGGCACATACATCTGCACCGCATAGGTTCCGTCACGACGCTTGGCTTCGGCTACGTCATATTTAGGGCTCTTGAGCCGATAATCTTTCCCAAGGAAGTGGAGTTCTAACTTACCTGTATAATCGGAAATAGGAGAGAAGCTCTCAAGCTCTTCAATGAGGCCCTCTTCCAAAAACCAACGGAAACTAGACCGCTGAATTTCGACTAAATCAGGCAGGGTAAAAGAAGAAGGGGCGATCGTCGGTTGCGTAGTCATGGGTTTCCTCAGATAAACCTAGCTTCAGAAGTGGGCACCCTAGGGGGAAGCTGGGGCACAGATAGAACACGGAGCTGCGGATGCTAACCCAAGGCTGAAGGATGGATTCAGAGCGGGAGCATCCAGAGTCGTTGTCAACAGCGAGAGTCAACACTGGGACAGGGGTGCATTCCCCTCAAGGGAGAGACTGAAGCCCTGGCAAAGATGGATGAACTAGGAATTAGGGAGCGCTGGGGCGCTGGGGGCGTTTCAGCCTGCAATAGGAGCATGGATGCGTCTCCTAGGACAGTCACCGTTGAGATGTTGCGGAGAGAAGGGATCGTCTGGGGACCGCTGGAGTCCCATCCCTCCCTCGCCCTAGGAGGCAAACACAGGGAGCAAAAGCCCGGCGTGACGCTATTCGGTGCAACGCTAGTCAATAAACTCACCTCCCACAGACTCACCTCCCACAACCTAATCCGTCACCGGATCGCTGGTCATCCGTTCCCCTATGCCCACCGGTAACCTTGGTCCGGAACCGTTGGGCCTGGGTCAGTTCCAGCAAATTCCAATACACAGGCCCGACCCTCAGGGATGAGGCTCAGGCAGGAACGGCAGAATTGGCAGGCAGGGACACCGAGGGATCAACAGGCAGCTGAAACAGTTGGCAGGCGTTGGCAGAGGTTTGGGCGGCTAGGGTTTCCAGGGGGATTTGACGCAGTTCTGCCACCCGTGTGGCCACATGGCGCACAAAGGCGGGTTCATTGCGTTTGCCACGTTTAGGTACCGGGGCCAGGAAGGGACAGTCGGTTTCCACCAACAGACGATCGGCCGGAACCATGGCTGCTGAAGCCTGAATTTGGGTAGCCTTTTTGAAGGTAACGGTTCCGCTGAAGCTAATATAAAACCCGAGATCCAAAAACCATTGGGTTTCCTCCGGCGAACCGCCCCAACAGTGCATAACCCCGCGCACAGACCCCTGCTCCGCCCAAAAGCGACGAAGCAGGTCTGCCATGGGAGCAGCTGCCTCCCGACAGTGGATAATCACCGGCAAGTCTAGGGTTCTAGCGATGTGCAATTGGGCTTCAAAGGCTTGGTACTGAAGGGCAGCTTGATCTGACTTGTAGAAGTCCAGTCCCATTTCACCGATCGCCACCACCCGCGAGTCCGATGCAGCCAAGGTCTGGATACGATCGGGTAGATCTGGGGTCCAATGCTCTAGGTCAAGGGGATGTAAGCCCACGGCAAAGAACAGCTCTGGAAACCGATCGCTCAGGCTCTGGATCGTCGCAAACTCACCGGGTTCAACGCAGGAATGGATGAGGTAGGCAATGCCTGCATCGCGCCAACGCTGCGCCACCTCGGTCAAATCTTCCTGGAAAACCGGAAAGTTAAGATGAACATGGGTGTCAATTAAGCGCATGACCAGCTTGTCCGATGAGAGGCTGCACCCAACTCTAAAGGCACACACTCCTCACGGGTTAGTCCTAGAGTTCGGTGAGGAGGATGCTGGGGCAGTTGTCAGTGCCAAGGGAAACAGAACCGGAGTTCAGCTGTTGGCCAGGGAGGGCATGGACGTGTTCTCCGCAGTGGGACATGAGCTAACCGAAAATGTCTAGGACGGCAAATCGGTACACGATGCTCACGCTTCTCAGCCACTGGGCTATTCCCAACGTCCCAATCGTGACTACTCTGCAGGGGTGTAGGGTTCAACTTGCTTCCGGAAAACACGGGCAATCCGTGCTTTGCGATTTGCTCCGGTGTTGGGATGGAGCACCCCCCGCTTCACAGCTTTGTCAATTTTGCTGTAAGCTGCCGCCATGGTAGTTTGCACCGTTTTCTTGGTGTCATCGCTGGGGCTTGCAGTATACTCCTCGACAGCAGCGAGGTAGGTTTTGGTTAAGGTTTTGATGGCAGACTTGTAAGATTTATTCCGAAGACGGTTACGCTCTGCGATTTGAACGCGCTTAATGGCAGATTTAATATTGGCCACGGTAGTCAGATCCAGCTTGCTGAAGACTAAAATTCCACATCTAGCTATCCTAGCAGCTTATGGTCAAGTTGTTCTAGATTTTTTGCAGGGGGTGACCGTCCCCATGGCGGGCAGGATTGTGGGCCGCTTGAATGGGTAATCTGGCGGGGTGACCTGAATGGGTAGCCTGAATGAACAGCTGAGATGGGAGAAGATTCCCTCTGGAGCCCGCAAGCCCGCAAGCCCGCAAGCAGCCCGCAACGAGGCTACAAGGGATCCGAGGAGAGTCCAAGAACCATAAAAAGATTCCAAGGATATGGGCACCTCGATTAAGGGTGGCGTACGGCTTTGCCGTACGCCACAACCCTGATTCTGACGTGGGTCACGGGGTAAGAGCTTTGATTTTTCGAGGTGCCCCAAAGGAATTCCAAGGGATCGACAAAGATCTCCCCAGCGATCCGGAAAGGCCCAAAGAGAAGCTCACGGGCAGTCTTACGTTTCAGCCTGTCTCGCAAGGGAAACAGAGGTCATTACAGCGGGGAGCAAAGTAATCGTGAATCCAGGCCTTGTGAATACAGGCCTTGTGAATCCAAGCCCTCCCCACCCCCAACCGCACCCTAGCAAGGGAGGGAAAATTCAAGCTAAGCTAGTTTGGATATCCCCCCTCACACTCTATAGATACTGGCACGACAACCTCCATGCTGCGAATCGTCACTGACTGGTCTGAGGCCCAATCCGAACTGAAACGCATTTGTGACCGCACCTTTGATGAGTCCATGGTTCACAAAGAAGCAACCGTTCGTGAGATTTTGCAAACCGTAAAGCGACAGGGAGATGCGGCCCTCATTGCCTATACGGAGGAATTCGATCGGGTCTCTTTGACCGCTGCAGATTTACGGGTCAGTGGTTCGGAACTGGATGCAGCCTACCAGCAGGTCCCGAAGGAGTTGTTAGATGCCATTCGCCTCGCCCATCGCAATATTGTGGCATTCCACAAACAGCGAGTTCCCAAAAGCTGGGTCGAGTTTGGTGAAGATGGGGTGGTTTTAGGGAAACGCTATACCCCAGTCGATCGGGCGGGGCTGTATGTCCCCGGTGGGAAGGCATCCTATCCCAGTACGGTACTGATGAATGCGGTGCCGGCCCAGGTTGCCGGGGTAGAACGAATGGTCATGGTGACCCCACCGGGCGAGGGTAATGGGATTAACCCCGCTGTATTGGTGGCCGCCCAGGAAGCCGGGATTGAGGAAATTTATCGGGTTGGGGGCGCCCAGGCGATCGCCGCCCTGGCCTATGGCACCGCTACAATTCCCAAGGTGGATGTGATTTCGGGACCGGGCAACCTCTATGTAACCCTGGCCAAGAAGCAAGTGTACGGCACGGTGGGCATCGACTCCCTGGCGGGTCCCTCGGAAGTGCTGGTCATTGCCGATCGCCATGCTGACCCCATCCAGGTGGCCGCCGACCTCTTGGCCCAAGCGGAGCACGACACCCTCGCCGCTGCAATTTTGCTTACCACCGATGCAACCTTGGCCCGCCAAGTGGCAACAGAGGTGGAGCAGCAGTTGGAGAATCACCCCCGGCGAACGCTGACCGAAAAGGCGATCGCCCACTATGGCCTGGTGGTGGTGGTGAACTCCCTCCAGGAAGCGGCAGAATTATCCAACCAGTTTGCACCCGAGCACCTGGAGTTAGAGATTGAGGAGCCTTGGGATCTAATCTCCGAAATTCGCCACGCCGGGGCGATTTTTCTGGGCAGCTCTACCCCTGAAGCCGTCGGTGATTACCTGGCGGGTCCAAACCACACTCTCCCCACCTCCGGCTCCGCCCGCTACGCCTCGGCCCTAGGCGTGGAAACCTTCCTCAAGCACTCCAGCCTCATTCAGTATTCCCCCCAATCCCTGGCCAAAACAGCTCAGGCAATCCAAACCCTAGCCACAGCTGAAGGGCTCTTTTCCCATGGTGAGTCGGTGCGAGTCCGGACAGCCCATCCGAGTGAAAGTGTTCCCCCCCGCAGCCCTGGAACGGAAGAGGGAGAATCCGCGTCCTAAAGTGTGCCATCACGTCACGGTAGAGACCTTTGGATATCAGCGTGACACAGCCGCCCTTGGTGGATGATTGAGGGGCTGTAGCCCTAATACTGAGGGCATTCCAGGACTCCAGGATGACAGCCCCGAGGGGCCAAGGGTGGCCCACGCTGTCCAGAGTCCCGGCTGTGGGTGTACACTGCGGCGTAATGGACTGCTTTTCCACTGGAGTTGCTGTAATCAACCATGACTATGACTTTCTTTAGCCGAACCGTGCTCAAGCTCTCCCTCTGTCTAGGTGTGAGCTTAGGAAGCCTGTTGGGAGCCGCTCCAGCGCGATCGGCGGAAACTTGGACCTTTATTGTGGGGCCAATTAACCGATCGATTACCCTGACCCAACTCCGGGAGTTGGCCGAAACCGGAGAACCCAGCGGAGAGTTGAAGCTGATTCTCAGACTCGCAGGCCAGGATCCAGCAGCAGTGGCTCGTATCCTCACGGATGAAGTGGAGTTTGATTTGGTCACAGCCTACCGTATTGTCAGCAGTAGACCTGGCATGGCTGTGCTCGAACAATTGGGCAAGATTGTTGCTCCTCGCAATGCCAACTCAGCAGGGGCTCAAGCCCTCAGTGGGGCTTTATTGCTGTCCCTCGCGGACGACAATAAGTTTACGATTCTGGAACTGCTGGACCAGTACCCCACGGATGCTCGTATTAATGTGGATGAGTTAATGTCGGCTTCGGATCAGTTTGGGGATGTGGGGAGTTTGCTGGAAAGTGTCACCGGCGGTTTTTAGGACTCTCTTCTAGGACGATCGTAGAAGACAGGTTCGTTAGAGTCTCCTGAAACAAGAGAGTCCTCCGCTGCGCGGAGGACTCTCTTGCTTTGGTCCTAATTACTGGACAGCTATCGCGCTGAACTCTGATGCCGCAAGGTTTCTATCGTTAATTGATGACACACCCTAGGACTCAGCGGAATCATCGGCCCTCGGCAAAGACCGAAACAACGATCGCAGGGACATGCGCGAAATGTAGGGCCATCCCCCTTCCGCCTCAATTTCGCGAAGGAGCGCGTACAACGCTTGGCGGTTGGTGGGCAGCAGGCGCTGGAATGTGGTGGTCCGAATTTCCCGGTGCAGAGCTTCCAACAACCGCAGCAGGGCCAGGGTTTCATCAACGCTCTGTTGGGATTGCTGGGCAAGGCGACGCACTTCCGCCGCGATCGCGGCAAATTCAGGCGACCAGGACTCTGGGGTCGGAGGTTTGGGCACCGAAGAACTGAACGGTTCCGGGGAAGAGGGCAAGGTCATAGGGATCGATCGTGAAGGCTAAAGCTCAACAACTAAAACGCTCATCTAAAACGCTCAACCCCTCATCTGGCCATGGACCAATGGGTTGAGACCAAGGAATGCCGAGAGTTCCCCTCGTGCTGGGGAACTCTCCCTAGGGCGTGTCATCCATTCACTGTAACAACCGTGCGATATCGGAATGACACGCCCAACCCCAGTGGTGTGGAATGGGGGCTGTGTCCCGAATTCTGAGGCCAGTCCGGGGTTAAGTGATGACAACCCCTAGGCCAGGGTCGGACCGGATGTGGGCGACACATCTTGCCAGCGTCCTGACCCCACAGCTTTCACGGCCTCCACCAGTTTTACATCCCCTGTGTAGATCGCACGCCCGACAATTGCGCCGGTGACTCCCATCCCCTCCAGGGCCGTGAGGCTCAGGAGGTCACTCACACTACTAACCCCACCCGAAGCAATCACGGGAATCGAGAGTACCGAGGCCAAGTCTCGCAATGCAGGAATATTGGGACCTTGAAGGGTGCCATCTCGCTGAATATCGGTATAAATAATCGTGCTCACCCCCTGGGCTTCCATGCGCTGCGCCAAGTCGAGAGCCGACACACTGGAGGTTTCTAACCATCCTTTAGTGGCCACTTGACCGTTACGGGCATCGATCCCCACCGCAATCTGCCCCGGGAAGGCCGCACACAGTTGGGTGACTAGCTCCGGCTGTTCCACGGCCACCGTCCCCAGGATTGCCCGATCGACCCCCTGGGCCATCAGGGCAGCCACACTCGCTTGATCGCGCAGTCCACCCCCCACTTGCACCGGGATATCCAAGGCACGCACAATCGCCCCAATGACGCTCTGGTTCACGGGATGTCCGGCCTTAGCGCCGTCAAGGTCAACCACATGGAGGCGAGGAGCACCCTGGGCCTGCCACTGCTGGGCCACCGTGACGGGATCTTCACTAAAGGTTTGGGCCTGGTCATAGTCTCCCTGATAGAGACGAACGCATTTGCCGTCCAGGAGATCAATGGCGGGAATGACATCCATAGCAGTACAGATTTGAAATCAACTCGAAACGGACTCGACATGGAAACCGCAGCGGTGTCAATGGCGGATGTCAGTCGCTTAGGAGTTCACATCATGCCATGAATCCGCTCCCCCTTCCCCCGAAAACACCAGGAAGTTTCAGGATTGGGGCTTCAGGGGAACCTCCTGGCATAGCCTTTCCATCGATACGCACGCCCCTAGGATGGGGAGGACGGCACGATCGGATCCGAGCGAAACCATCGATCGCCCTGAACCAACGTGTGAACTTGCCAGGAGTCCTGGCTGTCAGGATAGTCAAGCCGGTGGTGACCTCCTCGACTTTCCTGGCGAAAAGCAGCACTTTTGAGGATTAGGATACCAATATCGAGCAAACTTCCCAATTCTCCCCACTGGCGCAAAACATCATGGGCCGGACCCACCCCAATCGTCACCGCTTGACCGGGGGCAATGGCAGCAAAAGCACGACTCAAGCCCAGGTTCACCCAGGCCGATCGCCATGTCTCCACCTGCGTAATGGCCGCGTCCAAGGCAGCTGCTTCGCGGCAGATCCCCGCACTTTGCCAAATGCACTGGGGCAGCGCCTGGCGAATCTCTTGCATCCAGGCTAACTCCCCATCCCAGTGGTGTAAGTCCAGCACCTGGGGGGGCGGAGACTCCAGCGGAGGGGGACAGGGTTCAGGTAGGGAAAGGTGCTGAAGCTGGCACCCAAAAACGAGACACTCCAACAGGGAATTACTGGCCAAGCGATTGGCCCCATGTACGCCGGTGCTGGCCACCTCTCCCACCGCATAAAGGCCCGCGATCGAGGTTTGGCCCTGAAGATCCGTCGCCACCCCTCCCATCCAGTAATGGGCAGCCGGGGCCACCGGAATCGGCTCCTGAAAGAGGTCGATCCCCCAGTGTTGGCAGACTTGAATAATATTGGGGAAGCGGTAGCGCACCCGATCGGGATCAATCGATCGCAGGTCCAAAAACACATGGCCTTGGGGAGTACCCAAGATTTGTAAATGCTGGAAAATTGCCCGACTGACCACATCCCGGGGGGCTAGCTCTCCATCGGGGTGATAGCGGAACAGAAATCGATCGCCCTGGGCATCCCGCACCTGGGCTCCCTCTCCCCGCACCGCCTCACTAATGAGAAAACAGGCCGCTTCCGGGTGCATCAGGGCTGTGGGATGAAATTGAAAAAACTCTAAATCCCGCAGTAGGGCACCGGCCCGGTGGCCAATGGCCACCCCATCCCCCGTGCTCAGGAGCGGATTTGTGGTGTGGGCAAACACCTGTCCCCCTCCTCCCGTGGCCAGAACCACCGCCCCAGCTCGCAACCACTGTACCTGCTGGTTAACCAACACCTGCACCCCTTGGCAGCGACGATCGGCTCCCGTCCCTGTCAGCCACAGATCTAGCACTAAGCTTTGGGCTAAAACCGTAATATTGGGACGTTGCTGGACTTGCTCCATCAGGGTGGTGACCACGGCCCGTCCTGTGGTGTCGGCGGCATGGAGGACTCGGGCCCGAGAATGGGCCGCCTCGCGCGTTAGGGCCAGGGCGGTCCCCCGGCGATCGAAGGCAACCCCCAACTCCACCAGGGACTCCACACAGTCCTGGGCCTGGTAAACCAAAAACTCCACCGCCACCGGATCGCACAGCCCTGCCCCAGCCTTCAACGTATCCTGAATATGCAACTCCGGGGAGTCATCGGAGGAGACCACCGCCGCAATCCCTCCCTGGGCCCAATCACTGGCCGATCGGGTCATGTCATCCTTAGTAATCAGCGCCACCTGCCAGGTCACCGGAAGCTCCAAAGCCGCATACAATCCCGCTGCCCCGGCCCCCACGATAATCACATCAAACCGCCCATCCAACCGCTCCGCTTCCGCGCCTGTTTCCACGTCCTCGCCCAGGACACTGGCAACCCGATCCTGCGATCGTGGCAAAGGTTCAGGCGCGAGGCCAGAGTCAACCGATCGAAAATGAAACTCAGTCACAGAATTTAGCACTCACGGGAATTGGCACTTGGGAGATGGAGACCGACTCAGTCGGACTCACCCTAAGAGGATGTTTGGAAACTTCAGCTCAGGACTATAGGCCCCTGCAGAATCCCCCTCAATCCCCCTTTTGACAGGGAAAAAAGGCCATCCTCCCTTAATAAGGGGGGGAGAAGGGATTCTCTTAGATTTATAAATATCGGGCACCTCGATTATTGTGGCGTGCGGCGAAGCCGCACGCCACGACCCTGACTCTTGCGTGGATCACAGGACAAAAATTTGGATTAATCGAGGTGCCCTATCCTCTAAGAAAAGAGGGTGAGCAAATGCCCACCCTACGGTTCTGTTGAAAATTTAGTTGTCGATTGAAGACCTATAGATTAGGTTGAGGAACCTCAACAATACGACTTCCCCACTGGGGTGACGCAATCATCAAACCAACCTACAGTTGAACCTTCGACGCCTGACCCAGTCAATGCAGGGTTGATATAAACCTGCAACCGTCAGTTCCAAGGGATCAACGCTTCACCCGACACATCACGACATCAAAGCTGTTAAAGCAGTTATTGGTAAACACCGTTGTTAAAGCGATCGTAGCCACTGGTGAAGGCATTGCTAGGAGCAGTGACCGTAAAGTCATTCTTATACTTTTCTAGGGTGGCCTTCTGGGTATCGCTTAAGCCAGGGATGCTGAAGACATCATCCACGGACTGGTAGGGCGCATTTTGGATGATTTTACCGGCCAGGGTAGGATACATGCCGGGAAAGCGGCGGAACAAACGTACAGCAGAGTTATTGAGGTCCAGCTTACCGCCGATTTCACCCAGCTTGGCATCAGCAGCGTTGTTCACATCTGCCATTACAAGGGGAGCTTGGGTCAGGGTGGGCAGGGTCAGGGCTTGAGCCGCAGGGGTAGAACCAAAACCAAAGACGAGGCTAAGGCCGAAAACAACGGCAGCAGATAGACGAATTAGAAATTTCATAAGATTAAAGGTGGATAGTTTTGAACCTGAGGGGTTTGAAGCCTCGGGGAGCCAACAATGGCCAACAATCAGGGCCAACAATGGATCGGGCAGGGATAGGCAATGCCCCCATTGTTCAGACCGGGCCAGTTCACAACTCTCAGCAACGGAGTACTGGCAAACTCGTCACCTTACCTAACCCTATAGGGTACCGCAGAGGGGGACGGGCCATGGCAAATTCCCGTCAAAATCTCCCTGAATTTCCGGTCCCACTCTGGGACCGATGGCTGGGGCGCGTCAGCCCATTCTCCGTGCTGAAATAGGAAGGCAGCACCGCTGGGCAAGCCGTCGCGCCCGTTGGGGTCACTGCGGAATGTTCAGGTTTTTGGGCAAACCTTGACCGAGGGCAGCTACCCCGTTGCGATCGGCCCCGCTATCGATCCATCGATTGATTCATCTAGGGAGTACCGTCACCGGGCAGGAATCCCTAGCCCCATAATGTCTGGCCGATGCCCCAGTAACCTGTCTGAGGCGATCGATCTACCTGGGAAGTACCGCCACACTGCATAGGACAACACCGTTCACCAGGCCCCGCCCACCCCATTTATGCTTCAGGGCTCCTCGAAAAATTCAAATTTCGACCGCAGGCCCACGGCAGAATCAGAGTTGTGGCAGGCGGCTTCGCCGCCTGCCACAATTAATCCAGGTGGCCTTTATAGACAGTTGCCAGAAATATAGTACTCGTGTACTATAAAAACGGATGACACAGGCACGATCGTCAGCGAGATCCCCTGAGGACGTTGACGATCTTTTTATTTGGAGATCCCTCAGTTTCTTGGTTGGGGCAGCAAAGCCGTCCCAACCCAGTTTGACGAGCACATGTCACGGTTAGGGAGGACGGTCGACAGGTGGCCAATATCCGCGAGAATACGGGGTTCCAGAAGCTCGAAAGGGAGGGCTTGTAGCCCTCGCCCCAAGATTACGAAATGCGCCCTAACTTACTCCGATCGAGGAATCCGAAACGCTTGCCGTAGGGCTGTCAATTCATCCCGATGCCCTGTTACGCTCACCTGGGGATGGGCAGATCCCGCACGCGTAGCAACCGTCAGCGACACCCGTTCCGGTCGTTTAGCTCCCTTCCAATAAAACACACCGGCGAGGGGGGAGAGTAAGGGCAAGCTAAACCACAACACTGTCAGTTTGGGGGCGCTGATGGCCAGCACCAGGGAAATGCAGAGAAACCCGATCGCGGCTAGACCCGTCAGGAAAATGGCTAAAAACCAACTCGGCGCGACAAATCCTTCAAATACGAGGGTTTGGGATCCCGGTATCCCATCACTCGTCTGGGTCGGATCGGGGGCGATCGACTCGGATGCGATCGGCTCAGTCCCAGGTGTTTCTGCTGCCATCGCTGTTGTTGCATCTTCCATCGCCCCAGTCACCTCACTGCTCGGAACTGCAGCCCCAGAAGCCCCCTCCCCAGGAATCGGGGACATATCCGCAGACACTAATTTATAGGCCCGTTGCTGAAAATGCTGCTGAAACTGGGTCGCGATCGTCGTAACATCCTGTTCCAGGGTAAATTCCAGCGTTTCAATGCGTTCCTTGATTGAAGCCCGGATGAAAAACATCAAGCCCACCGCAAGCAAGATTGTCAGGAAAAAAGTTGAGGGAAGAGTTACAGTGCCCGCCATGGTCGTGAGTGACTAAAGTGCAAAATCGAGGTACCTCGCCACTTAAGGGTAAAGCACGACGGGGAAGGAAACCAAGGGGCGGCTCCTCGCTAAGGGTGAGACTGTGGCGGGTGGATTCGCCACCGACACGGGTTCATTGACCCAACAGGCCTAATCCAAACCCCAGCAAGTCAGTAAAGCCACGTAATTTGCAAGGGGGCACCTCGATTAATTGGGTTACGCGGCTTCGCCGCGCAACCCAACCCTTATTCTGCCGTGGATACTACGGTGAAAATCTGTATTAATCGAAGTGTCCAAGGGTTTCAAATTTCAAGAGTTCCAAGAACTACCACCCCCCACATCTGCTGCTGCCATGGATTACGGGACGACCGTTGGCAGTGTTCGCGGTATCCTCCCGTGCCATAACCCTTGGCATAAAAAAAGAGAAGCCGAAGCTTCTCTAGGGGATGAACCCGGCAGAGGACCAGAGGAATCCTTCAGGCGCTGCCGTAGTTGCTTAAGTTGTTGTTTCCGCTGGCGCTGACGGGCAGATCCGCCACGTCCCTTGTGGTTGCGCCCCGATCGACGGGGGGACTCCCACCGCTTAAGATGTTGTGCCATAGTGCTGTCGTGTTATCGGGTCTGGGGGCAAGCTGTGTAGCCCTTCACTTCAGTCAAGTATAGGACACCTCAAAGTATAGAGCACCCCAGCCGGCTCTCGGACAAATCTTTGGCCATTGCCCAGTGCCAGCAACTGCAAAAAAAGCTCCCTCTTTGGAGGGAGCCTTTGGGGGTGGGGTTGCCGAGATAGCCGTCTGAGGGACGATCGGTTCCCCCTAGCTTGAATAGGGTACCTGGATTAATTGGGCCGGACGGCTTTGCCGCCCAACCCAACCCTTATTCTGCGGTAGGCACTCCGATGAAAATTTGCATGAATCGAGGTGCCCAACAGCAATTACTTGACTGAAACCTTGGCACCAGCCTCTTCCAGTTGCTTCTTCATGTCTTCGGCTGCATCCTTTGCCACAGCTTCCTTGAGAGCCTTGGGCGCAGCTTCCACCAATTCCTTGGCTTCCTTCAGACCCAAGCCCGTAATAGCACGGACCACCTTCAGAACAGCAATCTTCTTGTCAGCGGGCACCTCTTCCAGCACCACATCAAACTCGGTCTTCTCTTCTTCAGGCTCAGCAGCACCACCGGCAGCAGCACCCATCATGCCAGGGGCCATCATCATCATGCCGCCGCCACCGGAAGCGGAAGCATCCACACCAAAGGTCTCCTCAATCTGCTTCACCAGCTCGGAGGCTTCCAGCAGGCTGAGGGATTTCAAAGCTTCTAAGATTTCGTCGGTTTTTGCAGACATTGCGCGTTTCCTGTCGTAAAGGGTTAGTTAATCGAATCACAGAGTTTAAACAAGGGTCAGGCCACCTTAGGCAGCTTGATCTCCGTCCTTGTTGGCCACTGCCTGGAGAGCACGAGCCAGTTTGCTGGGCACCTCGTTGACTCCCACGGCCAGCTTGGTGGGCACAGCCTTGGTGCCAACGGCCAACTTGGTGGGAATCGCCTTGATACCGCCCGCAATCCGAGCGTACAGTTCCTCTTTGGTGGGCAGTTCCGTCAGAGCTTTAATTTGCTCCTCATTTAGAACTTGACCCTCCATGACACCACCGCGAACGGCGGTTTTCTTGGTCTCCTTCTGAAATGCCTGGTATGCCTTAATCGCTCCCGGCAAGTCATCTTGAACGAGCACAAATGCATTGGTGCCCTGGAGAAACTGCTCCATGGGTTGCCAGGTTTCAGTGTCCTGGACCGCAATCCGCATCAAGGTATTTTTGGTCACCTTGCAGGATGCACCCACGGGATGCAAGTCGTCCCGTAACTTCGTGATTTCCGCGACGGTTAAACCGGCATAGTCGATCACGATCGTCAGTTGGGCTTGCTCCAACTGGGCTTTGAGATCCGCGACAATCTGTCGCTTGTTTTCGGGGCTTCTTCCCATCGTCATCACCTCCTTTTATGGGGATTGAGCGCCAAACTTAGAGCCAAACAAAAACCTCGGTTGGAATCCCGAGGTTTAGGCAACTGCAGACCTTAGAATTCCGCTATGAAGGGCACGGAATTCGGTGCAACGATCGCATAACCTCGGCAGGGACTTCTGGAACCACGGGAAACGGGATGTTTCCCAGCCCAGCCTGCTGTCTTGGGTCTTGCTCTATGCAGTTGTGGGTTTTGGCAATACTTAAAATTCCTGGTTAAAACGTCGTTAAACCGTTTTATGAGGTCGGTCTCAACAAAACTAGGGATTATTCTTCGCCCAGCTTTAGATCCCGCAGGGTGGAAATATCCACTTCGATGGAGGGTCCCATGGTGGCGGAGACAAACATACTACGCCAGTAACGACCCTTAGCACCGGAGGGACGGTTGCGATCAATACATTCCTGCAGCGCCTTTAAGTTCGCCAGCAGGTCGTCCGCCGCAAACCCAGCTTTCCCAAAGAGGACATGGACAATTCCGGTACGATCGGCCCGGAATTCCAGCTTACCAGCTTTGAACTCCCCAATGGCTTGGGCCAAATCATAGGTAACGGTTCCCCCCTTGGGCGAAGGCATCAACCCTCGAGGACCCAGCAAGCGTCCAAGCTTGGCAATGTCCTTCATCATATCCGGGGTTGCAATCAGGAGATCAAAATCGAGCATCCCGCCCTGGATTTCCTGGATTAATTCTTCCGATCCGGCGAGGTCCGCTCCTGCTGCCGTGGCTTCAGCCACTTTCTCCCCTCGGGCCAAAACTGCAACTCGAATGCTTTGGCCAGTTCCCTTGGGCAGGGCAACCGTGGTTCGTAATTGCTGATCCGTATACTTGGGGTCGATTCCCAAGCGAATATGGGCTTCTGCTGACTCTGGGAACTTGGCGGTAGCCGTTTCCTTTAGCAGGGTGAGAGCCTCTAGGGGGTCGTAGGCACGCTGCTCCACTTTGGCTTGGAGTTCGCGCAGTCGTCGAGAAATTTTCTTAGTCATAGTGTTATGGGGTGCGATCGAAGCTTAGCTTCTCCCCCGATCGTGGCAAGGTTTACAATCGTAACATGAATCGATCGCGGTCTTCGATTCCATGGAAATTTAATGCCCGCTAACGGGTACCAGACCTCACACAAGTCATGGCTCCAAGGCAGAAATCGATTTAAATCACCGAGATCTAGCTCGTCTAAATCAAACTGGCCGAACATTCGCCCGAGATTGACCTAAATGAAAACTGAGGCTTTGAGGACTTGCAGATACATCAGAACTTGCAAATCAGATCGAACAGATGAAGCTCGATCGGCGCCTAATCAGAGCCTAAGTTATTGTCACATTGAGCTAAAACATAACCTGAGCACGCTCAACCCTGGTTGGCGATGCCTAGTCTTGGATGGTCACACCCATGTTTTTAGCCGTACCTTCAACAATGCGCATGGCCGCTTCAATATCCCGCGCATTCAGGTCAGGCATTTTCGTTTGGGCAATTTCCTGCAACTGGGCCCGAGTAATGGAACCCACCTTAGTCTTGTTGGGTTGACCCGATCCCTTCTCAATCCCTGCGGCCTTGGTGATCAATACCGAGGCAGGCGGAGTTTTGAGAATGAAGGTGAAGCTCCGGTCTTCAAACACCGAAATTTCCACCGGAATCACCAGTCCCGCCTGTTCCGCAGTGCGGGCATTGTACTCCTTACAAAAGGCCATAATATTGACCCCATGCTGACCCAGGGCCGGACCCACGGGAGGAGCAGGGTTAGCTTTCCCCGCCGGGAGCGCCAACTTAATCAGTGCGACTACTTTCTTCGCCATTGCGACTTTTGTTCCCTCGTTAAAATAGATCGTCCCTTAGGACTCGTTAGGACTGCTTTTTCACCTGGTTAAACTCTAGTTCCACCGGAGTATCCCGGCCAAAAATAGAGAGCAGGGCTTTCAGTTTACTGCGTTCCGGGCTGACTTCAATCACCGTTCCTTCAAAGTCTTTAAATGGACCCGACAGCACCAGGATGCTATCACCCTCGTCCATATCCACTTTGACAACGGTTTTTTGTTCTTCAGACCGCTTAAAGATTCGCTGCACCTCCGATCGGGTCAAGGGCATCGGCTTGACGTGTCCCCGTCCTCGGCTGCCAGCCTTTGACTTTTGTTCAGCCCCCACAAAGTTGATAACGTTAGGTGTATTTTTGATCACCTGCCACGTATCTTCATCCAGGACCATGCGAATCAACACATAACCCGGGAAGGTTTTCTCATCAATGGTCTGGCGGGATCCGTCTTTCTTCAGCTTGACCGTCGGAGTTTGGGGGATTTCCACCTGCAAAATTCGATTGGCCACGTCCAAGGTTTGGATGCGATGCTCAATGTTGAGCTTGACTCGCTTCTCGCAGCCCGAAGCCACCTGCACCGCATACCAACGGGAGGCCGCCTCCATGGCCGACTGAACTTCTCCCATCGGTTCGTCGGCAGTGTGGGATAAATCCAGGGGTTCATTCGTGGCCATTATCCAAATACCTGACGCGCTGCCCAACTGAAGAGGTTATCAACTAGGTAAACTACCGTGGCTGACAGGCTCACCATCAGCAGCACCGCAGCCGACTCACTAATCAATTGCTGGCGAGTCGGCCACACAATTTTAGAGAGCTCCTCTTTAGTGCCTTTAGCAAAAGTGACCAGACTAAATTTTTCTTCGGGCGTTGCCAAATCCCGCTTCCGCGATCGAAGGGCTGGACCGCTCGCTTCCGCTGCCTCTTGATTCGCTTGGTTGGTCGCCGCAGCGTCTACTCCCTGGGCTGCACCCGAGGAGACCGCATCCGTATCGGCTGATGTGACGGAGTCCGTTCCACCCTCTGGGGATGGTTGTGCATTATTTTTTGCCACAGATTTTCCTCCCTGTCTCTAAGCGGGCCTTTGAGATAGCCACAGAAATCCCACAGGGATCTAGCATAGCTGAAAGCTGGGCGTTTGCATATACAGCACCGGATAAATCACTCGCGGGAAGCGCTGCACGGGGGCCGCTTAATCGGAGATTCCCATCATCTAGGCGGGTCGATCGCCATGGGGTAGCAACCCTGACCATGGGATTCAAACTCTGGGTTCTCAACAATGGGATCCAACCCGTCTGCCCCGCCCCTAGACAACCTTGCTACAATCAAGCAGGCTCACCCGGCACAGTCACGCTAGAACTTCCCTTTAACGAAGAAACAGACAGGGACCTCACGTAGTCATGACGGGCGGCAGAGTCGCCCAAGCCAACCCTGATTGTGACACGGGGCAGTTCCCCAACCGAGTTGCTCACAGTTAAGCAACTGGCCAATCTCCGACCCCACCCGAAGCCCCCTGCGAAAAAATACCATGTCAGTCTTGCAGCAGCCTCGATACACTCTCAGTTGGGTTCAGCAGGTGGCTGAAGTTCCCCGCGACCAGTGGGATGCCTTGGCCCAACCCTTGATCAGTCCTTTTTTCGAGTGGGATTGGCTCCATACGATCGAGCGTTCCGGCAGTGCCACGGGGCGATCGGGGTGGCAACCTTGCCATTTGGTGGTCTGGCGCGAAGATCCACCTCAAGCGGGCTCTCCCTCAGCACGTCGCCTCGTAGCGGCGGCTCCGCTGTACCTCAAAGCCCATAGCTATGGCGAGTTTGTGTTTGATCATCAATGGGCCGACTTGGCCCATCGCCTAGGAGTGGACTATTATCCCAAACTTCTGGGGATGTCCCCGTTTACACCGGCGGTGGGCTACCGTTTCCTCATGGATCCTGAGGAGGATGAAGCGGTCCTGACCCCAGTCATGGTGACGGAGATCGATCACTTCTGCGATCGCAATGATCTCTCGGGCTGTCATTTTCTCTACGTGGATCCCGATTGGCGATCGCGCCTTGAATCCCTAGGCTTCATCCCCTGGTTACACCACAATTCGGTCTGGCATAACCAAGGCTTTCACACCTTTGATGACTACCTCCAGATGTTCAACGCCAACCAACGGCGCAACATCAAGCGCGAGCGCAAGGCCATGGCCAAGGCGGGACTCCAGCTCACCACCGTCACGGGGGACCAGATTTCCCATCGCCTTCTCGATCAGATGTATGGCTTTTACAGTCACCATTGCGATCGCTTTGGTTGGTGGGGCAGCAAATATCTGACCAAGGCATTTTTTGCGGAGCTGCACCACAGTCTGCGCCATCGTTTGCTGTTGGTGGCAGCGATCGAGAACCAAACCCCAACGGATGGCCAGGAACCGGCTGTGGTAGACCCAGATCCCAGCGATCTCAAACCCGTGGGTATGTCCTTTTGCGTCCATAAGGGTGATCGGCTCTATGGTCGCTATTGGGGAAGTTTCCAGGACTTTGACTGTTTGCATTTCAATGCCTGTTACTACACCCCGATCGAGTGGGCGATCGATCGGGGCATCCAGATTTTTGATCCAGGCGCTGGGGGATCCCACAAAAAGCGACGGGGCTTCCCCGCCACCCCCCACCACAGTCTCCATCGCTTTTACCACGATCGCCTAGGCCAGATTCTGCGGTCTCACCTTCAGCAGGTTAACCCCCTCGTAACCCAGGAAATGGAAGCCATTAACCAAGAACTCCCCTTTACCCGGCCTGAGATTGAGTTACCGCTGGCCTAGGCCCCTAATCCAGGTCTTAGAACCGCTGTCCAGCCACAATGAAGCAGTCAGGGTACTCAAAAAGCGTGATAGGCTAGGGCAAATGCCATATCACCGCCACATCACAATCCACCACATCACAATGAACCGTGTATCGCACCCGCGACATATCCGAAGGAACCGGTTCGTGGATTCACTATTGCCGATGGATAGCCATTCCAGACTATCCATCCGGAGGGCAGTGGTAGGGTGAGCCTCTGGCCCGTTCCCAAGTGAAATCTACCCACAAAACAGAAATTGGCCCCGTCTTGGCGGGACCAATACCATACCAGATACATCTGCAAGATGCGGTGTACCTATGGGCACTTCGATTAATTATGGCAGGCGGCGAAGCCGCCTACCACAACCCTGACTCTGTCGTAGACACTGCGGTCGAAATTTGAATTTTTTGAGGTGCCCTTATGGGCATTTCAATTCATTGGGTTGGGCGGCCTTGCCGCCCAACCCGACCCTGATTCTTGCGTGGGTCGCGAGATGAAAACTTGGATTTTTCGAGGTGCCCGTATGCAATTGCTATAAGCAACAGGGCAACTGCTATACAATTGACTCCTCCTTCTCCTCCGCTGGGGCGGGGGATGCTGTGTTGCCTTTGAGTGCAAAGATTGAGCCTGTATCATGATTAAAACCCTGTGGGTCCGGCGGAGTTTGCGACCTGCCATCGCTGCACTCAAAAACACAACCCGACCCTGGCCCACTATCGGTCTCCTGATCGGGTCTGATCTGCTCGCCTTGGCCGCCGCCGTCAGTACCAGCGTGTGGGGACGCTTACTCCTCGGAGGTACGCTCAAGCCCGACTTCTACTGGCGACTCTGGCCCTTACTGGGTCTATTCATCGTCATTTATAGCAGTTTGGGCCTCTACCCCGGCGTCGCCCTCAGTCCCGTGGATGAACTCCGTTCCGTCAGCCTTGCCACCACCCTCATTTACCTCTTCCTGGGGGCCGTGATTTTCATGTTCGGTGAAGGGGAGCTTTATTCCCGAACTGCCTTTGTCAGTGCCTGGATCCTATCGATCGCCCTAGTGCTGCTCAACCGTAGTATTGTGCGCGGCCTGTTCGCTCGACTGGGCTGGTGGGGTTACCCCGTTATTGTTATGGGTGCAGGGCGCACCGGCGAGATGGTGGTACGCACCCTGAAGCGGAACCCTCGACTGGGCCTCAAACCCGTTGTCGTTTTAGACGATAACCCAGACACCTGGGGCCAACTGGAGGGTACCACCGTACTCGGTGAACTAGCCCTAGCCCCCAGTCTTGCACGTCGGCTCCATATTCCCTACGCGATCGTGGCTATGCCGGGGGTGAACCGCGATCGCTTGCTCGAAGTCATTGAGCGCTACGGCCAAACCTTTCTCCACTTGCTGATCATTCCTGACCTGTTCGGGTTCTCGACCCTCTGGGTCGAAGCGAAAGACCTCACGGGTGTTCTAGGGCTGGAAGTCAAGCAACAGTTATTGCTCCCCGGTCCCCGCCTCATGAAATGGTGCTTGGAAGTGACGATCGCCATTCTCGTCACGATCGCCATTTTGCCCCTGGTAGTCATCCTCGCCCTCCTCATCCGGATTGACTCTCCCGGCCCCGTTTTCTATGGCCACCGTCGCATTGGCCGCAATGGTAAACCCTTCACAGCCTGGAAGTTCCGCACCATGGTGCCCCACGCCGACGAGGTTTTACAGCATTATTTACAAGCCCACCCCGAAGCTCGCGAGATTTGGCAACAGGAGCGCAAACTTAAAGAGGATCCACGCATTACTCGCATTGGGAAACTCCTACGCCGCAGTAGCTTAGATGAGTTGCCTCAAATTTGGAATGTACTGCGCCGGGAAATGAGCTTAGTGGGGCCTCGACCGATCGTGCGGGAGGAAGTGGAAAACTATGCCGAGAAGTTTGAGCTTTACACGCGGGTTTTGCCAGGAATTACCGGCCTATGGCAAGTATCTGGACGTAACAACATTACCTATCAAGAACGCGTGAACCTGGATGCATATTATGTGCGCAACTGGTCCGTCTGGCTCGATTTATATATTCTGCTCAAGACCATGTGGGTGGTAATCCGGGGAGATGGAGCCTATTAGCCTGGATCACCGATCCCATCCCCCCTAGACCAGTTGCTTGAGGACGCCTCGATTAATTGTGGCGGGCGGCGCACCCCCCCGCCCCAAACCCCCTTCTGAGGTGGGTCACTGGGCAAAAACTTTGATTTTTCGAGGTGCCCTATAGAATCTTTGTATTGTTGACACCCCCAGGGGGGTGGTGGACAATTTCCCAAT
>JAYKIB010000342.1:0-3408 GCA_035285005.1 Prochlorothrix sp.
CGAGCGACTGGGTGTGGCGGGGTATCTCTTTTTTCGGCCTCTCACATCCGTAAGAATCGGGGTTGGGGGGGGCGGCGACGCCCCCCACCACAATTAATCGAGGTGCCCTGGAATGTCTCCGCCTGGAGAGAGGTGGGTTGGCAGGGGGGGCTGCGTGGGCAAGGTCACCGTAAAACAGGTGCCCTGATTGAGTGTACTGCGCACTTCAACTTGACCCTGGTGAGCCTGGACAATGGCCGCCACGATCGCCAACCCTAAGCCCGATCCCTGGGTTTGCTGATGACTACGGGCGGGATCGGCCCGATAGAATCGATCGAACACATGGGGTAAATCCTCTGGAGCAATTCCCGACCCCGTATCCGTGACCGTCACCGACCAGCTGGGAATCAGTTTGCCCCGCACCGTGAGGGGCAGAGCCCGCTGTAACGCCACTTGAACCTGTCCACCAGCAGGGGTGTATTGCAGGCCATTGCTAATCAAATTTGTAAAAAGACGCGCCAACTGCTCCCGATCGCCCTGAATTTGAACCTCGACCATCTCTAGGTCTTCGATCGCCTCTAAGTTCTTGAGCGTTCCAGGACTGTCCTGTTCCGGAACCTGCCCTGGGCCTGAACCGTGGTTCGATCCATATGGCTTTAAACCCTGGCTTTCCGTGGGGCTTGGGGCATCGGCTTGGAAGTCCAGGGGGGCTGGATGCGTGGTCTTGGCTCTGGATGTGCCCAAGTGGGGTGAGTCCAGGGAGCCTTGGGACAGGAAAGGGGCTTGGGTTGTCTGTTCAGGATCGGGTTGGCGATCGGCGGCGTATTCTCTCCCTTGGCTAGACGTTTCCCTAGTTATCAGCTCAGTCTCAGGTAACTCGATCGTCAGTTGCACCCCCCGATCGCTCGCATTGGCCGTTTGCTCTTCCACCACCTCCAGCAGTAACCCCTCCAATTCAACCCACCCCCACGGTGTTTGCAAAATTCCGCTATCCTGTCGCGCCAAAAACAGTAAGTCATCCACTAGCCGCCCCAGCCTGCGGGTCAATCGCTCCACCACCTGCAACTGCTGTTGTAGGTGGGCATCCGCCACCGGATCCGCCAACGTTGCCTGAATATTAGTTTGGATAATCGCGATCGGATTGCGCAGCTCATGGGACGCATCCGCTGTAAACTGCCTGAGCCGCTGATAGGATTCCTGCACCGGACGCATCGCCAACCCCGACAGAAACCAGCCCGTTGCCGTCACCGCTCCCAACACCAGCACCAGCCCCGCCGCCAAATCCCACACCAACTGTTGTGTTGGCTTCGTCACCTCAAACCAGGGATGGCTCACCCGCAGATATCCCAACACCTGCCGCCCAATTTGCACCGAAACCGTCATCTGCCGCAGCAGCGCCTCCTCCCCATAGGGACCGGGCTGAATTGTCACCGTCTCCCCCTTGTGTCGATCGCTCACCAGCCACCGATTTTCCCGATGCAGTGGCAATGCCAGGGGTTCGGAAAAAGTAGACCACAGCAGTTTGCCCTGATTGTTAAACCACTCCAAATCAATGTGGTCGTCATCATTTGCAAACAAAATATTATTGCGAAAACTGGCCTCCACATTAACCTGCTGTGAAACCTGGCCATCCAGCATCCAAATCAGCCCATCGGGAGCAGGTTCAATCACCAGCGATCGCTCCACCACCTCTGCCACATGACTCAAGGTGTCATCAATCCGCTCAATCAACGTATGGCGCACATAGAAATAGAAGCTCACCGCAAAGAGCAGCAGCAACACCGCAGTGAGCGTCGTATACCACAATGCCAGGCGGCGACGTGTTGCTTGGAACATGGCCTAGGCCGCCACCTCCGTGGCCACCTCCGTCGGTAACAACGGGAAGCCTAGCGACTCCCGCTGCGCCCGGTAAAGATGGGCCACCTGTCGGGCCATGTCCCTAATCCGTCCGATATAGCGGGTGCGCTCCGTCACCGCAATTACGCCCCGCGCATCCAACAAATTGAAGCTGTGGGAACACTTCAGCACATAATCCAGACTTGGCATCACTAACCCCGCCTCAATTAGCCGCTGTGCCTCCTGCTCATAGAGGCCAAACAACTGAAACAGCAACTCCGGATTGGATGCCTCAAAGTTATAGCGGCACTGTTCAATCTCTCCCTGAAGAAAAATATCCCCATAGGAAATGTCGTCGTTCCAAGCAATCTTCGTGAAAGCTTCCACATTCTGGAGATACATCACCAGCCGCTCTAGACCATAGGTAATCTCGATCGCCACAGGACGACAATCAATCCCCCCACACTGCTGGAAATAGGTAAACTGCGTCACTTCCATTCCATCGAGCCACACTTCCCAGCCCACGCCCCAGGCCCCCAACGTTGGCGACTCCCAGTTATCCTCCACAAATCGCACATCATGATCCTCTGGCTGGATCCCCAACACCCGCAGGGACTCTAGATAGAGGTCCTGGATATTCTCCGGTGACGGTTTGATGAGCACTTGATACTGATAGTAGTGCTGGCAGCGGTTGGGGTTTTCCCCATAGCGGCCATCCGTCGGTCGCCGGCACGGTTCTGCATAGGCCACCGACCATGGTTCCGGTCCGATCGCCCGTAAGAACGTGTGGGGACTCATGGTTCCTGCCCCCTTCTCCGTATCGTAGGGCTGAAGGATCAAACACCCCTGCTGCCCCCAAAACTCATGTAACGCAGCAATCACCGACTGAAAATTCATAAGCCCTTGCTTTGCCTGACACCCAGGCCAACACAACCACTTCCTACCCTACACCCAAACTCGCTCCTCTCTCCCCAGCACCCCCCATTCCTGCCCCCTCCTCCACATCCTCACCTGGGCACACCACACCCCTGACTCTTGCGTGGGTCCCTCCCTCAAAATTTGAATGAATTGAGGTGCCCACGCATAGCCCACGTATGTAACCCCAACCTACTTCCACTGGATTGCTTCCGCTGGGCTGTCACCAGGCGGGATATACCTGGCCCGTTCTCACCCCACTACAGGGCACCTCGAAAAATCCAACTGTCTACCACGGTGTCCACAGCACAATCAGGGTTGTGGCCGGCGGCGCAGCCGCCGGCCACAGGCCGCAATTAATCAAGGTGCCCTACAGAATCTTCTGCGTCTCTTCTAGCTCTCTCGAGTCTGAATCCTGTTCCCGCAGTAGTTCAATTGTACTTAAAACAGGCATCTATCTGCTAGATCGACCCCGCCTCCAAAAAGATTTTAAAAATTTTTTGCTTGCTCAAATCCAGTCTCTGCAAAGACTTCAGAGATCTAGCTTG
The DNA here is from genome assembly GCA_035285005.1 of Prochlorothrix sp. Classification (GTDB taxonomy): domain Bacteria; phylum Cyanobacteriota; class Cyanobacteriia; order Prochlorotrichales; family Prochlorotrichaceae; genus Prochlorothrix. Next base: position 3,279 of record JAYKIB010000342.1, read on the forward strand.
AGTAAACCCGGGAAAAGTTCAGGTAGGGGTGTTGACAATTGAGTGGGGGGGTTGTTAGATTAGTAAAGCGCCTGAGGGAAGCGAAGCGGAGACGCGGGTTTTCTTGAGGGTGTTAAAGAGGACCTAGACA
>JAYKIB010000343.1:0-26118 GCA_035285005.1 Prochlorothrix sp.
GGCCCTCACCCTAAATCCCTCTCCCAGAACGGGAGAGGGACTTTAAGAAGTCTCACTCCCCTTCTCCCGGCTTGGGAGAAGGGGCTGGGGGATGAGGGTGAATCTGCGAAAGTGGGATACACCCGGATTCTCTTCAGGGCACCTCGATTAATTCAAATTTTCACCGGAGTGCCTACCGCAAAATCTGGTTTGGGTTGCGGGGCGCAGCCGCGCAACCCAATTAATCGAGGTGCCCTTCAGTTGATGAAGATCCTCCTAGGGCGCATCGTCGCCAATGGGACCGGACCAGCGCCGGAGGGGAACACAATCAATTTGCACTTGATCCAAGGCACGGGCCACCACAAAATCCACCAAATCTTCAATGGTTTGGGGCTGGTGATACCAGGCCGGAATTGCCGGGACAATCCGCGCCCCCGCTTCGGCTAAGGCGGTAAGGTTGCGCAGGTGAATCAGACTGAGGGGGGTTTCCCGAGGGACAAGGACCAGGGGACGACCTTCCTTGAGCTGCACATCCGCTGCTCGCTCCAACAGATCCGAACTGAGGCCCATGGCCAACTTACCCACCGTACTCATGCTACAGGGCATCACCACCATTCCCAAGGTGCGAAACGATCCACTGGCAATACTAGCCCCCACGTTGCCCCAGGCATGGCAGATTAACTCGCCGCCCTCGGGAACTTCGGCCTGGTGTCGCCAAAATTGGGCCTGTTGCTCAGGTTCCAAGGGCATCCGAATTCCGGTTTCTGCTTGCCAGACCAGGGCCGTGGCTTTGGAGGCCACCACATGGACGGAATAGTGGGCCGCCAATAGAAATTTGAGGGCACGCACGGCATAAATTAAGCCCGACGCACCGGTAACGCCAAGGATCAGGGGTAAAGAGGGGGGAGATTGGGGCATGGGCTTAAAGACAGAAGATGACAGGATGCCTCGATGGATTGGGGGGGCGGTGCAGTCGATCGCCATACCCCTAATTTTGCTGAACTGACCCTTGTGCTTGGGACTGTTGCGGTGGGTTCAGTCCATTTCGTCCCCATTCTCCTCCGTCCAGTCCCCCGGCGAACCGGTGAGGGTGTGGAGAGACTGGCGTTGGGCACGGCGGGAGGGCTGTCGGTATTTTTTCTGGGCGAGACGGGGCTCGTAGTTGACTTGACCCGATCGTTGCACTTTCCGTTTGACCACGGCCTCAGGATCCCGTGACTGCTCCAGCACCCGGGCCTGGGCCTGGACTTCCTCTAACAACGTCAGGTAGTGGGCGTAACGCTCCCACTGGCCTCGCACCCCACACCCCGGTTCATCCCCGTGGAGGCAGTCACTGAACTGGCAAGGCTGCTGCTGGAGTCGCTGGCGAATTTCTGGAAAATACTGGCCCAATTCACCGGGGGCACAACTGAGGTCTGGTTGATTAAAACCGGGACTATCCGCCAGTAATCCGCCCTGGGCTAAATTAAACAACTCCACATGGCGCGTGGTGTGGCGACCGCGCCCCAGCTTCCCTGATACTGCTCCCACCCGCAGATCCAGGTCAGGAATTAAGGCATTGATCAAGCTGGATTTGCCCACACCCGAGGGGCCGGCCACAATCGTGACCCGTTGCCGCAGATCGGCCAGGAGTGGATCCAGGCTGGTGGGTTGATAGAGACTAAAGAGGTGGGAATGGTAGCCCCAGTGGTGTAGCCGCTGTGCCCAGGTCCTTTGGTCCGTTGGTGAGAGTAGATCGCGTTTGCTCAGGGCTAGGGTGACGGGTAAGCCAGTGGACTCGGCCTTGACTAAAAAGCGGGTCAGTTGGTGGGGATCTAGGGTCGGTTCCGCGAGGGCAAAGACCAGGAGGAGATGATCGGCGTTGGCCATGGGGGGCCGATCGATGCGGCTACTCCGGGGTAGCACCGCCCCGATCGCGCCGCGCTGCCCCTGCCAGTCCGCCTCCTCCACCTGGACCCGATCGCCCACCATCACCCGTTGCCCCAGCTTTTTCAGGCGCGATCGACGGGTACAGAGGAGGGTCTTGGCCTGGGTCTCGGGTTGGGCTGCGGGTTGGGTTGGGGCGGCGGTAAGGGGTGGGGTGGCCGCTGGGGATGCAAGCGTAGCCGCTGTGGGGTCTAGATCTGGGGCTAGGGGCTGGTCTAGGCGCACTTGGTAGTAGTTGGCCTGGACCGCAACCACCGTTCCCACCAGGGGAGCGGTTACCCTGGGGCGATCGGCTGGATCCCTCAAGGCTCCTGTCGCACGTGTAGGGCAAAAAAGTCAGCCCGCTCTTCCAGGGCTTCAATGCCGTAGCCTTCCATGGCTAAGCTATCGGGGACTTGCTCGATCGGTTCACCCCCGTCTAACCACACCTCCAGCAGGGTGCCCGGCACCAATTGCTGCAGTTTGAGCTTGGTGCGGATGAAATTAATGGGGCAGGGAGTTCCCCGCAAATCCAGGACTTCCGGTGTGTTTGTCTCTCTGGAATTTGCCCCAGTGTGCATCTCAGTGCTCATGGAAACAGTTTCCCAAATAGTCCCTCTTTACTCCCGCCTTTGCCGAGGCGATCGCCCCGGACTTCCGCCAACTTCGTTAGCAGCTCCCGCTCTTGGGACGAGAGGCGTGTGGGAATGTCCACCTGGACCGTAATCAGATGATCCCCCCGACTCACGGGATTACCTAACCGGGGAACACCGCGTCCTTCCAGGGTTAAAACTGTTCCGGGCTGGGTGCCGGCAGGAATAGCCAATTCCTGGTCACCATCCACCGTGGACACCTCAATCTGACAGCCGAGGATGGCCTGGAGATAGCTAATCTTAATGTCGGACAGGATATTGATGCCTTCGCGCTCAAATTCCGAGTCCTCATTGACGAAGAGGTAGACATACAGGTCACCCGACGGGCCGCTGCGCTGGCCCGCGTCTCCTTCACCGGAGACCCGCAGCCGGGTCCCACTATCGACCCCAGCTGGGATCGTAATTTTCAGTTTCTTCTTGACCTGCTTTTGGCCGGACCCGCCACAGTCGTCACATTTATCTTCAATGACCTGGCCCTGGCCGCCACAGGTGGGACAAACGGAGACCTGGGTAAAGCTGCCAAAGGGGGTGCGGGTGGCCCGTCGCACCTGGCCTGACCCACCGCAGGTACCGCAAGTTTGGGGACGGGTTCCCGGCTTTGCGCCGCTGCCCTCACAGGTGCCACAGGTCTCCATGTGGTTGATGCGGATTTCCTTCTCGCCCCCAAAGATGGCTTCTCGGAAATCTAGCTTGAGATCTAGGCGCAAATCATCGCCACGCACGGGGCCGCGTCGCCGGGGCTGGCCCCCCATGCCCCCGCCCCCGGCGAAGCCGCTGAAGAAACTCTCAAAAATATCGGCAAAGCCGCCCATGTCGCCCAGATCCTGGAACCCCGCCGCGCCCGCCGCGCCGGATACCCCCGCTTCCCCGAAGCGATCGTAGCGGGCTCGCGTTTCTGGCTCCGAGAGAACCTCATAGGCGCGGCTCACTTCCTTGAAGCGGTCCTCCGCCTCCGGCTCCTTATTGACATCGGGGTGGTACTTCCGGGCCAAGCGGCGATATGCACGTTTAATCTCATCTTTATCAGCGTTTTTGCCAACGCCGAGAACTTCGTAGTAATCGCGGGTCATAACGATATTTACCAGAATCCGCTTCTACTCCTTGAAGGTGCAAAGCGCTAGCTATAGGTTTACTCTAACGAAAGCTTGCCCATCATTCAATCACGGATTGCCCGGTCGGGTAATCTCGGGTTTCACGATCGGGCAAGATCGGCAAACTCCCCATTCCGGCCAATCTCCAGGCCAACCTTGGGACTAATTGGGACTAATTACAGAGTAGGGCACCTCGAGTCATTAGGTTGGGCGGCGAAGCCGCCCAACCCAATCCTGATTTTTGCGTGGGTCACTGGGCGAAAACTTTGCTTTTTCGGGGTGCCCAGTCGTTCAGGATAATTTGGGCAACGTGAAGGCTGGGGAGAAGCATGGGGGCGCCTATTCGATCGCCTCATAGTCCGCCGCGATCGTGGCATCATCCATGTCGAGGTCCTCGGCCCCTTGATCCACTTGGATTGTGCCATCGGGATCGTAGCCAATCTCGACCCCGTTAGTCCCTGGGATGGGAGCTGGGGGCGGTACGGGTGCGCTACTGGTGGGCGGGGGGGCTGCGGGGGGAGCCTCGGCGGGTTGACCGTAGAGGGTGGCACTGAGGCTGAAGAGCGCATCTTGGAAGGTGTTGAGGACTTCCTGAATGGCCTCTTCGCTCACATCGGGATCCGAGAGTAGGGCTTGGAGTTCCGATCGTTGGCTATCCACCGTGGCCTTGAGGTCCGGATCCCACAGGTCCGCGTGGTCTGCTGCCGTATCCGCATAGCTTTGCAGGAGGGTCTCGGCCCGGTTCCGCAGTTCTACCATCCGCACTTGTCGCCGGTCTTCGTCGGCGTAGAGGCTAGCCTCCTGGCGCATCCGCTCCACTTCGGAGGAACTTAACCCGCCGGTATTGGAAATTTGGATGCTCTGCTCCCGTCCCGTGCCCTTGTCTAGTGCCGAGACATTCAGAATGCCGTTGGCATCAATGTCAAAGGACACCTCAATCTGGGGGACTCCTCGCGGGGCGGGCGGGATTCCCGTCAGTTGGAACTTACCAAGGCTCTTGTTGTCCTTGACCATGGCTCGTTCTCCCTGGAGCACGTGGATTTCGACGGAGATCTGGCCATCGGTGGCGGTGGAAAAGGTCTGGGATTTACTGGTGGGGGTGGTGGTGTTGCGATCGATGACCTTGGTAAACACGCCGCCGAGGGTTTCAATCCCGAAGGAGAGGGGCACCACATCCAGGAGGAGGAGGTCCTTGACTTCGCCCCCCATGACCCCGGCTTGGATTGCTGCGCCCAGGGCCACGGCCTCATCGGGGTTGACGGATCGATCGGGGGTGCGTCCCTGGAAAAAGTGTGCAATGGCTGTTTGGACCGCAGGGATGCGGGTGGAGCCGCCCACCAGGAGAATGCGATCGATCTGCTCCGGTTTGACATCCGCATCCTGGAGCGCCTGCTTCACCGGATCTAAGGTGCCTTGAATCAGCTCCTGGGCCAGTTCCTCAAACTGGGCGCGGGCCAGTTCCATTTCCAAGTGTTTTGGCCCCGTGGCATCCGCCGTAATGAAGGGCAAGTTAATCAGGGTCGTTTTGGTACCCGACAGCTCAATCTTGGCCTTCTCTGCCGCTTCCCGTAGGCGCTGGAGGGCCATTTTGTCCTGGGAGAGATCAATATTTTCCTGGGCCTGGAAGGAGTCCAACATCCAGCGCACAATCACGTTGTCAAAGTCATCGCCCCCCAACTGGTTATTGCCAGAGGTGGATCGCACTTCAAAAATGCCATCGCCCAGTTGCAGAATGGATACGTCGAAGGTTCCCCCGCCCAAGTCAAACACGAGGACGCAGTTGTCCTCATGCTGCTTATCGAGGCCGTAGGACAGGGCGGCTGCCGTTGGTTCGTTGATGATCCGCAGCACCTCAAGGCCCGCGATCGTGCCCGCATCCTTGGTGGCTTGGCGCTGGGCATCGGTAAAGTAGGCGGGTACGGTGATGACAGCCTGGGTGACGGTATCGCCTAGGAATGCCTCTGCATCTTGCTTCAGTTTCTGTAGCACCATGGCCGAGATTTCCTGGGGCGTGAAATTTTTGCCCCGAATGGACACATCCACCGTCGTATCTCGACCCTGACAGCAGGTGTAGGGTACTCGATTTCGTTCGGCCTCTGTGTCGTCCCAGCGCCGTCCAATGAAGCGCTTAATACTAAAAATAGTGTTCTCGGCGTTGGTGACGGCCTGTCGCTTGGCTAACTGACCGACGAGACGATCGCCCGACTTGCCAAAGCCCACCATACTGGGGGTGGTTCGACCGCCCTCCGCATTGGGAATGACAATAGGTTTGCCGCCTTCGAGTACAGCAACACAGCTATTTGTTGTTCCAAGGTCAATACCGATGACTTTTCCCATGAGCAGTGATCATCAAATGAGCGGCGGTCTAGACGTAAGGGATACCTCGATGCGTTGAGATGGGCAGTGTCACTGCCTACCCCTAACCCTGATTTGTGCGTGGGCCATCTCCCAAAAATTGGGATAAATCGAAGTGCCCTCCAGAATATTCAAACCTACTTCCGAGGTCTGGAGGGAAGATCAGAGGGACACGATCGCAGCCCAGGGCGAACTCCATCGCAGGATTTATGCCATTGACACCGATTTCAGTCGATCGCCCAGCATCCTGCTTTGCCCGCTTTCAGGGAGAGAGGGTGGGGCGATTCCCACACAGCTCCCACGTCACTCCCCCTCAAACTCCAAGGTTGCCTACCTCTCAACTGGGCACTGCGAAGAATGCAAATCTTCGTTCGGTAATCCACGTCAGAAGCAGGGTTGAGGCAGGTGATGAAGCTACCGGCTCAAGGACTTGAGAGGACTTCTGTACAGTCCTTGGGGAGGGCAGGGTACCCACGGAGGTTGCCCCGTTGCCCCTGCAGTACTCTTGGGATCGACTGAGACTGGATGGCTGAGTATGGTGCCTGATTCCTTGTAATCTCCTCTAATTTGCTTAAGGAAGTCATTCTGACAACCCGTAGACTCCGGGAGATCCCAGGCTCAAGCTTCATTAAAACTCTGAACTGAACTTTAGAAGGTTTTCCCAGGGATGGCAAGCTGCAACAATTCTGGGGCAGCTATGGGGCAGATTAGCGAGCTTCACAGCACTAACTGTTCTGTACCGCGATCGGTAGGCCAGGATTCAGGGTTGGGCACCTCGATTAATACAGATTTTCACCGTAGGATCCACGGCAGAATCAGGGTTGGGTTGCGCGGCGAAGCCGCGCGACCCAATTAATCGAGGTGCTCCTAGGAGAATCCCCCCTCCTTTATAAGGGGGGGACGGTCTTTTCTTCCCCCTTTAAAGGGGGGACGGTCTCTTCTTCCCCCTTATAAAGGGGGACTGAGGGGGATTCTACAAGGGCCTACGGCCCTTGGCCGAAGTTTCCAAACATCCTCTTCACTCCCAGTACTATGGGGGACTTCGAGTGATTGGGGTTGGGGGCGTGGCGTTGAAGCCCACCCCCAACTCCGATTCTTACCCGGGCTATGTCCCACAAGTTGGGATGAATTGAGGTGCCCTAGGGCAGCCTGGGGACCATCTTGCAGGGGTATCCCTTTCCAGCATGGTGGTGTATTGCTTCACCGTGTCCAAGGGGTCGAGGCTGAGTCTACCCTGTGTTCTGCTTATTAGGGGATGAGGGCTTCCAAAACGGGATGCACCCGGTAGGGTGAAGCTCCTAGGGGCACAGGCGTTTATTCGCCGTCTTCCGCCGATTCCGGTTCGGGGGGAGCAGCTACCTTGACCATGGCATGGCGGAGAACGCGCTCGCCTAACATATAGCCGCGCTGCAGTTCCGTCATGACGGTGCCTTCTTCATAGTCGGCTGTGGGTTCCCGTAACATTGCGTCATGGAGCATGGGATCAAACGGTTTTCCTTCAGCCCGCATGGGCGCAACGCCCACTCGCTTCAGACTCTCAACAAACTGCTTGTAGAGCCCCTGATAACTTTTGTGAACTTGGATACCTTCCTCGGTTTGGGGGTTGAGATGGTCCTTAGCCCGCTCAAAGTTATCTAACACCGGCAAGATCTCAACGAGCGTGTTGCACTGGACTTGCTCTTGGAGATCTTCTTTCTCCTTTTGGGTTCTTTTACGGAAGTTCTCAAAGTCGGCGGCAATCCGCACATACTGCTCGGTGCGCTGCTCCAACTGAGATTCCAAAGACTTTAACTTTTCCGCAAGCCGTTGGTTCTCTGCGGTAGCGGCTGCCAGGGCCTTAGCGCTCTCATCCGTGGCGGGTAGCTCTAAATCACCAAAGCTGGATGCAGCCTCATCCTCTGCTGCTGTGCCCTCGATCGTGTCGGCTCCAGCCTCCGGTTCCGGCTGTTCGGTGAGACCTTGGGCCTGATCTGAATTCTCCTGACCCTCCACAGGTACTTCAGATCCTTCGACTGGGGTGACTGGGGTAACTTCTTCAGGGGACATGGGTGTTACTGTCTCTTCAGTGTTTTGCATAGGTTGTTGAGGGAATCTCTCTATAGGAACTTATAACCTGTGGGCACCGCGAAAAATTTTAATTTCTACCGTATTCCCCCCGGCAGAATCAGGGCTGTGGCGGGCGGCGAAGCCGCCCGCCATCATTAAAATCGAGCTTCCCCTGTGGGTACCTCGAAACATCTCTTCCAAAACAGGGCACCGCGAAAAATCTCACTTTTTGTCCTATGACCCACGGAAGAACAAGGTGTGTGGCGATCGGCTTCGCCGCTCAATTCAATTATATCGAGGTGCCCATACTCCTAAAACTAGTACAAATTGTACAAATTTCAGTAAACCTTCTGGATAGTGTAGTAGGTTGTGGGGTCATGGTCAGGTCACGGTCCTTCCGTGCGGGGTGGGGGTGTTGTGGACCAGGGGATTGAGAACCTTCCCGCTTTCTCCCATCTCGCAAGAGGAGAGGCTATTATCGGTGTTAAGTTTGAGAAGGATGGATCTCCGTACTTCTTCCCACGGTTGACCCTGCTTGCAAAATTAGGACTTGTCATTGTGGCCTCTTCCGGCGCATCGGTTGCGCTTCCCCGACTCGCATCCCGATGTGCAGGGATCCGGGACACGAACCGCCCATGTCATCTCCCTGGGATAGTCCCCGAAGTCTCGACACTGAGCGGCACCCCTGTCTGGCCTCATGGAGCAGTAACGTGAGTGCGTTTCCCCTCCCAGTCCTCACCCAAAATGGGTCAAGGGGAGGAATGCCAGAATTGGGGGTCAGGGGAGAGGGCCTGCCAGGGCCGTTTTCGCATGACGTTCCTCGCAAATCGCGCGTTGCTACGGAGGGACTGCAACCCTGTGATGTTGGGGTCACTGCCACCCATCTCCAACCCTGACTTTCGCCTTGGTCCCCCGTCACACGTTGGATTTTTCGAGGTGCTCTAGCCCAAGACCGTGACGCGAACACCTAGCCCCGTTGATCAAGGTCTTCCCCCTCTCAGGAACCCTTCAGACTGTTCAAGCCGTTGAGCCTTGGGCAGTTCCTGATATGAAACTGTCCGTGAAATTTTATAGGGCACCTCGATTAATTGGGGTGCCCTATAAAAACTCTTTCTGTGTAGCTTATGACCAGTTCTTCATCCCAGCGGCGGGCGCTCGTTGTCCAAAATAACTTTTCTCCCTTTGGCAACAAACTGATTCAAGGGGGGTATGTCAATAGCGATCAAATGAAGCAGGCGCTGATCGAAAGTCGGCGTGATGGTCAGTCCCTAACCAAGGTGATTGAGGGGATGACTGGGCAGTCCTTGCCCCCCGAGATGATCCGGCATTACAAGCAACAGCAACTGTTTGAGCTGAAGGTGCTGTTTGGGATTGAGTCTCTGGATCCGGAACTGGATGAGCAGTCTGAGACTCAAATTGCGGAGCTAATTAATACCCTAATTCCCTTAAAAGTCTGTCGGGAACACCGTCTTTTGCCCCTAAGCCGCCAGGAGACCGATCCCCCCTCGGTACTGGTGGCGATGGTGGACCCCGAGAACCTCGGCGCCCAGGATGAACTGAATCGCATTTTGCGCCCGCAGCAACTCGTGGCCCAGCGCTTGGTCATTGCGCCGGAAGATTATGAGGCGATGATCAATGCCTATCTGGATCAGCAGCAGCAAGAGAGGGCGCTGGATACGGCGGGTGTTAACCCAGCTGCTATCTATGCCCAGGAGAACTACGATAACTACGCCTACGAAGATGAGGAGGACGAGGGAGACGCGCCCGATGATGATGAGCCGGTGGTGGTGGACATCGGTGATGATCTGGCGGACCTGGATGGGGATCTGGGTGAGGCTGAATCCGATGAGTTTGAGGGCGATGATCTCAGTAGTTCCCTGAAGGAGGCATCGGGTGCGCCGATCGTCAATCTGGCCAACAAGGTACTGATTAAGGCCCTGCAAATGGATGTCTCGGACATTCACATTGAACCCCAGGAAAAGTTCCTGCGCATTCGTTTCCGCAAGGATGGGGTGTTGCAACAAACCTTCCCGCCGTTCCCTAAGAAAATTATTCCGGCCCTGGTCTCCCGCTTCAAGATTATGGCCGATCTGGACATTGCCGAGCGCCGTCTGCCCCAGGATGGCCGGATTCGTCGCGTCTTTAAGCGCAAAAAGGTGGACTTCCGCGTTAATACGCTCCCCAGCCGCTACGGGGAGAAAATTTGTATGCGTCTGCTCAGCAGTTCCTCCTCAAACTTGGGGCTGGACAAGCTGATTAGTGATGCGGAAACCCTGCAGATGTGCCGTGATATGGCCAAGCGGCCCTACGGCTTGATTTTGGTGGTGGGGCCGACGGGATCGGGAAAATCGACGAGTCTGTACTCGATGCTGGCGGAGCGAAACGAACCTGGGGTCAACATCAGTACAGCGGAAGACCCGATCGAATACGCCTTGCCTGGGATCACCCAGGTGCAGGTGATTCGGGAAAAGGGGATGAACTTTGCATCGATTCTGCGGGCCTTTATGCGGCAGGATCCTGACATTATTCTGGTGGGGGAAACACGGGACCAGGAAACGGCCAAAACTGCCATTGAGGCGGCCCTGACGGGACACCTGGTGCTGACCACGCTCCATGCCAATGATGCCCCCAGTGCGGTGGCTCGCCTTGATGAAATGGGGGTTGAACCCTTTATGGTGTCAGCCTCTTTGTTGGGGGTCTCGGCCCAGCGTCTGATGCGGCGCGTTTGTAAGGAGTGCCGGGTGCCCTACACGCCAACCCCGGATGAATTGGCCCGCTTTGGTCTGTCGGCCTCCCATGAGGTGGATGTCACCTTCTTTAAGGCCAAAATTACCAACGCCCAGGAAGCGAAGGAAAAGGGCGAAGAACTCTGTCCGGCCTGTCGGGGGGGCGGCTACAAGGGGCGCGTTGGGGTCTATGAGGTGATGCTGATGACTGAAGCCCTCCAGGTGGCGATTAACGAGGGGGCCTCCACCGATCGCATCAAGGAAGTGGCGGTGGAAGGGGGGATGAAAACCCTGTTGGCCTACAGTCTTGACCTTGTGCGCCAGGGGCATACCACCTTTGAGGAGGTGGAACGGGTCACCTACACCGACACGGGCCTTGAGGCGGAAATGAAGGCCAAGCGTAAGACTTCCTTGACCTGTAAGTGCTGTGGAGCCGGTCTCCAGCCGGAGTGGATGGACTGCCCCTATTGCCTCACCTCTCGCTTTTAACGCGTGTTGTTAGGGCGGTTATGCGTTGCATGGGATACGTTTTGACCCACCCAAGCATGAGCGAGCCGCGATAGCGATCGTTCCCGTTTGCTCTGATTCCCTGGGTTGACCCGATCGACCCGATCGACCACAAATCAGTTCAGGCTGGGCACTCTGGCCGTATTTTGCCCCGAACCTACGCCGTGGGGATGGGGATTTGCCGTTCGGAAACCTTGATCTCAAGAAGGAGAACAATCCATGGATTTCATGATTGAAGACTTGATGGAGCAAATGATTGAAATGGGGGGGTCAGACATGCACTTGTCTGCGGGCCTGCCGCCCTATTTCCGCATCAGCGGCAAACTCACCCCCATCGGTGAAGAACGTCTGACGGCGGATCAGTGTCAGCGCCTCATCTTCAGCATGTTGAACAACAACCAGCGGAAATCCCTGGAGCAAAACTGGGAGCTGGACTGTTCCTATGGGGTGAAAGGACTCGCCCGGTTCCGGGTGAATGTCTATAAGGACCGGGGAACCTATGCGGCCTGTTTGCGGGCGCTGAGTTCTAAGATCCCGAACTTTGAGGCCCTGGGACTGCCTGACGTGGTGCGGGAAATGTCTGAAAAGCCGCGCGGGATGGTGCTGGTGACTGGTCCTACGGGGTCCGGGAAAACCACGACCCTCGCAGCCATGATCGACCTGATCAACCGGACGCGGGCGGAGCATATTTTGACCGTGGAAGACCCGATCGAGTTTGTGTATGAGCCGATCCAAAGCCTGGTACACCAGCGCCAATTGGGGGAAGACACCAAGAGTTTCGCCAACGCCCTCAAGGCGGCGCTGCGGGAAGATCCCGATATTATTCTGGTGGGTGAAATGCGGGACTTGGAAACCATTCACCTGGCGATTTCTGCGGCGGAAACTGGCCACTTGGTCTTTGGAACCCTCCACACCAGTTCTGCCTCCCAGACCGTGGACCGGATGATTGATGTGTTCCCCTCCGAGCGTCAAACCCAGGTGCGGGTACAGCTCTCCAACTCCTTGGTGGCGGTCTTTAGCCAGTGTTTGGTGCCGCGCCACAACCCCAAGCCCGGTGAATTTGGTCGCTGCATGGCCCAGGAGATTATGGTGATTACCCCTGCCATTAGTAACCTGATTCGGGAAGGGAAAACCTCCCAAATCTATTCCGCGATTCAGACGGGGGCGAAACTCGGGATGCAGACCCTGGAGCAGGTGCTGGCAAATTTGGTTAAAACCGGGCAGTGTACCTTTGAGGCGGCCATGTCCAAAACCTCGAAGCCCGAGGAGTTACAACGCTTGGTGGGGAACGTTCCCGCCGGTAAGCGATAGGGCAGCATTGTCACTATCCGGATTCTGAGGGGGGGCGCACTGGATGGAAGCTTGGATTTTGCAAGGTGCCCAAGACCCACATTGCAAAATCCGCCTGTCCACGGCAGCCTTCGGGTGAGGTGGGGCCACCTTGCCGCCTCCCCCCACCCATCGGGGTACCCTGCTATAGCTGTTATTCGTTGCATGAGGTACAGGGCTCAAGATGTAGTACTCCACCGTCGGCGGGCTACATCTAGCCTCACCCAGGCGTTAGCCGCTATCAGCCTCTCAAAGTTTTTAACAGTCTCTAACAACGGGAGTCGAAACTATGGCCACCTTTGTCGTTCAGGTGCGGGATGCCCAGGGGGCACTCAAAAAGCAAAAAGTGGAGGGAGAGTCTGCTCGGGAAGTCCGAGCCTCGCTGCGGGAGCAGGGACTGACCATTCAAGAAATCAAAAAGGCTCAATCTTTCCAGGAAATTCTGGACGGCTTGGGCAAAATTGATATTGGTGAATACACGGCTAGCGTTACGGTTAAGGATAAGGCGATTTTCTCCCGGCAGATGGCGGTTATGGTCAATGCGGGGGTACCGATCGTCCGTTCCTTGGGGGTTCTAGCGGGTCAGTGTCCGAACCCAAAACTGAAGAAGGCGCTGACGGTTATTAGTGATGATGTGCAGCAGGGCAATAATATGTCCGAGTCGATGCGCAAGTTTCCTGAATCCTTCGATAACCTCTACATCGCCATGGTGAGTGCGGGAGAAGTGGGGGGGGTGCTGGATGATGTGCTCAATCGCCTGTCCAAGTTGCTGGAGGATGATGCTCGGCTGCAGAACCAAATTAAGTCGGCCATGAGCTACCCGGTTACGGTGGGATCGATCGCCGTGATTGTGTTTATCGCGATGACGGTGTTTCTGATCCCCACCTTCGCAAATATTTTTGATGACTTGGGGACCGAGCTACCCGCCTTTACGGTGATGATGCTCCAAATTAGTAAGTTCCTGCGAACCCCTCAGTATTCCGTGAGTTCGGTCTTTGGTTTAATTGCGCTTAAGTTTGCCTTTGATAAGTATTACGCAACCCCAATGGGGAAAAAGCAAGTTGATGCCTTGGCTCTGAAAATGCCTATTTTTGGGGATCTGATCCAGAAAACTGCGGTTGCTCGCTTTTGCCGAACCTTTGGGTCTCTGACCCGTGCTGGGGTACCCATTTTGACCTCGCTGGAAATTGTGCGGGATACGGCGGGGAACCAGACTATTGCCGATGCCGTGGAAAATGCCAAGGAGGAAGTGCAAAGCGGGGGCATGATCAGCAGTGCGATCGAGCGGGCGAATGTCTTCCCGGTGATGGCCATTCAAATGATGGGTATTGGTGAAGAAACCGGGGATTTGGACACCATGTTGATGAAGGTGGCCGACTTCTATGAGGATGAAGTGGAGCAGGCCGTTCATGCCATGACCAGTATGTTGGAGCCGTTGATGATTGTGGTCATTGGGGCCATGGTGGGATCGATTTTGCTGTCCATGTATTTGCCGATGTTTAAGGTGTTTGAGGACTTCGGCTAAAACCAAATTTATAGGGTGGACAGTGCCCACCCTATTTTTACTTGGGACTGAGAACTTCGGGCACCTTGATGCATCCAAGCCTGTGGGAAATAGCCCACGTTAAGGATGAGGGGTTGGGGTGGGTGGCTTCGCTGCCCGCTACAATTAATCGAGGTGCCCGATCTATTTCTAAATTTTTATAGTTCATGTCTGTTCAACAAATTCATTACGAGGCACTCTTGGCGGAGTATAGCGACCACCAGGCGGCGACAGATCTTTTAAAGGAGTATCGACCCTATTTAGAGCTAGTACCCAGTATGCGGCGACCGCTGGATAGTATTGTGAGTCTTCCGTTGCCCCTGGCTAGGGTTCGCAACATGCAGGTGACCCATGCGTCCTACTATCCGGTGACTGAAACCGTACAACTCCCCTGTGACATTGCCTTGCTGATGTGTGACCCGGAGTGGCGCATTAAAACCGGGGTGGAAATTTGTATTTTTATCTATCGTCCTGAGGAAGATCTCTCGGACTTTTTGGGCCGATGGCGCAATACCCAAGTGGCCCTTAGCCAAACCTATGAATGGGTGATGCCCCACCACTACAACCATATCTATAGCGAAGGTGAGGGAGCACTTTATCCGCTTTTTGTGGGCATTGAAGGGATGCCCCACCGCATTTTTCGGGGCCTGGAAGGAGCGGCCTTGCCCTATGTGATGAAGGCTCCGGATCCGGATCTGACCCGTGAGTTGGGGGGAGAGCCTCCGGCTCCCTCGTTGGATGCGATCGAGCTATTACCCGGTGAGTAGGGCGGACAGCGGCAATGGGTAAGCGATGCAGCTAAGTACCGGACAAAAAAGTGATCAGCATGGCCCCAAACCCTTGTAGGCTAAGCATTTGAGGCTGATCGCCTAAAACCCTTGTATAGTAGGTATTTCCAGGGTTTTGTCCGGTACAGAGGCGATGCAGACGTGGAGGATATTTAGAAATCCAAGAGGATACCGCGATTAATCCAACTGTTTGGGAGATAGCCTACGCAAGAATCAGGGTTGGGTTGGGCAGCTGCGCCGCCCAACCCAATTCATCGAAGTGCCTCTCAGTCTTTAGCCCCAGTCTTTAGCCCCAAGATCTAGCCTGTAGGAGTTCATCGCCCATGTGGCCGTTTTGGTTTGCCTTACCGATCGCGCTGACCCCAACCCCGGATTTCACCACCCCACGGCCAGCGTTAACCCAACCCCTCGCCCAGACTGCGGCAACGCCTGAGCCAATGATTGTTGCCGAGGGTGAACCCCAGGAATTTGTCCGGGCGCAGGATGTGCGCCCTTTACCGGGTCAACTCAATGCAATACCCGTTTTTAACAGTAATAGCCCCGAATTGGTGCTGAATGAGGGGATCTTGCTCTCAACCCTAGACCCAGCGGGAAAGACAACGCCTGCCGCCCACCTCGACTACACCTTTGAGGGCTACTTCGATCTGTTTGGCCACCATATTGCCAAAGCGGAGCCACCGGACGATTTGCGTACCCTGCACTGGGGCGTGCTGGCCCACAATCCCAGCGATCGATCGGTCACGATCGACATTCTCCAGGGCCATAGCTACCTTAGCCAGCCCGATGCGCCCTTTCTCGCCCTCGATCCCTGGATCGAAAATCCCACGGGGGCAGTGTATGCGGGGCCGGGGAGCCGGGTGATGGACCATTTCCTGCGATCGATGGCCCTACTGCGATCGACCCAGGCCAATTCCTTCCCCACCCAGATTACGGTGCCCCCCCAGGGCGAGGCGATGCTGCTGGATCTCGGGATTCCGGTGGCGGAACTGGACCCGCCAATTAACGGTCGATCGACCCTGATGCGCCTACGCAGCAATGGCCCGGTGCAGTTGGCCAGTATGGCGTTGTTTGCGAAACCGGGGGATGATGGCGCGGAAATTCCGCCCAGCTTCGAGGAGTGGCAAGCCCTAGCCCAAACGGGTACCCTGGCAACCCCCCGCGACAAGGTGCCCACGCCCCTGGATGCCAGCAGCGGCGCAGTGATTTACAGTCGGGTGGCTGGGGTCGCCCTGGGTTCCCGCTGGCAAGCGGAACTCACGGATCCCGACAGTGCTGAGTTGCGGATTCCCAATCCCGGCCAAGTCCTGTCCTACGGTATTAGCCTGCTCCATGGGGGAACCTTGGGCACGGGTCAGGTTCAGAGCGGTGAGATGGTGGTGCGCTACCCGGACACGGCCTACCAGGCCCACGGCAACTATGGCGTGGAATATGATCTGACGCTGCCGCTCAGTAACCCCAGTGATCAGACCCAGACCGTCGAAATTGCTCTGGAAACGCCGATTAAGGAAAATTCCCTATCCCAGGATGGGCTACGCTTCTTTGAACCCTTGCCCAAGGCGATTTTCTATCGCGGTACGGTGCGGGTGCGCTATACGGACGATGGGGGCTTGCCCCAAACCCGCTATGTGCATTTGGTGCAGCGGCGGGGCGAGGTGGGACCGGCCTTGGTGACGTTGCGAATGTCGGGGGGCGATCGGCGTTGGGTGAATGTGACGCTGCGCTATGCGCCGGATTCTACGCCGCCCCAGGTGCTGACGGTGCGGACGATCGCGCCTTCGCAGACGCGGTGATATTGGGGTAGTGCGTTGAAGATGTGGGGTGATGGGTGGGTGTAGCTTGCCCTGGGTTGGCTGTCCCACTGCTGAGGGAGGTATGGCCGCAGTACCTTTCAAGGCGGAGTCACTCCCCGTCCCCGATGCCGACTAGATCCTGTGACTTCGATCGCGTTACTCCGATCGCGTGCTGTCCGGCTCTCGGCCGGGTACATGCTTAATTGCCTCCATCACCGCCGCCTCAGCCGCCAAAATATCTCGCTCTTCTCCCCCCAGATAGAGCCGTCCAAAGCTTCCCACCGAAGTCACTTGCAAAATATTAATGAGGGCGGCTTTCTCAGCTTCATTGGCCGCGAGGGAAGCGTAGGCCGCCGGTTGTACCTCTAGCACGTAGAGGGTTTGGCCAGCCATAATCATTTGGCCCCGTCGGTTTCGGTTAATTAATTGGACGTGGTGGGGGTCCAAATTCCGGATGACCTGGCTAGAGACAATCTGGGGTTTGAGGGAATCCTGGCGCTTGACCCCCAGCGCCGCCAAAATTGCCTTTCCGGCGGCTTGGACTTCACCCTGGCGCGACGCATGGATTTCCAGCAGGCCGTAGAGGCGTTCAATAAACAGCACCCCCGGTCGCACATCCGCCGACTTCAGAGCCACATCGGTGATGCGGTTAATTTCCACCCCCGGAGAAATTTCAATCCAGAGGGAGGCATCTCCCGGTAGGGGCAAAAATCCCAAGGAAACCGTACCGATGTAGGCGGCATGTTGGGCCTGGAGCCGATCGAGATAAACATAACTGCGCAGTTCTACACCCAACGGTTTCTGTACTCCTGTCACGCCACTGTCCCCATTGTCTAACCAAGCGGGTCACAGGTCTACTGGCCAGCCGGAAATCGTGGCGATCGGGCCGGGGCTTCTGGAGAGTCTGACGGTAGACCTAGGGCCCTAAAGCACAATAGAAGCTGCGATCGACCCAGGGAGCAGTGTAAGATCTAACGTTGAACTGCGGGTTGGACTGTGGCTGTAGTGCTGCGCCAACCCACAGTTGACGATCCGCGATTTGAACGACCCACGATTTTTAAGGAGAACAGGCCATGGCACTGGACTATCCAGAGCAGCTCAAATATGCCGATAGCCACGAATATGTGCAGCTAGACGGTGACACGGCCACCATTGGCATTTCAGCCTTTGCGGTCCAGGAACTGGGGGATTTGGTTTTTCTAGACCTGCCGGAGGTGGGTAGCGCCCTGACCCAGGGGGAAAAGTTTGGTGATGTGGAATCTGTAAAGGCTGTGGGTGAGCTGTATGCACCGGTTTCGGGGGAAGTTCTGGAACGGAATGAGGCGGCAATTGAAGCGCCGGATCTCCTGCAGACGGATCCCTATGCTCAGGGTTGGCTGGTGAAGGTGCGGTGCGCCTCTACGGATTTGTCCCATTTGATGGATGCTAGTCAATATCAGGCGAAGGTGGGGGGCTAGGGTTGGCATGGTTAGAGCTGACGGATAGCGCTGATGCAGTCTAGCTCTATTTCTGCTGGCTTTAATGTGTTGGCCCTAAGGTGTTAGCCCTAAGGTGTTGGCCCTTAAGTGTTGGCTTTAATGTGTTAGCCCTAAGGTGTTAGCCCGAACTGCGTCAGTCCCACGTTTGCGCCTGTTGACCCCTAGGATTATCAGCTTCAAGGGACTTGGAGTTGGCCTTCAGTTAGCCTCAAGTTAGCTCCCAGTTAGCTGCAAGTCAGTTCCCAGCTTCTCCTTCCGGATCCCGGCTTGTTCTTCCTGCTTGTCTTCTTCTGAGGACGTGTCATCAATTTACTGTAGAAACCCTACGATATCAGAGTTATAGGCCCGCTCCAGTGGTATGAGATAGGGGCTGTGTCCCTGATTCTGAGGCCATTTCAGGGCTAGTTGATGACAGCCCAGAGCACAGACCAAGTCCAGGATAAACCCTGCTCAAAGTTGCCTCAGAGTTGCCTCAGAGTTGCCTCAAACTTTCATGGGGCGAGTAGTGGCACCTCATGGTCTGGACTTCCAGTGATCTGGACTGCTAGGGCACTTCGATTAATCTAAATTTTTGTCCTGTGACCCACCTCAGAATCAAGGTTGG
Organism: Prochlorothrix sp.; assembly: GCA_035285005.1. Lineage (GTDB taxonomy): Bacteria > Cyanobacteriota > Cyanobacteriia > Prochlorotrichales > Prochlorotrichaceae > Prochlorothrix. Next base: position 18,795 of record JAYKIB010000343.1, read on the forward strand.
GTTGTGCGGCGAAGCCGCACGCCAAAATTAATCGAGGTGCCCTCTAGTTATCTGGATTTCCAGACGCTCAATGGTCTGAATGCTCAATGGTCTGGCCCCTCAGTTGTCTGGCCCCCCATCTAGTCCCTGCGATACTGTTACCGCGATACCTTCACCGATGCCCAAATCCGCTGCCACCGCCGATACCGCAACCCAGCGCCAGTCTATCCTGGCCGCGTATCGGGATCTGTCTGCGCCAGAGCAGCAGTTTGTCCAGCTGATGGCGACGATTTATCAACCCATCACCCCCCAGCTCCTGCAAAAGTGTGTGACCGATCTAGGCATCAAGGATCAAAATCGGAAGCCCCTCTCCTCTAACCAGATCCAACAGCGTCTCCAGCGTTTTATGCGGCTGGGGGTGGTCTCCGGTTCCTCCTCCGGGACTTATCGTTGCCATGTTCTGATTGTGGAGTTAATCGCCCGCGAGGCGGTCCAACAGGGCAATTTCGATCGCATGGTCAAGATTGTGCACGATCGCCTGCCCTTGAATAGCGGTTGGGGGGGCCACGGCATCCAGTTCACTAAGACCTCAGAACTGACTCGTGAGGTGCGCATCGCGCTCTATCAGCGTGACTTTAGCGGGGTGATGGACCTGTGGGAGCAATATATTCGCTACAGCTATGGGCGGCAGGTGTCGAGTTTGGGTCAACTGCTCAAGGATGTGTGTACCAATCCCTTCGATCGGGACTGGATTCGCAGTTTGTCCCCTACGATTTATGCCGAGGTGATGCAGGCCCTCTTGGATGAGGCCCTGGAAACGTTCCAGCCCCACCCTGGCTTATTTGAGCTGTTGTTGGAGGATTGCCGCCAGAATCACCTTGGCTGTACGGCTGATCTGCGGCGACAGTTGGCCTGCCATTTGTTCCTGCGGGGAGAATTTGACGCGATCGCCTCCGTTGTGGTCTCCGGACCGACGGCCCTGGATGCGCGGGATGTGGCGGTGCTAGAACACACCACGGTGGGGCTTCGATCCCTACTGCGGGGAGAATTTGCCGAAGCGGGGGCGGCCTATAACTTGGCCTTTGAAAGCCTGCGTCGCACCAGTAAAAAGCGTAAGCTCTATCTCCAGCCCATGGAGGGCCTGTTCTATGTGGCGACCCTGATTCAGGAGGGCTCGGCGATGAGCCTGCACCAGGCCATCCTCTATTGCGCCAATCAGAGTACCGGAAACTATGGCACCCTAGACCTCGTATATGCTGTCCTCGAAATGATGGCCCAGGTCCGCCAGGGCCATGTGAATCGCCAGCAGGAACTGGAGGATATGATTTCCATCCTTCAGCGATCGACCTCCCCCTTTCAGCGCTTTTGGAGCTTGTTGGTGGCCTATTGGAGCGATCGCAGTGCGGCCTTTAAGTTGGTGGACCATGCCCGCAAGGTCTACAGCAGTGCCGAAGCCGGGGGATATGGCTGGCTTGCGACCGAGGCGGCCACCTTCCTGAGCCAGTGGCCCGGTGGCGGCCATTGGGAGAAGAAGGGCCAGCAGATCCATGGGGCCCAGGGTACCCGATCGTTGCTGCACTTACTGGAACCCCAGGAAGCATGGCAACTGCGCTTGAAGGCGCTGATTGGTCTCCAAGCAGATCCGGCTCCGGCCTCGGTAACCCAGTCCCGGGATCGACGGATGGCTTGGTTTTTGCAGATTCGCAATGGGTTCTACAACCTCACCCCCAAGGAGCAGAAAATTTCCGCCAAGGGGAATTGGAGTAAGGGCCGGAATGTGGCCTTGAAGCGCCTGAAAGAGGCATCGATCGAGTTTGACTACCTCACGCCCCAGGATATTCAGATCTGCAACTGCCTGGAGGTGGAATATTCCACAGGGTACTACGGGTCCACCAGTTATGCCTTCAGCTACCGGGCCATGCTGGCCCTGGTGGGACACCCCCGGGTGTTTTGGGAGGATACGCCCACGGTGCGGGTGGATGTGGTTCAGGGAGAGCCGGAGGTGCGGGTCCGCAAAATTGAAGAGGACTGGCTGAAGCTGGAGATGCACCCGCCGATCGATAACCACAAAGACATCGTGATCTGGAAAGAAACCCCCACGCGCGTGGTGGTTTTCCCCATTAAGGAGGAGCACCATAACATCGCCCAAATCCTCGGGGCCGATAACCATCTGCGGGTGCCGGTGGTGGCCCAGGAACAGGTCCTTTCGGCCATTAGTGCGATTTCTGGTATTGTCACGATCCAGTCCGATATTGGGGGCGACTTGGCTGGGGCCAGGGAAGTGGAGGCCGTGCCCACCCCGCTGGTTCACCTCCTGCCCGCTGGCCAGGGGCTAAAGGCGGCGCTGCTGGTGCGTCCCTTTGGGCAGGGAGGGCCCTACTACCGACCGGGCCACGGGGGGGAAACCGTGGTCGGTGAGGTGGACCAAGAACGGCTCCAAACCACCCGTAATCGCGATCTGGAACGGGAATTGGCCGAGGGAGTCCAAGCCGCTTGTCCCCATTTGGATCCGGATTGGGAGCAGGATGGGGAATGGTTATTGGAGGATCCGGAATCCTGCTTGGAGTTGTTGGTGGAGTTGCAGGCCCTGGGCGATCAGGTGATTGTGGAGTGGCCCGAGGGTCAAACCTTCAAGCTCAAACGAGTGGTCAGTGGCGACAATCTAAATCTCCGGGTGGGCCAACAAAAGGACTGGTTTGCGGCCAGTGGTACCCTGCAGGTCAGCGAAGATTTAGTCCTGGATATTCGCCAGTTGATGCAACTGATGGCCCAGGGGGCGGGACGCTTTGTTAAGCTGGATGATGGCCAGTTCTTGGCCTTAACTGATAGTTTTCGGAAGCGGCTGGAGGAACTTCAGGCGTTTTCTGAACCCCATGGCAAGGGACTCCGATTTCATCCCCTGGCGGCCTTTGCCCTCGAAGACTTGGTGGAGGAAGCGGGCAGTGTCACCACCGATCGACATTGGAAAGCTCACATCCAGCGCCTGCGGGAAATGGAGGATCTCCATCCGGAGGTGCCCTCGACTCTGCAAGGGGAACTGCGGGACTATCAGTTAGAGGGCTTCCAGTGGCTGTCGCGGCTGGCCCATTGGGGTGTGGGGGCCTGTCTGGCGGACGACATGGGTTTGGGTAAAACCCTCCAGGCATTGACATTGATTTTGACCCGTGCCCCCCAGGGACCGACCCTCATTGTTGCGCCCACGTCGGTGTGTTGGAACTGGCTCTCGGAGGCCCAGCGCTTCGCACCGACCCTGAATGCGGTGTATTTGGGCGGAGATCGCCAGAAGCTCCTGGATGCGGTCCAACCCTTCGACATGGTGGTGTGTAGCTACGGTTTGTTGCAACAGGAAGAAGTGGCGACGATGCTTGCGGAGGTGGAGTGGGAGACGATCGTGCTGGATGAGGCCCAGGCGATTAAAAATGCGGCGACGAAGCGATCGAAGGCGGCCATGGCGCTCCAGGGCAAGTTTAAGATTTTGACCACGGGAACGCCGATCGAAAACCACCTGGGCGAACTGTGGAATCTGTTCCGCTTTATTAACCCGGGCCTGTTGGGATCCGTGGAAAGCTTTAATGAGAAGTTTGCAAACCCGATCGAGCGCTCCCAGGACCGGGCCGCACGGCAAAAGCTCAAGAAATTAATCCAGCCCTTCATCCTACGCCGCACCAAGACCCAGGTGTTGGAGGAGTTGCCTTCGCGCACGGAGATCACGCTCCAGGTGGAGATGAGCCGGGAAGAGATGGCCTTTTACGAAGCCCTGCGGATGGAAGCCTTGGACAAACTGGCGGAGGCACCCAATGGTAAGGGACCGCAGCATTTGCAGGTGTTGGCGGAAATTATGCGGTTACGGCGAGCCTGCTGTAATAGTCGTCTGGTGGTGCCCGAGAGTCCCATCCCCAGTGCTAAGCTCCAAGCCTTTAGCGAGGTGCTGGAGGAGCTGCTGGAAAATAACCATAAGGCCCTGGTCTTCAGCCAATTTGTGGATCACCTTAAGATTCTGGAGAATCACCTCAAGTCTAAGTCGATTTCCTACCAATATCTTGATGGCAGCACCCCGGCGAAGGAACGGCAAAAGCGGGTGACCGCCTTCCAGTCCGGTGAAGGGGAAGTCTTCCTGATTAGCCTCAAGGCTGGGGGAACGGGGCTGAACCTGACGGCGGCGGATTATGTGATCCATATGGATCCCTGGTGGAACCCGGCGGTGGAGGACCAAGCGTCCGATCGAGCCCATCGCCTCGGTCAGCAGCGTCCGGTGACGGTGTATCGTTTGGTGGCCCAGGGGACGATCGAGGAGAAAATTGTTGAGTTACACCAGCATAAGCGGGATTTAGCCGATAGTTTGCTGGAAGGAACGGAAATGAGCGGCAAGATGTCCACGGACGAGTTGTTAAACCTGCTCAGCGAATCCTAGGGAGAAGGTGACGATCGCCCAGGGTGGTTGTTTGGGGATGCCCAGGATGATTCAGAACAGGCTGAGGCGGCTACTGTTCCACCTCTTGGAGTGCTGCGTCGGAGAGGGCGAAGGAACTGGACACCTGCTCTGCGTCTAGCTCTAAAATCTCTGGAAATTGGATGTGGGGTAGGATTCCCACGGCAAAAACCTCCTCAACCCCTGACTCAAACCGGAGGAAGGCGATCGTCTGTCCCGTGGGCCAATGGACGAGCCAAACCCCACAGGTGCGTTCTGTGAGGCGTTCTGTGAGGGGTAATCCGCCAAAGGTTCGGGATTCTCGCACCTGGGACAGGCCCACAAAGGCAATTTCGCCCCAAAAGGCCAAGCCGCGCGTAAACCCTGGGAATTCTGCCACGGTGATGATCTGACCGTTGTGGAGATCTAGGGTTGCCAAGCTGCCACGACCGGATTCCAGAAACCAGAGTCGATCGCCATGCCACCGAGGGGAGTGGGGCATGGAGAGGGAATGGGCCAGAATCTCGTTGGTGTGGATGTCCATGATGATGCCGCCGTCGGCTTTCGTGTCCCGCCAGCCTTGGGGGGTGTTTTGGGTGCCGAGGGCGGTGATGTAGCGGGGCTGATCCTGGACGATCGCCAGTCCGTTCAGATGGCAGCGATCGCCCGGTGACAGGGCACTGATGAAGGGGGGCCGCCATTGGGGACTAAAACTGTAGGCCGAATCAAGGGTACAAAGACAGGAAAAAGCCGTATTAACAAGCCAAAGCCTATCCCCTGCCCAAGCCAGCTCATGGACATCGATATCGCCAGTAAAGTGGATATTTCGGGGAATATAGCAGGCATCATGCTTGCCGATGGGGTCGAGTTTCTGGGCCACGGCGGGCATGTTATAGAGTTCGACGACGGCGTTCTTGGTCCCGATCGCCATGCGACTGCGGTTCACATCTAGGCCCATGGGGCGCGGAAACTGGTGAAAGTGAGCGTTGATACTGTTGCCGTCCGCCCGCACGAGGATGACTTTTCCCGCTTGATAGGTGGTGACAACGAGTGAAACCTCCAGTTGCTGGAGAATGCTGGCGAAGTTAGAGGTATTGACGCAATGGAGGGGTAAGGTTTCGAGATTTGAGTTGGGTTCGCTCACGGTTCACAGACCCTGGGTGTGGCTTATCCGCGTTCTTCGTAGCCCTGCAGGCTTTCGGGGCTGTATTTGCGTAAAACGGTTGTGGCTTGGCGGGTGAGCTGGGCCGTGCCTTGGACGACAACCAAATACTTACCTGCGTTGATGCGGTTGCGGTAGGGGACGACATCGCCACTGAGGATAATGCCGGCACCGCCGCCCACAAAGATGCTGCCCATGGAGGCGGCGATCGCGCCGAGGAGACCTCCAATCGCGTGGTTGCCAAATTCCCCAGCCCAGGCAAAGGTTTGGAGGCCGCTGATGATGCTGAAGATGACTCCGGCGCCGAAACCGAAGGGGATTAACCAGGTGGCCATGAGGCGAATTTGTTTCCAGGCGGAGTCGTAGGGGTCGAGGAGGCCGAATTCGTCTGCGCTTTTGTAGCCGCGCCCGAGGATAGACATTTGACTTAGGGGGATGCCGACTTTCTCGAGGTCGGAGTAGGCGGCTTCTGCTTCAATTCGATCGCGGAGGACCGCAACGAGGTAATTCATAGGGAGACTTGAGGTTGATGATGGGGTTCGGTGATGCTTGGCCCAGTCGATCGATTTTGGGGTCAAGGCTGTGGGCGGCGCATGACTATCCTAGTCTGAATTGTGGTGGCGATCGTCGGGGATTGGGGTTGGGGCTGGTGGTGTTGGGGTCGATGTCAGAGTTAGGTGTGTGGCAGGCAGGCGGCTTCGCCGCCTGCCACGATGAATCGCAAGACCCTGGGGCAGTTTGATAGGGCGGGCACCTCGATTAATCCAAATTTTCATCCTGTGATCCAGGCAAGCATAAGGCTTGTGGCGTGCGGCTTCGCCGCACGCCACAATTAATTGAGGTGCCCTGGCGGCTATGGGTTGCATGGGGTATCGCCCGTTTTATTTCATTGCTTGGATGAGAGCTTTCGCAACAGCAACCGATGAAGCGGGGTTTTGGCCTGTGATGATCAAACCATTAACAACCGCTAGTGGACTCCAATCATCAACTTTTTCATATAAGCCGCCCAGGGCGATTAGCCGATCCTCGACTGAATAGGGCACAACATCGGTCAATCCCACAGCGGCTTCTTCTGAGTTGCTAAACCCCGTCACCTTTTTATTTTTGACTAACGGATCCCCATTCTGATCCTTGGCTTGCAATAAAACTGCTGGTGCATGGCAAACTGTAGCCACGGGCTTTCCAGCAGCGATAAATCCCTCAATCAATGCAATTGAATTGGAATCTCTGTGAAGATCCCACAAGGGGCCATGGCCACCGGGATAAAAGACTGCATCAAAGTCTTCGACTTTCATGTCAGCTAATTTTTGAGTATTGGCTAAGGCAGCTTGGGCCGTCTGATCCTGATCTAGGCGGCGTGTATCGTCAGTTTGAAAGTCAGGTTCGTGACTTTTGGGGTCAAGTGGCGGTTGGCCGCCCAGGGGTGAGGCTAGGGTAACGTGAACACCTGCATCTTGTAAGTGGTAGTAGGGGCTGGCAAATTCCTCTAGCCAGAAGCCTGTTTTTTGACCGGTATTACCCAGTCGATCGTGGGAGGTTAAAACAATGAGTACTTTCATTTATAGTTCCTAACTGTGAGAAGGGCACCGCGATTAATTGGGTTGCGCGGCTCCGCCGCGCCTCAGTACCGGACAAAAAAGTGATCAGAATGGCCCTAAACCCTTACAGGGTAGGCATTTGAGTCTGATCGTCTGAAACCCTTGTATGGTAGGCGTTTCCAAAGTTTTGTCCGGTACAGAGCCGCCGCGCAACCTAACCCTAATTCTGTTGTAGGG
>JAYKIB010000344.1:0-7217 GCA_035285005.1 Prochlorothrix sp.
CTTAGCTAATCAACTGGAACACGTGTGGCAGCTCTTGATGGGTACCTACCCCCTCCCAATCGAAGCCTGAAACCCCCTCCAGCAAATACTCTCAGCCTACAGACTGGTTTTATGAAACCACCCTGCCTTGTAAAGGGGGGTTAGGGGGGATTCTCTTAGGTTTTCAAATATCCTCTAGGGCACCTCGATTAATACAGATTTTCACCACAGTACCCACGGCAGAATCAGGGTTGGGTTGCGCGGCTTCGCCGCTCAACCCAATTCATCGAGGTACCCCCTAAGAATCAGAACTCAGAATCAGAATTCTTTGGGGGGATTCGCCGTTCCCCCCAAAGAATCGATCTACCCTACAGCAATGGACCGCAGATCCGAGGGCAACGGACCGGTCCGGTCCCATCTCCCCAAATTTTGACCTCTCTGCGGACTGATCCCGTTTTTTATGTCTGCTCCCGCTTCACCTCGGCCCCTGTGGCTGCTTGTGGTCTTGATGATGAGCGTTTTGCTCGACACCATGAGCTTTAGCATGGCAATCCCCCTGATGCCGTTTTACTCCCTTCACTTCGGCGCATCGGACTTTCAAGTTAGCCTGCTCTTTGCCACCTTTCCCGCTCTCCAAATCGTCGCCACCCCCATCTGGGGTTCCCTAGGCGATCGGCTGGGCTACCGGCTCACCCTCCTCAGCAGTATTGCCGGCACGGGCCTCTCCTATCTCGCCTTTGGACTCGCCAACGGCCTAGGCTGGCTATTCTTAGGCCGCGCCCTGGCCGGGGCCACGGGGAGCACCATCGCCGTGGCGCGGGCCTATGTGGCCACGGTGACCGAACCGGCCCATCGCCCCCAGCGCTTTGCCTTCTTGCAGACAGCCCTGGCCACGGGCCTGATGATTGGACCACTCTTAACCAGTTTGTGTGTGGGTCGCGATTTTCAAAACCCTAACTTTCGCTTACCGGGACTCGTGGCCGCAGGCTTAGCGATCGGGGCCCTGACGGTGGCCTGGGTTGTCCTCCCCCGCGATCATATCCCCCACAATCATCTCCCCCGCGTTCGATCGCTGCCCACTCCCAGATCCCATCCTTCCCTCTCCTCTTTCCTTCGCGATTCCCCCCGATCGATCGTCCATCTCAGTCGGGATACGCTCCTCCGTCCCTTGCGGTCCCTAGTCACAGTCACAGCCCAAATTCACCATAATGCCCACCTACGGGACCTCATGGGGGCAATCTTTGTCAATTTCAGTATTGGATTTGGGTTTCTCGCCATTTTTCCCCTCTGGTGTGCCCAGGAGCTGGGGTGGGACATTCACAGCTACAGTACCCTCTTTACCGCTGCGGCCCTTTCCTGTGCCATTCTCCTGGTCACGTTACCGCGCCTGACCCGCACCATCGCCCCTGCGGCCCTTCTGCCGCCCGGTTTCCTAATGATGGCCCTAGCCCTGGGAGGAATGGCTGTGGTCCCAGCCCTCCCCCAGGCCCACCAAGTGTTAGGGATCTGTAGTGTGGGGCTTCTGTTTGCGGTGGGCACGATGTTAGTCACGCCCAATGTCTATAGTTTGGTCTCCCAAACGGCGGAAGCACGACACCAGGGGAGCACCCTAGGGATTGCGGAGTCGGTCACCAACTTGGGGTCGGCGGTGGGAGCTGCGGGGTTGGGGCTTCTCTTGGACCGGGGTGGGGCGATCGCGCCCTGCATCCTCGGCAGCGCCGTTTTGGTCGGGCTAGCCTTGACTTGCCACTGGCGGATTCGATCGACCTAATCTGCGATCGACGTGATCCGCGATGGTGGAACCGCCCCCGTCCTTGCCCCCATGATGATCCCCCCGGGGGCCCCCACAAAACCTTTTCGCGCGACGGATTCCGGGGTAGGATCCGGGATGGTGGTTTTACGGCCAAGGATCTGGTCAAGGATAAAAAGGTTGACATGATTACGATCGCCCTGCCCAAAGGTGCCCTCCTTAAGGACAGCATTGCCCTTTTCCAAGAGGTGGGGCTAGACTTTAGCGCCTTCTTGGAAAAGGGAAACCGACAACTTCAGATCACCGATCCCAGCAACCGGGCCAAGGCGCTCCTCGTCCGCAACGGTGATGTGCCCGTATATGTGGAGTATGGGCAGGCCCAACTCGGCGTGGTGGGCTACGACGTTCTCAAGGAAAAGGGGGCCCAGGTCGCCCATCTCGTCGATCTCGGCTATGGGTACTGCCGCATGTCCCTCGCCGTCAAGAAAAGTAGCCCCTACGCCACCAGCCTTGATCTTCCGGCCCACTGCCGCATTGCCTCCAAGTTTGTCCACTGCGCCCGAGAATACTTCCACAAGCTCGATCTACCGGTGGAGATTGTCCCCCTGTACGGATCGGTGGAGTTGGGGCCAATTACGGGCATGTCAGAAGCGATCGTGGATTTGGTGGCCACGGGCACAACCCTGCGGGAAAACGGTCTCCAGGAAATCGAGGTCATTTTTGAGAGCACGGCCCGCCTTATTGCCAATCCCCTGAGTTATCGCCTCAACCAGGAGGGTTTAGGGGACTATATCGAGCAGTTGCGGGCCACGATCGCCGCAAAAGCCGCGGCTAAGACAGCCGCTTAAGGATTAGTAAGCTCATGTCGTCCAGGGGCATTTCCCCGCCCAGGTGAGCCTGCACATCCGCCACAATTGCCGCCTCAATTTCCACAACGGGACGATTCCAGTGGCGTTGCAGTTGGCCACAGAATCGATCGAAGCCGTACAGTTGCTTTGCCCCATCCATGGCCTCCACAATGCCATCACTGAAGAGGACCAGGCCGTCGGCGGGCTCCAGGGTCACGGTGTGGGTCCGCAGGAACGCTAGAATATCGGGCTCTAGACCAAGGGGAAAACCTAGATCGATCGTATCCACCCGCTCCACCGTGCCATTTGCCCGCATAATCACCACTTCCTCGTGCTGGCCCGTAATCTTGACCTGACCTTGGTTGTAGTGGAGCAAAACCAGTGTCAGGTTTTTGTAGGTGTCTAGCCGTTGAATATTTTTGTAGAGGGTGCGGTTCAGGGTATTGAGGAAAATTTGGGGGGAAATTTGACCTAATTCCGTCAGGGTTCGCACGGCGGTTTGGGTCATTAGCATAATCAGACCACTTTCTAGACCATGGCCCGTGACATCCCCCATGGCGATCGTCACCCCCTCCTCCGTCACCAATACATCGTAATAATCACCCCCCACATCCTCCGCTGCGGCCATGTAGGCCGCCACCTCCAGATCTCGCAAGCTGTTCAGTTCAGTCGGTTTCGGCAGGATTCGCTCCTGAATTTGCCGCACCAGATCCAGACGCGCTGCAATACTGAGATTTTCTGCCTTAAGTCGGGCATTCAGGTCTTGAATGGCTGTATTCGCCTGGGCAAGCTGGGCTGTACGCTTCTGGACGCGCTCTTCCAAGGTCATATTGGCCTGTCGAAGTTAGTGTTCAGCCACTTCATTTTGATGCAAGATGGCCCCCACCAGTAGGGTGGTCAAGCCAATGACCCCGATAAAGGACTGAATCAGCAGGAGGGATTCATTCAAGGACTCACGACCAAAGGAGCCATGGCCCTGGGCTGTCCCCACTAAAGCCACAATCTCCCCGCCCACCATCAATAAGGTGGCACCAGGTTGCCTGAAGCGAAAGGCAGCCCAGAGAATCAGGGGCATGAGCATGTATTCCAGGGGATAACGGCTTGTGAAGGCTAATAGACTAATGAAGGCAACGCCCAACACTAGGCCGATCATTTCCAACCAGCGGCGACGAAAAAGGAGCAGGGTCGATCGGATAGGGCTGCTCCAGGCCAAAATCAAGGGGGTCACCATCAGAATGCCGAAGGCATCACTGAGCCACCAGGTGAGACCAATGGTGGGAAAGGCGGACCAGGGCGACCGCCCGAAGGCACAAATTAAGCTTGCGCAGAGAAAGCCGCCGGGGGCATGGCTTAAAAACGCGCCCCAGAGAACGAAACGGAGCACCGTTTTGGGGCGATCGAGACAGGAGTGTACCGCAGTCAAACCCGCCTGTGTCACCTCGGAACCAGCCCGAGCGGGAGTTGCCGCTAGGCATTGAATCAAACGGGCCGCGCCCCATTTGCCCAGGGTGACCACGATCGTCACAAACAACGCCAGGAAAAAACCCGGCAGCGTCCATCCCTCAAAGTATTGGTACTCCAGCCACCACACACTCACAAAAACGCCCCAAACTATTCCCGGTCGTCCCACGGCAATGCCACCCACCGCCACTCCCGCCCCAATCCACACCGGTGTGGAGGCAATCTCGGGCAGGGTGGCAAAGCTAATGGAAAACTGGGCCGCAAGCCAGTAGGCGAGGGCCAGGATCAGGGTCGAGAACCAAGGAATAGAGGTCGGCAAGACTGGAAACACAGTGCGAGGGAAAAGGGAACAGTCGGATCGATCGGCGCCGGGATTGCACCTTGGGCTGCAACCCTATTTCGAGGTGCCCAGCGCCTAATCAGCATAAGGTTTCGGGGTATGCTTAGAGCAACCTGTGACCTGTCTCTCCCCACCCACCCTAGCACTGCCAACGAGGGCTACCGTGATGGCGAAACCCCAGGATTCCCCCGCTTCCCCTGCCCCTCAAACCACCACCGCATCCCCAAGCACCCCAGGGCTAGACCCGCGTAAAAAAGCGAAGGTGCTCGATCACCTCCAAAAGGTGAACCAACGCCTCAAGGCGGCACAATTGGGCGTACAGCTGGAATTGCGAGGCCAAAAGATCAATCTGCGGGCCACTTTTCCCCCAAAACCGGGCAGTCAACGCCTCCGGCCCCACCAACAGCGCCTCAGTTTAAAAATTCCCGCCACCCTCGATGGAGTCAAGGCCGCAGAACGCGAGGCCAAAATTATTGCCGCCCAACTGTTGGCTAAAACCTTTGATTGGCATCCCTATTTGGTGTGGTCCTTGGAAACTCGCCAGGGAACCGGGGGCATTGGGCAGCAGATTCAAGATTTTGAGCAGTATTTTTGGGAACAGGGCGATCGATCGGCAAATCTCGCCGCCAGTCGCACGACCTGGGAAGGGGCCTATTTACCCTACCTGCGTCGTCTCCAAACCATCAGCCAAACCCAAACCCAACTCACGGCATCCGAGGCAATTTATGCCGCGATCGAAAGTTATCAGGTCAACAGTCGCAGCCGTCAACTGTGTTGCACAGCCCTGGGCGCATTTGCGGACTTTTTGAAGCTGGAATTACCCCTGGATTTGCAGGCTTTGAAGGGCAGCTATAATCCCAGCAAGACCCGCGCCAGGACCCTGCCTTCGGATGCGGAAATTCTTGAGCGATTTAGCCAAATTCCTAACCCCCAATGGCAGTTTGTCTATGGCATCATGGCCACCTATGGCCTGCGCAACCATGAGGTTTTTTTCTGTGATTATCAAGCCCTTACCCAGGGGGAAGCATTGCCCACCCTGCGGGTTCTAGAAACCACAAAAACGGGAGAACATGAGGTGTGGCCCTTTTTGCCGGACTGGATCGATCGCTTTAATTTACGCCAGGTCCAGCTGCCTTCGGTCAACACCGATCTCACGGAAACCACCCTACAAAATATTGGTCAGCGGGTCACCCGCCAGTTCCGCCGCTATGGACTCCCCTTTTCCCCCTACGATTTACGCCATGCCTGGGCGGTGCGCACGATTAATCTGGGCCTTCCGGACACGGTCGCAGCCAAAATGATGGGCCACTCAGTGGCGATCCACACTCGCACCTATCACCGCTGGATCACCCGTCGCGACCAGCAGCAGGCGGTGAATGCTGCCCTGGGCCGCCAGACCTAGAGGAGACGGCAGCGATCGGGCGGATTTGCCCACCACAACCCTGATCCTGTCGCAGGAATATCGAGGATGCCCTTGAATCTCCTAAGCCTGAAGCCCATGGGCAAAGCACATCATTATCATTTGAGAGTCCACGTTTGCAAGTCCACGATGGAGGAATTGGGTATGGGTACGATCGCCCCAACACTCACCTTGGAAGCCTTTTTAAGCCAACCGGACACAGAACCTGCCTCTGAGTTTTTTTGTGGAGAAATCAGCCAAAAACCAATGCCCCAGGGAAAACACAGCCGTTTGCAGTTTAAGCTCTGTCTCGTGATTGCGGCGGTAGTGGAGGAGGCCAAGATTGCGGGGGTGTTTCCGGAGTTGCGGTGTACTTTTGGGGGAGTTTCGATCGTGCCGGATGTGGCGGTGGTGCGGTGGGAGCGGATTCCCCGCGATGGGACGGGGGAGGTGGCGAATCGGTTTTTGTTGCCGCCGGACTGGGCGATCGAGATTTTGTCGCCGGATCAGAGCCAGAGTAAGGTGCTGGAGCGGTTGCTGTTTTGTTCGGCGCAGGGGACGGAGTTGGGTTGGTTGCTGAATCCGGCGGAGGGGAGTGTGTTGGCGGTGTTTCCGGGGCAGCGGGTGCAGGTGTTGCGGGGGGAGCAGGGGTTGCCGGTGCTGGAGGGGGTGAGTTTGGCCCTGACGGGGGAGCCGGTGTTTGGCTGGCTGAGTTTGTGAGTAGGTTAGATTAACGGTAAATGTCTTTACGGTGCATGGCACTGAGCAGAAGTACCACCAATTCCTGATCACGAACTTCGTAAATCAGCCGATAGGTGCCAACCCGGATGCGGTAGGCTGCATCATAGCCTTTGAGCTTTTTTACGCCATCGGGCCGGGGGACTTCTTCAAGTTGACGGATCGCTGCTAGGATACGCTGCCGATCGGGCTGGGGGATTTTATTAAGCTGTTTCTGAACCGGTTTGGGGATTAGAACTTGATAGGTCACGCTTGTTCGGCCTCGTAGGTGTCCAAAGTGACGTAATCTCCGTCTTGGTAGGCCGCTTGGGCCGCAGCGATTTGGCTGGCTTCTGCTGGGGTTGGGAAATCTTCGGCGTAGCGGGCTTTGAGGAACAGGAGAAAGTCTAGGGTTTCTGTGAGTAAGCTGTCGGGGACTTGCTCGATTTCCTGAAGGATTTGTTCTTTGGGGGTCATGGGGCGGTGTGACGAGAGGCTGCTGTCATTATGCCAAGAAAAATGAGCCGCTATACTGGGGAAGTGTTTGGGGCAATGTTGGTTGAGGGCGGAATGGTGGCCGATCGGGTTCTTCAGTTACTTCAGGAGCAGTTGGCGGGCCAGGAAATGGCGCTGGTTTTGGCTCCCCAGGAGGAGAAGGTGCGGATTCAGCAGCAAATTGCGGCGCTGAAGGGGGAGATTGCGGCGCGGGAGGGGGAGTTGGCG
>JAYKIB010000345.1:0-3599 GCA_035285005.1 Prochlorothrix sp.
ATCCGGGCGGACTGGAACATTTCTTGGGTACCTCGATGAATTCAAATTTTCACCGGAGTGCCTACAGCAGAATCAGGGTTGTGGTGGGGGGGGTGGCCCCCCCCCCCCCGGAAAACAGGTGGCCCCATTTTGGTTTCCCCCGGGCGGCCCCCCAGAACCAGCGGGGTGGGGGGGCGCGGCGCCCCCCCCCACCACAGTTAATCGAGGTGCCCTCTTGAGGTGTCCGCCTGGAGACTTGAATACAAGTCAGCTCAAGCCTCCCTGGGTCGTGAATTCGCCTTGAGAATAGCACGAGAGAGTCTTCCGCAACCTCTGCTGTCCTGTCCGGATATTTTGATCAGAGTTTTTCCCCAAGATCCACCATCGGGGGAGGGGGATTTAGATTTGTCTTGGTGACACGGATCTCATTCTTTGGAACCCTAGCATCGCCATCGTTTCCATCGTTGTGTTGACTATGTGCCGGCTGTGGCCACGGTTGCCTTTCTGATGACCCGTCCGAGACAGGAAGCCCCCCTCTAGCGGTTACGGTCCGGCCTCAGGATGTCCCAAGAAGCCGGGTTATGATGACCGGGATTCCCCTGGGTCCCGATCGACAGCTGTCCTCGCCCCGCTCGCCAAGTTTCAGAACCAGTCTGTGGGATACTGAGCATAGGAAATTCTACTTAAGATTTCTTCAGGGCACCTCGAAAAATATGATGTTTTGCCTCCGTGCCCGCGACAGTATTCGGGGTGTGGGGGGGCGGCTGCGCCGCCCCCCCTCAATCTATTGAGGTGTCCGATAAAAAATCCCGTTAAATCTCTCTTTCTGCCTTTACCTTGCACCTGTGATAGATCCCACACCCGCCCTCGATCCGGAGCAGCTCATTGAGCTTGCCCTCAAGGCAGGGGCCGAAGCCGCCGAAGTTTTCCAGTCCTGTGCCCTGTCTCGTCCAGTTTTCTTTGAAGCCAACCGTCTCAAGCAACTTGAATCGGCTCAGGTTGAAGGAACAGCCCTACGGTTGTGGATGCATGGTCGCCCTGGCCTTGCTGTGGCCCATGGCCCTGTGGATAGCCATGCCCTGATCGATCGGGCAATCGGGTTGAGCCATCTCAATAACCCGGAAGACCGCGATCTTGCCAAACAGCTCAACCATCACTACCCGGATCTGGGCGAAGCGGTATCCGTGGAGCAGTTGGTGCGATGGGGGGAAAACTCGATCGATCAGATCCGTCAGCAGTACCCCGACACCCTGTGTTTGGCCGAATGGGAATGTGAGTCGGAGACGACGCGCTTGGTGAACTCCACCGGCCTAGACTGTAGCTACACTGACATTACTCTGAGTGCCTATTTAGCTGCCGACTGGATTCGGGGCGATGATTTTCTCAACGTGGCCGATGGCCAGGTCCAGCGTAATCACCTCAATCCCCAGCTTTTAGTGGATCAAATTCTTCAGCGCCTTGCCTGGGCCGAGGAACGTGCCCCCGTGACCAATGGACGGGTGCCGGTGCTATTTACGGCTAAAGCGGCAGATATGCTGTGGGGTACCCTCCAGTCCGCCCTCAATGGGAAGCAGGTGGCCGAAAAAGCCTCTCCCTGGAGCGATCGACTGGGCGATCGGGTGACCCATCCCAGCATTACCCTCTACCAACAGCCCGACGTGGGTCCCTTTAGCTGCCCCTTTGACGACGAGGGCAATCCCACCCGTCCCATTACATTTATTGAGGGTGGTACCCTCAAACTTTTCTATACTGACACCACCACTGGCAAAACCCTGGGGAGCGGCAGCACGGGTAATGGGTTCCGGCCCAGCCTCAGCAGCTACCCGAGTCCGGGGTTGTTTAATCTATTGGTCAATCCGGGTCAAAAGCCGCTTTCGGAGCTGATTCGCAACTTGGATGAAGGTTTGATCGTCGATCAGATTCTGGGGGGAGGTGCGGGCATTTCCGGCGAGTTTTCAATTAACGTGGACTTAGGATTTTGGATCCACAAGGGCCAGGTGGTCGGGCGAGTCAAGGATACAATGGTGGCAGGTAATGTTTACACAGCCCTGAGACAGCTGATTGCCCTAGGAAATGACGCTGCCTGGAACGGATCCTGCTATACCCCGTCTGTTGT
Organism: Prochlorothrix sp.; assembly: GCA_035285005.1. Classification (GTDB taxonomy): domain Bacteria; phylum Cyanobacteriota; class Cyanobacteriia; order Prochlorotrichales; family Prochlorotrichaceae; genus Prochlorothrix. Next base: position 2,096 of record JAYKIB010000345.1, read on the forward strand.
GTTGGAAGGCTTGTCTACCGTCGGTCGTTAGGAGGGCGGGTGGCTGTTCTTTTCCCCCGCTCATATCCTTATACCTATGGGCACCTCGAAAAACCAAAGTTTTTACCCAGTGAACCACGTAAAAATCAGGGTTGTGGCCGGCGGCTGCGCCGCCGGCCACAATTAAGCGAGGTACCCCTATACTATTGCAACGCTGGAACCCCGAGTCCCATGGTCTCTCGTCCCCCCTTGCCCTTTTGTGCTGACTGTTACCCTGTGCCGCCCGTGTGTTCGGGCTGTGCAACTGGCTTGGATTGGTCTGCTTTATTGCGGTTTGTGCGGTTCCCGGTGCGATCGCCGGTGCGATTCCCGGTGTATGGCTGGGGAGGCGGGGGGGTGAGGTTGTGGGCCGTTGCTTGGATTGCGGCAGGAATGCTGGCCCCAGGGGTGGCGCTGGCGGTTCCGGAGGCGCTGCTCGGGCGGGGAGAGGGCGGACAGGGTGGACAGCAACCAAGGCAGACTGTTGCCCCAGGGCCAGTGCTTGCCCAAGGACGACCCCAGGGGGCGACCAATGCGGCGGCGGAGTGGCTGGAGCGGGGCATTGAGCATATCACCCAGGGCCAGATTGAGCCTGCGATCGCCGCTTTTCAGCGGGCGATCTCCCTTAACCCGAACCTCACCCCGGCCCACTACAATTTGGGCTTGGCCTATCGCCAAACGGGACAGCTCCAGAATGCCATTAATTCCTTCTATCAAGCCACTCGCACCGACCCTAGCTTTGCCTTGGCCGCATCAAATCTGGGGGCGGCTTTGCTAGAGGGGGGCAATTTGGAAGAATCGTCCTATTTCCTGCGACGGGCGATCGAGTTGGAACCGGGCCTTGGGCTAGCCCACTACAATTTGGGGCTCCTGCAACAAAAGCAGGGGCGTTGGGCTGGGGCCGTGCGATCGCTCCGAGAGGCAACCCGTTTGAGTCCAGCTGCACCGGAACCCTTCTACCAACTGGGCCTCAGTTATCAACAGCAAAATCAACTGCAGGCAGCGCAACAGGCCTTCGAGCAGGCGATCGCCCTCACTTCTCGCTATGCAGAAGCGCTCTATAGCTTGGGTTCGATCTATTACCAGCAGCAGAATTTTGAAGCCGCGTTGGATGCATTTTTGCGAGCGGCCCAGGCTGATCCCACCTATGCCCACGCCTATTACAGTGGTGGCTTGGTTTTTCTAATTCAGGGCAAACCCACAGATGCGGCGACCCTGTTCCAGTACGCCTACGATCTCTACCAGCAACAAAATAATCCTACCTGGGCCGCCCAAGCTGCCCAATCGCTCCGGCAGGCACGTCAACAGGTGAACCGGTAAGGCTTGCGGATAAGGGCGGACCATACCCTGGGCACCCCAATGACCTAGGAGCCTGGGCACCCCAATGACTCTGGACACCTCAGTTCATCCACAATTTCTAGGAGGGCACCTCGAAAAATTCAAATTTCGACCGTAGTGCCCACGGCAGAATCAGGGTTGTGGCAGG
>JAYKIB010000346.1:0-21545 GCA_035285005.1 Prochlorothrix sp.
CCTATCCAACCACTGACGGGCAATTTCAATCCCCGCCGTCAGTAGGCCGCCAGGATTATTGCGCAGATCCAGCACATAGGCCATCGCCCCCTGTTGGCCCAACTCCCGAATCGCTTCCCCCACCGCCGCCACCGCATTGCCGTTGAACTGGGTCAGGTGAATATAGCCGATCGCCCGCTCCCCCTCCAATGGATCCAATCGAGCCACCACCGGATTCAACGTAATCAAATCCCGTCGCAGGGAAATCTGGTGCGGCTCCGCCCACCCCCGCCGCGCCACCGTCAGGGTTACCGTCGTCCCTCGGGGGCCGCGCATCCGTTGGGCCGCTTCGTCCAGGCTGAGTGCCTCCGTTTCCGTGCCGTCAATGGCCATGATGCGATCGCGGGGCTGTAACCCCGCCGCCGCCGCTGGTGACCCCGCCACCGGCGCAATCACCACCAACCCCTGCTCCCCCTCCTGGGCAATCTGCAACCCCACCCCCGTCAGTTCACCACTGGTGTTGGTTTGCAAACTGCGATACTCCTCCGGCGGCAGAAACCGGGTGTAGGGATCCCCCAGGGTGGCCAACATCCCCTCAATGGCCCGGTAGGTCTGCTCGCGGTTCTCTAGGGGTTCCTCCAGCCAGCGCTGCCGAGCCAGCCACCAATTCTGATGGTTAAAGCTGGGATCCACATAGGCCCGGTTAACAATCCGCCACACCTCCGAGAGCAGTTGCTCCTCCGCCCCCATTGCCCTTGCCGGAGCCATTGGCCAACCCAATACCCACACCAAGAGGCCGACACTACACCAGCGGATCACCGTCTGACCTATGCGCTCTGTCATGATCCCTGCAAATTCCTCCTGACTGCTCGGGGCTGGCCCTTCCCCGAATTCTACCCAACTCCTTCTCCCTTCCCCCGAGTCCTCCCCCCGAAGCGGTCAAATTGTAACGGCTTGTAACGATTTTTGGGGAGTTCATTCATGAAGCCGTTAGGGCGATCGCCCCGATCCCTGCCTTAAATCAACCCAGGGGGCGGATTTCCCCCCTTGGCAAGGGCCAGAAAAGGGTGAACCCTAGGCCCAGCCAGGGATCGCGGCTGTTTTAACTGTGTTACATTCTTTAGGGATTGCCCTCATAGTAGATACCTAGCTGCCCGCTTCATGTTTACCAAGCAAGTCACCAATTCCAAGGCATACCAATGGTTCAACGAACGATTGGAAGTGCAGGCACTCGCCGATGACATTTCCAGTAAGTACGTTCCGCCCCACGTCAATATCTTCTATTGTCTTGGGGGAATCACCCTGGTGTGCTTCGTGATTCAATTCGCGACCGGCTTCGCCATGACCTTCTACTACAAGCCGACGGTCACCGATGCCTTCGCCTCCGTGCAATACCTAATGACCGATGTCAACTTCGGTTGGTTGATCCGCTCCATCCACCGCTGGTCCGCCAGCATGATGGTGCTGATGATGATCCTGCACGTGTTCCGGGTTTATCTGACCGGTGGTTTCAAGAATCCCCGTGAGCTGACCTGGATTACCGGTGTGGTCATGGCTGTGATTACCGTATCCTTCGGTGTGACCGGCTACTCCCTACCCTGGGACCAAGTGGGTTACTGGGCCGTGAAGATTGTGTCTGGTGTGCCTGAGGCAATTCCCGTCGTCGGTCCCCTCATGGTGGAACTGATTCGCGGTAGTGCCAGCGTTGGCCAAGCCACCCTCACCCGTTTCTACAGCCTCCACACCTTTGTGTTGCCCTGGCTCATTGCAGTCTTCATGTTGATGCACTTTTTGATGATCCGGAAGCAAGGCATCTCTGGTCCTTTGTAAGGCCGACCCTGCTCAGCGGACACCCGAAAGTGGTCAGCCGTTATCGTCCCATCCCACCCGAGTCTAAAATTTAGCGCGGGTGGCGTGGCAACGGCCCGGGGATTGACCCCCAGGGCCCCAGTCTTGAGGCAAAGGGTTCCCCAGAACGGTTGGAACCCTTTTACACTACACACTAGATCCCCTCTCCGGAGGTCCACCGCACTGACGGTCCCCACGGTTGAGACTTGGATCAATCCTGGTGTCCCCCATCTGGGGGGATAACTTGCATAAGGAGACCCTCACAACTATGTCTGTACTCAAAAAGCCGGATCTCACTGATCCCGTTCTGCTGGAGAAGTTGGCCCAGAACATGGGACACAACTACTACGGTGAACCTGCATGGCCCAATGACCTGCTGTACACCTTCCCGATCGTGATTCTGGGAACCCTGGCCTGTGTTGTGGGCCTTGCGGTTCTGGATCCCGCCATGGTCGGTGAACCTGCGAACCCCTTCGCCACCCCCCTGGAAATTTTGCCCGAGTGGTACCTATACCCCGTCTTCCAGATCCTCCGGGTGGTGCCCAATAAACTGCTGGGAATTTTGCTCCAAACTGCAGTGCCTGCGGGTCTGATGTTGGTGCCCTTCATTGAGAGCCTCAACAAGTTCCAAAATCCCTTCCGTCGCCCCATTGCGATGGCGGTGTTCCTGTTCGGCACGGCCTTCACCCTGTATCTGGGAATTGGCGCAACACTGCCGATCGACAAGTCCCTGACCTTGGGTTTGTTCTAGAGCATCCCTTCAGAACTCACCCTGAACTTATGGGGTAGAGGACAGCCTGACGATCGTGTCCAAACGGGCAATCTCCAGGCGCTCAAACCCTCCCCCTTAAAAGTCACTACGGCTGGATCAAACCCGCACCTGGGTTCCTGGCCGTAGTTTTTTTGTGGCTTTTTCTGGTGGATACCTCGCCCATGGGGTTTCTGGGCTTGGGCGGGCCATCTCCCCAGCGTTAACCACGATCGGCCCCAACCTCTAGGCCAAGTTCGGGGGGATGGGCGGGGCTGAAGGGGCTTGGCTCTTCCGATACTTGTAAAGTTGCAGATGCGTCTTAACCAGCGTCTGTAACTCTGCTCGGGTAATTTCCAGGGCTTGGGATCGATCGCCCGCCGCCTCAAAGATCAACAGACTCTCCACCGGTGCGAGGGCAATGAGTTGAAAGAGCAAATAAAGAACCGGTAGCCCCACCCCCTGCATTTCCCGGCGCTGGGACTCGGGAATCGATCGCTGGGCATCCTCCAGGGTGGAGTAAGCGTAAACCACCGTTTTTTCCTGATCTGGCTGGTTGCGATTGCTTAGAATAGTGGTCACCCATTGTTCCGATCGGTCCTGAAGAACAAAATATTGGGGATGCCGCAGTTGTTGAGCCAGTTCCAGTAATCCGGGTCCAATTGCCTCAATTAAATCAGGGGTTTGGCCATCCTGGGGAGCCTGATCCACCAAGGCTTGAAGTTGGGCTTCTAAGTTCATCGTCACCGTCCTAACAGCCTCCTAAGGATTTACAGATAGTCGATCGCAACGTTCAAGGGGACGGCATAGCCCTCTCCCGCGACAGTCGCGGTTATCAGTCACACTAGATCCAGGGATCAAGATGCACCCCGCCTCCGGCACGGCATCTCTAGTCTCACCTCGACGTGAGCTGCTTTACATGTCTGTGCCATATTCCAAGTCTAGGAGAATCCCTAGGCAAACGGGGGTTCCCCCAGCGTCCTCGCGAATCCCTTCTAACCGTGCCATGGTTCTCCACCCCGCTCGGGTTTTGCCCATCCCTGCATCTATCCAACGCCACCCGATTCCCAGCACCACCCTTCTTCCCCCTGTTGAGTCGCCTGACCCAGAAGGCTTGGGGTAGCTGCGCCGCCCACCCGAATGAATCGAGGGCATTCATCGAGGTCTACCTAGACAGTTTCCCTCCGGGAACAGACCCCAGGGACAGGATAATACGCATCAGGGATGCCGATCGTGGAAACCACCTTTGATCTGCTATACCAAGAATTTCGACGGCTAACCACCGCGTCCGAAACCCACTGTCGATCGGTGGCCCAACGGCTTGCTGTGGAGGTCGATCGAATCTGCACCGAAAGTCAGCGCATCCAAAACTCCGGCGAAGTATCAACCTGGGCCGCTAGCCTTGCCCGCCATCGCCTCAACCAATGCCTCAAATACTATCGCCTCGGATCCCGCCAGGGTCGTGTTGAACTCCACAGTACCCTCAGTGCCGTTGTCTATCGCTACATCAGCCGCGCCAATGTTCCCGCCAGTTACCAAGCCCGTTTAACCCTCATTGAGGACTTTTTACAGGGCTTTTATATTGAAACCCTCAATGCCCTACGCCGCGAAAGCCAACTGCCCGCCACCTACCAACCCCGCACACTCCTAGAACTGTCGGAATATATGGCCTTTAGCGAACGCTATGCCAAGCGCCGCATTGTGCTCCCCCGCCGCCGCAGCCAGCAGTTAATTATTCTGCGGGCACAAACCTTTTCCCAGCAGCAGCCCCAGGAAACCCTGGTGGACATTGAACAAGCCGCCGAAGGGGGGCTTCCCGATGATGACGTACGGGTCAGCGTCCCCATGCATCAAGTGCGGGAACAGATGGTGGCCCAGGAGCGGGAACACAGCGGGGAAACCCTGCGCAAAAAAGTGGTTCAAGAGCTGCTGGACTATCTGGAAGAACGGCAGCAAAAAGATTGCGCCGACTACTTCGCCCTCCGACTCCAAGACCTACCGACCCAGGAGATTGAACGCATTCTGGGCCTGACCCCCCGGCAGCGAGACTACCTACAACAGCGCTTTAAGTATCACCTCATCCGCTTTGCCCTAGCCCACCGCTGGCAGTTGGTCCATGAGTGGTTGGAGGCAGACCTGGAGAATAACCTCGGGCTGCTACCCCAGGAATGGGAAAAATTCCGTGCAAGCCTCAATGTACAGCAGATGGTCTTACTGCAACTCAAGCAGCAAAATTGTACCGATGCTACGATCGCCCAAACCCTAGAATGCACGATTTCTCAAGCCCAGCGCCAATGGTCCAAACTGCTCCAACAAGCCTGGGACCTGCGTAATAGTTCTACCGTGAAAGCTAAAAGCCATAGTGGTGATCCCACTGGGTCATAGGCTACTTTCCTGAGGAATTTACTGAAAGACTATCATCCTGCAGTGCGCATAAACCCTGACGGTTTTACGATCGCGAGGGGGGTGAAGGGTCCCAGGGGACCTGCCAGATTGGCGTAGAATTATTCCGGACTTTGGAAAATAAACCCTGAATAGAAAGGCAGAACGCAGGGAGGGGCGATGATGATCATGACCATTACACGATCTCTTCTCTAAACGGGGATCTTTACCCTGGTCTCAGAGTTGTCCCCCCCCAGTTCCCAAGGTTAAGGCCAAAGCCTCGCTCCCAGAGATAGCTCTCCAGTGGATCCCATGCTTTTTTTGGCCTCGCTCCAGATCAACCCGATCAACCCCATGAATCGCCGCGATCAGGAAAGCACTTGGAATTGGTCACCGGTGCATCAGACCAATTTTCCTCCACCCCTCGGGTGGACCTCACTATCCTCCATTAGGGGAGTGCTGGATCATGAACCATGAGTCCATTCCCCGATCGTCAGGGCAAGACTTTCATCAATTGGGAGAAGGATCCGTGCTAGAAGATCGTTTTTACAGTTTGCTGAAGAGCCGTATGCGGGCTCAAATTGAGGCCCATCCTCCGCTCTTTCCGTGGGAAAGTGAAATGCTGGAGTATGAAGATGTCACGGTGCAATGGTTACCCCAGCTTCAGGCGCTTCAGCTCCCCGTTCCTCTGCCTCAAGCCGTACTGAGCGAGTTATTCCAACAGTGCCAAGACTTGGTCCAAACCGTACATCAAACGGGATTACGATTGATCCGCAGTGTGGAGCCGCTGGTTTCCCCGACCGGTTTCGAGTTGCAGTCTCTCGCCCAAGTGGTGGCCCTGGGAACAGCACGAGATGATGAACGCACCCAAGCCTACTTGCTGGGCCAGACCTTACCCCAAAACTATGAAACTGCCACGCCCCAACAGCAAGCGGTTTTGACGCTCCTAGCGGCCCAACAGTTGCTCCAGAAGATGACCCTAACGCTGTCTTCCCAAGCACCGAGCCAAGGCCAACTCTGGGCCACCGCAGTAGGTCCTGTGGAAGTGACTGCAACCTACACGGAATCCCTACTGGGTCAAGGCCAAGTTGAGTTGTGGGCTGATCTGCCCCTGGGCGGCCAGATGCACTGTCAAGGGCCGGATCACCTCTGGCAAGCTGAGCGCAGCACGGCGGGACGTGTGAATTTGGTGGTGCCATGCCAGCCCTCAGTCCAAGCCTACGCGGTTGATCTCTGGCTCGACGGGTGTGCGGATCCCTTGAAGTTTTTGGTACGACTGAGCAGCGACTAGTACGCGCCACAGCATTGTGCAGAGGTCTCTCGTACAGAGCGTTGCTCCACCGACGGCGGGGCAACGCCCATCTTGTACGGTACTGTTGCGAATCGCACTGTAATATAGGTCAAATTGGTTACATCGGTCCAAGGGGCCGCCAAAAGGGACGATCGCCGATCGTGAACCGGACTTTTTTCATCTCTCCCGAACCCTCGCAAGCGTATGATTGGCGTTGCGGGGGTTTTTGCATGGCGTGGGAGAGAGGTTGGTCCCATGGGAATCCATCTTGTATCCCTTGATCCCATGCAACGCGTGACGGTTACAGACGTATTCTTGAGGGCACCTCGATTCATGCAAGTTTTGAGGAAATGACCCACGCAAGAGTCAAAGTTGGGTTGGGCGGCTTCGCCGCCCAACCCAATGAATCGAGGTGCCCTTGAGTTGTTCTGGATTTAATCGTTCTTGGACAAAGGAGGGATATTGTGTCGCTGACAACCCAGGGTTGGAGAAAGACTTGGCACCGGCTATGGCAACGGACTAATCCATCGCGGCAGACCGTACTGTTCACAACAGAACCGTACAAGACAGGGCCGTACAAGACAGGGCCGTACAAGACAGAAATGCCCCCACGTCACTGCCGCCCGATGCTGGCCCAGGCACAGCTCTGGACCGGAGCGATCGTCCTCGGTTTGGGTCTAGGCAGCGGTAGCACCTTAGCCCAGGCCCCGATCAATCCTAATCCGCCCAATCCGCCCGATCGACCCAACTCATCCATCCCCCAATCCGTTCCCACGCCCCCGCCAGCTCCCACCGCCACCGAGACGGCCCCCTCCCCCAGCCATTCCGCACCTGTCCCGCCCTCACCCGTTCCCCAACCGCCCCTCCTCCCAGAGGCCACCCCCCAAGCCCGCGCCGCACAGGCCCAGGAACAGGACGACCGATCGGCCCCAGGCCGCTACGATCTCCGCCGCTACCCCCTCACGGCCAGCCAGGAAAGCCACTGGCGACAGACCCTCTGGGCCACAGCGCTCCGGGAACCGGACCATCCAGAAACGATCGCTGCCCTTGTCGCCCTGCTGGATCTCACCGACCAACCCTTGGATGCCGCCCAGCAGCGCCTCGTGGAAATGGGCCTCCAGGTCAGCCATCAGCTCTACAGCCATGCCCCCGCCACCTATGCCGCCCTCACCGCTCCCCTGCGGGACACCGTCACCCACAGTCGTGATCCCCAATGGGTAGCCCTCGCTCTCTCTGCCCTCGCCCTGGGAGAACTCGACCCGGACGATCGCCAAAATCTAATCGCTGACATCAAAAGACGCTTTCCCCAGTGGGTCCAAATTTTGCCCTTGAACCTGACTCTCCAGGACTTGGTGGTGGCAGATCTCCCCGTAGAGACGCCGCCGCTCGCTGACCTTCTGCATTGGCAAAGCGTCGCCGGAGAGCCGCAGTTGTATGTCCTCTGCCGGCCCGATCGGGGCGTGTTATGTAGCGCCGTGCTCAAAAATGGGCAGGGGCAATTTCATCGGGAGGGGGACAAACTGTGGTCCGTCCTGCTATCGGGTCGATCGCTCCATGGCCTACCCTGGCAATTTCGGCGCGGCGAAACTCCCCAGGGCCTGTTTCGCATGGAGGGCACTGTCCCCCAACCGGATACCGAGTACTTCCGCGCCTTTGGCTTTTTCGACCTCGTCAACCTCTATGTTCCCTTCGAGGCTGGCGTCACCGCCTTCGTTCCCCCCACCCTCGGCACCCTCGACAGCCTATCCGCCTATCAGACCCTGCTCCCTCCCCAGTGGCGAGCCTACCGACCCATCCAGCAGAGCTATTGGGCTGGAAAACAGGGGCGTAATCTCTTCCGCATCCATGGCACGGGGGAAGATCCCAGTTTCTTTCGCAATAATCAACATTATCCCGCCAGCCAAGGCTGGAATCCAGCCATTGGCTGCCTCTCAGCCCAGGAATCCTATGACGCCACGGGGCAGTTGATCACGGGTGGCATGCCCCCCCTGTTGACGGCCCTGACTCAGGTCGGTGGATCGGAATTTAGCGGCTATGTTACGGTCGTAGAAGTTGGCGCTAATGAAGTTCCTAACGTTGATCAAGCAATTCAAATCAGCCAGATTGATCAGGTCCTGCGTAGATCTAACGTAAAATAAAACAGACGCTACACTAAACTAGATCTCAGTCAGACCCTCAGGCCATTAGAAACTGCTCAAGGTCAGTCCCCATGATTCCGAAAAGTGCAGATTGATTGGTGCAGACTGATTAGCATATATCCAATGACTGTGGTTTCACCCAAGTCTAGGGGCTACCGTCATTTAGCCCTGGAATGACCTCAGAGTCAGGGATACAGCCCCTAACCCATACAACTGGAGCGGGCCTATCACTCTGATACCGCAAGGGTTCCACAGGGCCACTCAATGAATTGAGGACACGCCCTAAGGATATTGCTCAGGACCGATGGGAGGGCTCGCCGATCGGTAAATCAGTTAGTGAATCAGTTAGGGGGCACCTCGATTAATTGTGGCAGGCGGCGAAGCCGCCTGCCACAACCCTGATGCTGTTGTGGACACTGCCCTAGAAATTTAAATTTTTCGAGGTGTCCTCGTGACGGGACAACGCCCCAACACCGATCCACCGATCGCAATTGCCAAGTTGCAGAGGACGAGTCTGGGGAGGCAGTCCTCCACTGCCCAGAAGCCTGGATCATGTAGCCCCAAACCCATCCCCATAACCCAGCCGCGTCACTTGAGTTGCATACCCCAATAAAACCCCAATAAAACCCTGGCCTAACTTTCCCGATCCTGGCTCCTCCAGCGCCCTGGGGTTCCATGCCTCATCCTGCCCCATGACTCCAATCTGCTGCTAGAGACCCCTCCTCCGTTGTCTATGAAACTCATCCAATCTTTCTTTCTAACTCGGTGGCTATCCCAATGGGTCGCGCATCATTCAGGGCCCCACAGCGCAGGGGCTGACTTGGCCTGGACTCCGCATTCTCGGCAGTCCCAAGCGTCCGTCCATCTCCCGATCGGACAAGGCTTATTGTGGCTTTGGCTAGGGTGGGGGATTTTTCTGTGGAGCGTGTTAGTTCAGCACCCATTACCACTATGGCAGCAGGGACTGGGACTAGGGCTCTGGATCGGCGGTGGGATTTGGACCTATGGCGCGATCGTCAGACCTTTAGCCATCCTAGCCTCAGGATTAGCACAGCTTAAAGACCATACGCCTCAGCAGCACGCCCCTATAGCCCATTCCCCCGCCTCAGCAGATTCTGCCCCTCCCACCTCCGTTCCCATTCATCCCGTCGGGTTCCTCGTCACCTCCCCCCGGATCACCTCCGCCTCGAATCCGGCCGTGAGCCATGTGCGATCGATCTCCCTAGGGCATGTCACTCCCACAGCGCCCAAGGATCATGCCTTACCCACCCCCAACCCACCGGTCCATTACGATTCTTCCGTGCAAACCCAGTCAGTGGCCAGCGTAACAACAACAGCCGGGACGGTCGTTGTGGACCATCTACGCCAACTGCCCCAATGGCTCAACCTTCTCACCCACCCGGTCCAGCCCCTCCAAGACCTCAACAGCCCCTTTCCGCGTTTTATTCCCCAGGAGCTGGAAACCCTCCGCACAGTCTGGGCCCACCTGAGCTGGACCGGTAGCATCTGGCCCGATACTGCCTGGGCCGAACAAGAGCCGCCCCCAGGCCCCCCCCATCACGGCCACTCTGCCGCCCCCACGCTCAACCCTACCCAGCAGCAGTTTTTGGCTTACATGAGCCATGAACTCCGCGCCCCTTTAAATGCAATCCTGGGCCTGACCCAAGTCCTAGCCGAGTCTTCCCTGGAGACGGACCAACGCCATCAGGTCAAATTGATTGATAAGAGTGGCCACTATCTGCTGGAGCTCATTAATCACACCCTCGACTTAGCAAAGTTAGAAGCAGGCCAAGCGCAACTCCACTACACCCGCTTTAACCTCCATGAGTTGCTACGGGATGTGGTGAATCTGTTTCAACTCCAAATCCAGAGCAAAGGACTGGTCTTCCAAGAGCATTGGCTCACCCCCCTCCCCCGCTATGTGGAGAGTGATCCCCTCAAAATCCGTCAGATTCTCACCAATATCATCAGCAATGCCATTAAGTTCACCGATTCAGGTCAAATAGTCCTATCTCTAGCTCTGATGCAAGCCAACCCCGGCGATCCAAGCGCTGGGTGTCTGTGGTTCTCGGTCCAGGATACGGGGGTCGGCATTGATGGGCACGAATTGGAAACGTTGCTGTTTCAACCCTTTGGGCAAACGGAGTCAGGGCGCAAAAGTGGTTTGGGCACTGGACTGGGGCTGAACCTCAGTCGCCAAAATGCCAAGCTCCTGGGGGGGAATATTGTGGCGGTATCCCAACCCAATCAAGGCTCCACCTTTTCCGTGGAAGTGCAGGTTAAAGTTCCGCCCCAGGCCGAAACCGGAGCGACCCCCACCTTAACGCCGGTCCAACCCGTGATTGGTCTAGCACCGGATGTCACGCCCTGTCGGCTCCTGCTGGTGGATGATAGCCCCACCAATCGCCTGGTATTACGGCGGATGCTCACACCCCTCGGCTTGGATTTGGTGGAAGCTGCGGATGGGCAGCAGGCGATCGATCAATGGCAACAGACCCAACCCGATGCCGTTCTGATGGATTTACAGATGCCAGGGCTGGATGGGAGGGCCGCCATGCGGCAAATTCGATCGCGGCCCGGGGGCGATCGGGTCAAGCTCATTGCAGTCACCGCAGGCCGAGCCACCGATCCCCAAAACCAAGGCTTAGGCGAGCTATGGGATGATGTCCTTCATAAACCGGTGGAGAAGGTAGAACTTCTGCGGCTCCTCGCCCAACACCTGGGACTACGTTACCGCTATGGAGAAGTCGAAGAGTCCGAAGAGTCAGTCAAAGAGTAAGCAGGCACCCCCATGCCCAGGGGGTAGCGTTATTCTCCTGCAGGTTCGGTACCCGGTATATCTGCATATATCTGCAAAATATTATGTCAGCAGGGCACCTCAATGAATTGTGGCGCGCGGCTTCGCCACGCGCCTCAACCTTGATTCTGCCGTGGGTACTGCGGTGAGAATCCGTATTGATCGAGGTGCCCAGCATTACTCAGCGCTGATCAATAAGTACCCTCGGGTACGGCCAGAAACCCGGTCCACCGTGTCGATCGCTCCCCACAGATCCGCCGCTGTCACCCACACCGGGGGATACTTGTAGCGCGACACATCCAAAATCAAAAACCTATCACTCGGGGTATGGTAGGCGGCGATCGGAGAAATATGGCCGCCGGTTTCCTGACCGATCGCGCTGCGGAGATAGTTCACCAACACAAAATCACCGGGACTGGCCAAGTTCTCCACCAGCGCCGCTCGCATCTGGTCCACATCCACCTCCTCGCCATGGAATCGCCGCACCCGCACCCCATGGCTTTCCCCAATCCCAGCCAGCTCTTGTAAAGTGAGTCCCTGGCGTTGGATCACCGCCGTGGGGATAATCGCAGCGGTTTTGGCGTTGAGCACATTGACTTGGGTGAAATAGGGCAACTGCCAGGGGTCTGCCAGCGGTGCCTCCAGCTCCATGGCATTGAGAACCATAGCCAGACTGGCAATACCACAATAGGCACCACTATCCTGGGTCACGAAGTGAGAGCTGAGGGGAATGTAATCAGCCTTCGCCTCACTTTGCTGGAGCCAAGCCATACCCCGATCGCTGGTCAGGGCGGTGAGGGAACTGGGCAAGGCAAGGGGTTCGACTTGGGCGCGGCTGAGAGCGGGCGCCAGCAGGCTCAGACCCAAACTCAAGCCCAGACTGAGGGCCGCTAGCCTCGGGGAGCGGAAGCAGGTTCGCCCCAGACCAGTCTGGACATTGGGCATCGCAAGGGAGAAGGGGGCAAAGGGATTAACCTGGGGCATCGTCAATTCCAGCAAATAGGGGACTATGGGCGATAAACCGTGGAGGCACCTCAGGTAACTGTGGCCTGCGGCTGCGCCGCCCACTCCAACTCATCGAGGATCCCATTGAGGGATCCCATCGAGGGATCCCGTAGAGAGCCTCAAAAGAAAGCCTCAAACAAATTCAGGTTTTTGTCCAGCGATCCACATCACCTGGCAATTTCAGATAAACTGCCCACAAGAAAACCGCAGGGCACTAAGTCTTTCTCTAGGCTCAGCTCTCTGCGGTTCTCCATTAGCTCACGGACTCGTTGCTATATTCGTAAGCGATCGCAAGATTTTTCATCCAGCGTATCGATCGAGACTTAGTACAGGTCTTCTTCCTTGTGGGTTTCAATCACACAGTCAGAGGAAGGATAGGCCACACAGGTCAGCACGTAACCCGCTTCGATTTGATCGTCGTCCAGGAAGGATTGATCGCTTTGATCCACGGTTCCAGACACAATCTTACCGGCACAGGTGGAGCAGGCACCGGCACGGCAGGAGTAGGGCAGATCCAGACCTTGATCTTCAGCTTCGTCCAGGATGTACTTATCGTCGGGTACCTGGAGTTCCTTATCACCATCGGGGGTCTTCAGGGTAACCTTATAAGTCGCCATGAGTCGTGTTCCTCTTAATAAATCACAGTAAAGTGGCCACTTCCCTAGGTCTACGGTTGCCGGAGACTGGCGTGGTGCCGATCCACCCGGTTCGCAGTAGGGTTATTAGCTTGTTCATCAAACGGCAAGCTGACCCCATGGACAGTCATGACCGTCCTCAGATCATCCAAATGCAATACTACGCAAAAAACTGCTGTGGAAAACCGTCAATTAGCAAAGACGTTATGGAACCTGGATTAAATTAATTTTCCTAATCACTTTTCCCAGGTCAGTTTTTCAGGGCTCATTCCCCTTAAAGATAGAGACTGCTTGGGTCTAAAGGGTGATTTCCTGGGATCTTATCCGGTGCTTTTCGCATAAGTCCCCCGCGAACCGCCAAAGTATCAACATTAACTATGATTATATTTCGCAACAATCAATGGGAGCACTCGGGTTGGCCGATCGATCGCCCCACTCCCGATCGCCCGATCGGCATCGGCATCCTCGGCACCGGTTTTGCGGCCAAACTGCGGGCCACAGCGATCCAGGAGAATCCCCGCTGTCGGCTGGTGGGGGTTGGGGGGCGGGATCCTGAGCGCACTCACCAATTCAGTGCAACCTTTGGGGTTCCAGCCTTTACCCCTGAAACCCTGCTGGCCCAGGCTAATCGGGATCCGGAGCGGGATACAGACCTGGCTTCGCCCTTAGATTTAGTGGTGGTCACCACGGTCAACGCCCTCCATGGTCCCCTGGTGCGATCGGCCCTGGAACGGGGCTTACATGTGGTGGTGGACTATCCCCTCAGCTTGACGGCGGCGGAAGCAACGGACCTGATCGCCCTGGCCCAGCGCCAACGCCGGTTACTCCATGTGGAACATATTGAACTCCTGGGCGGCTGGCACCAAAGTTTGCGGCAGTCCTTGCCCCAGATTGGCACCCCGCGCTGGGTCCGCTATGCCACGATCAAGGTCGATCGACCGGCTCCCGATCGCTGGGGCTACCACCGTAGCCAGTTTGGGTTTCCCTTCATCGGCGCCCTCTCCCGCATCCACCGCCTCACGGATGTGCTCGGCCCGGTGGCCTCGGTCAGTTGCCAAGCCCAATACTGGCCCGTGTCGTCCCTGGGGACCGCCGGCGACCCATCACCAGGCGATCCGGTACTCCCCAGTCCTGGTTTCGCTCCCAAAACTGCTCCTGATGCCAAACCCCACCCCGATCGACCCGATCGCTTCGGCACCTGTCTCTGCACCGCCCAACTCTTTTTCCAGAGTGGTGCCCTAGCCACGGTCACCTATGGCAAAGGGGAAGCCCTGTGGCGCAATGAACGCTATATGGAGGTCCAGGGCGATCGGGGCGCATTGCGCTACGACCAGGATGCAGCCGTACTGGTAACGGAAACGGGGGAAACCGCGCTAGATGTGGGAGGTCGGCGGGGACTATTTGCCCAGGACACGGAGGCTGTTGTCGCCTACCTACTGGAAGATAAGCCCCTCTATATTTACCCCGCAGCGAGTCTGTACGCCCTCCAAGTCGCTGAAGCGGCCCAACGGGCCGCCGCCACCGGCCAAACTCAGCCCATGCAAATCGGATTGTTCTGAAATAAACTGAAGAGACCTCGATTAGTTGTGGCGGACCACAAAGCCGCCCACCCCATCCCTGGTTCCGACCAGGATGACTGAACAAGACTGGAAGGTTCTAAGCAACCTTTCGGGCACCTCGGTTCCTTGGGTCTGGGGCTTGGTCCCCCAGACCCAACCCTGATTCTCGCGTGGGCCATCTCCCGAAAATGTAAACTCTTCGAGGTGCCCTACCCTTGAATTTTGCGAGGTGCTCCTGCATCTTCAACACTGCTGTAACTCGATTGACTGGGAGTAAACGATCGATGACCCAAGCCACTGCAACCCCCACCACCTCCAGCGACCAAGGGATCTTGATGACCCCGGCCGCCCTCCAGCAACTGAAAAACCTGCGCGAACAGCAGGGCAAAGACCTGCTACTGCGGGTTGGGGTCAGCCAGGGCGGCTGTTCTGGCATGTCCTACATGATGGACTTTATTGAGCCGGAAACGATTCGAGATGACGATGAGATTTATGATTATGACGACGGGTTCCGGGTCGTGTGCGACAAAAAGAGCCTGCTCTACATCTATGGCATGGCCCTGGATTACAGCAACGCTCTGATTGGCGGCGGATTCCAGTTCACCAACCCCAACGCCACCCAAACCTGCGGATGCGGGAAATCCTTCTCGGCCTAGGCACGATCGCCACTCGGGGCACCTCCCCCCCAGGCCCCAGCAAGAATTCCCAGGTTAGGCTGTCCCAGCCTGTCCAGCCTTGCGATCGGGAGCATTCCCATTGCCCTCCCGCTGGGGTCTCCGGATACCCGTCCCCAGACCGTACTAAGTATTTATAAGTCCCAACTATGCCTCAATCTGATCTCGCCGCCGCTACGGTTGACTCGTCCTTGGATCTGTCCCCGGATGCGTCAACCCCGCCCCTTTCCCCCACCGAGCAACTGTTTAATGAAGCCATTGAGCGCTATCAACAGGGAGAAGACGCAGACAGTCTCGTGCCGGTCTTCAAGGAAATTTGCGATCGTGCCCCCAAAAGCAGCCCCGCTTGGACCTGCTTGGCGTGGCTCTATTTGCTGAGCGGCAAAGGGGATGCGGCCTATCGAGCAGCGAAGAAAGCGGTGAAGCTCAACCCCCAGGACCCGCAGGCACGGGTGAACCTGGCGATCGCCATGCTTGAAAGCGGCCAGAAAGGGGTGCGGGATCAAATCGAACTGGTCCAACAGTTGATGGAACTCGAAGAGGTCCGTCAGGAGGTGGTGGATAACCTCAGCGATGGCCTGCAACGGAAGCCGGACTGGAAAAGTTTGCTGCGCGTGAAGCAGTGGTTGCTGGACTAACGGGCAGCCCGGTTCGCAACCGTAGCGTACAAGCCAGGGATTGCCCCGCCTGCGGCGGGGCAACGCTGACAGATACCTCCCTAAGATGCCGCAAGTTCGGAAGTGCCCGGGTGAATTGCCATGTCTGACTTAACCCTCCAACGTTTGATCCTCGCGCTGGTTCTGTTGGGGGGTGTGTCATTTTTGGGGGACTGGCACTTGCCCTTGGGCTTGCCGGATCCCGTGATGGTGGCGGGAGGGTTGGTGTTGGCGATCGTCTCCAATCAGCGATCGCGATCCAGCGAGAGACAAGCAGAGCCACAAGCTGCGACTCCCAACACGACCCAAGCCCCCCCCCAAGTCATCGCCCCAAATACGACTCACGGCACACCGGCAGTCACAAGCCCGACAGGGGAAACACGATCGGCCAGCCATGCAGCCCCCTATTCCCCAGGCAATTCCCCAGGCAATTCCCCAGGTCACTCAGCCCCCCATTCCCCAGGCCACCCAGTAGGCCACCGATCGAACCCAACCGACCCCCACCCCGGTTCCCCCCCTCCCACCCATTCCTCCCCCCAACTGCCCCCCCTACCCAAGTCCCAACCATCCCAGCCCCGGAGCTAGATTATGAATACGCCCGCCCACGTGGTTCTCAGCTTGTTGTGCTTGGGCAACAGTGAAAAAGTCCGTCCGAAAGCGAATCAGCAAGCCGAGCAAACAGCCGATCGCCCAGCCGATACGATAACGCCCGATACGACAGCGCCCGATACGACAACGGATGAAGTCCCCAGTTCCGCTGCTACGCAAAAACCCGATCGGCGCGTGTTATTCACGCCCCTAGTGATTGGGGCTATCCTGCCCGATGCACCGATGTTTCTCTTCTACGGGGTGGAAAAAGCGCGGGGCATTCCCGACAGCGTGATCTGGGATCAGTCCTATTACGCTGAAGGGTGGCAGAATTTCTTTGATATCTTTAATTCTTTTCCCATTATGGCCCTAGGGCTAGGCATCACCATTTGGGGCGCATCCCGGTGGGGCCAGATGCTCTTTGGTAGCATGATAATCCATGGCCTAGGGGATCTGCCATTACATCACGACGACGGCCATCGCCACTTTTTTCCTCTGACCAATTGGCGCTTTGAAAGTCCGATTTCCTACTGGGATCCGGACCATCATGGTGCGGTGATGACAGCCCTGGAAATTTTAATGGTGATGGTGAGTGCAATTTTTCTGTGGCGCAACTATCAATCCAGAGGTGGCAAAATCACCCTAGGAATCACCGTGTTCCTCTACCTTGCCTATATGCTCCCATTTGCCTACTACTTCTTCTTCCATGCTGTTGAATTTTGACTATGACGGGGTTATTGCCAATTCCCTGACAGCACTGGTTGGAATCGCCCAACAAGCACAAGCAGACCTGGGATTGGGCCGATCGCCCCAGGTCGCAGACTTCGCCCAACTGGAAAGCATGACCTTTCCCGATCTGGCCCGACGGATTGAGATTCCCGAAGCCGCGATCGATCGCTACTTGATCGCAGTATTCCAGCTCCAACGCCAACTGCCCCCCCAACCCCTATTCGAGGAGATCTCCCCCCTTCTCCACAGCCTCGCCGACCACGCTGCCATGACGGTGATCACCTCCAGTCAAGGCACAGCGGTGCGAGATGCTTTGGCGCAGTATGGTTTGGGAGAGGTGTTCCAGTTGGTGCTGGGGGGAGAGTTGGGCCTGACCAAGGCAGAGCGAATCCAGCAGGCACAGCAGGAGCTGCGGGCTGCGGGACGGACAACCGGGGCAGACCGGGCGGTGATGATTGGGGATTCGGCCAGTGATATTGTGCAGGGCAAAGCGGCTAGGGCCTTGACGATCGGGGTGACCTGGGGCTTTCAGAGCCGCGATCGACTGGAAGCGGCACAACCGGACTGGCTCTGCGATCGACCCCAGGAACTCCAGACATTACTCCAAGATTTATTGCAGAGCACCTCGATATAATTGTGGCGCGCGGCTTCGCCGCCCCCCACGGCCCTGATTCTACCGGGGGCACTGCGGTGAAAATCTACATTTTTCGAGGTGCCCCTGAATCCCTCCCTGCCCCCTCTTACAAGGGGGACGGCCTCTTCTTTCCCCTTCAAAAGGGGAACTGAAACTGAAAGGGATTTAGCAAGGGCCTACGGGACCTAGTCGAAGGTTTCACACATCCTCGTCAGCTCAAAACCAAGACGAGGGCGATCGCCGTTTTCTGAGATCCACCTCTTCCGCAATCTCTGAAGCGGGAAGTGTGCTCGTGGCGGGGTTGGAGGGGGGAGAAGATGGCGCAGCAGACGGGGGAGCCGCTTGGCGCGGCAATTGGGGAGAAGCGGGCAACGGAGGGGTAGGAGTCGTGGCAGTGGGCGCAGTCGTAGCAGTGGGCGCAGTCGTAGCGGTAGGCACCGATGGGGGAGCCGCCACAACGATCGGGCGCGTTGCTGCGGGCAGAGGAGAGCGAGCCGGGGGATGGGGATGGGGACGAGCCGGGGAAGAGGGGCGAGCCGGGGGATGGGGACGGAGACCAGATCGGCTCGAATCCGTAACCCTAGCGATCGCCCCCTGGAGCATTTCAGTGAAATGGGCTGGATTGACCTTCAATTCGGCCATCAGCCGTTGGGACACCCACAACGCTCCCCAGCCACAGCCAAGCCCCACCCCGCCTAAGATCCACAGGCGGAAGGCCGATCGGGAGGAGGAGGTGAGGGCAACATCACCGCTGTCTGGGGAAAGGGCGATCGTGGCCGGGGTGCGGGTCTGTCGAGCAGTCGCACCCGAAGTCGCACCTGAATCGGTCGGGCCGGACGTCTCGGAAGAGGTCTCGGAAGAAATCTCAGCAGTACGATCGAACCAGTTGAAATCCGACAAGGAAAAGGCCGGTTGATTGCGGCGGTCAAACTCCGGTGCGGGGGCAATAATCACAAACTCATCGTCTACATTGGGCTTAGACTCAGGCTCCCGCAGGCTGAGATCTCCCTGGCGGCTTGTTCCTTGGGAAACTAACTGGCGCACATCGGTCTCCGCTGCCTGGGTCTCCATCAACCGACGCCGATCGGATGTCACAGCATCCTCGCCCTCCAGGTCCGCCTCAACTGTGGCCCCCGCCGCTAGGCCCCTCGCTGCTAGACCCCCCACTACTACGGCCCCCTCTGCGGCTGACTCAAATCCGGACCCAGATCCCGACGCAAGGTTGGGCTGAGCATCCGGCGGGGAGTCTGGAGCAGCGGGATTCGTCCCCAAGCCTAAACTACGGGTCACCGCAGTACGGTTCAGTTGGTGGCTGGCGTTCGGGTCAAGCAGCAAGCTCACCGCAACCCCCGTCGCAAAGCACAAGCCCGGAATAATTGACAACCATGCGACCAGCAAGGGGTGGGACCGCAGGAAACGAAAAACACGCTTACGAGTGGAAGACGGGCCGGGGGAACGAACCATGGCACAGGGGAAGAAATGAAAGCAGGTCTCAAGGTGCAGGTATTTTAGGAGTTTCCGGCAGAACCGGCCAGGGGCTTCAGGGCCAATTGCACCAGGCGATGGACCAAATCCGGAAAGGGAACCCCAGTCGCGGCCCAGAGTTGGGGATACATACTGGTGGCGGTGAAACCGGGCAAGGTATTAATTTCATTGAGCACCAACTGACCGTTGGTTTCGCCATAGAAAAAGTCTACCCGAGCAAGTCCCGATGCATCCACGGCTTGAAATGCAGCGATCGCCATCTCTTGGATCCGTTGGGTCACACCTGCGTCTAGATTAGCTGGAATCGTTAAATTAGCCAGCCCTGCCGTGTATTTGGTTTCATAGTCGTAAAAATCTGCATCATAGGTGATTTCCCCCAGCACCGAAGCTTGGGGGCGATCGGTGCCCAGGACCGCACATTCAATTTCTCGAATTTTTCGATCGGCAGCCGCCTCCACAATCACCCGGCGATCGAGACTCCCCGCCACCTCCAGGGCCGTCTCCAACTCACCGCGATTCCGCACCTTACCAATCCCCACGGACGATCCCAAATTGGCCGGTTTCACAAAGCAAGGATAGCCCAGTTTTTCCTCAATTTCGTCAAGCTGGTGGCCATAGCGACAGGAATCACTCCACAGCTGACGGGCATCCAGGGCCACATAGGGCACCTGGGGCAGATCCGCCTGGGTAAAGGCCATTTTCATCGCAATTTTATCCATCCCCACCGCAGACCCCAGCACCCCGGATCCCACAAAGGGGACCTGCATCAGGGTCAGTAGACCTTGGATAGTACCATCTTCACCATTGGGACCATGGAGAATGGGAAACCACACATCAACGGTGGCGGCATCCGGAGGAAATTGCCAGAGACTGGCCGGGTTCGCAGTACGGTCCGAGGAGGCTGCGCCGGTTGTGGCACGACTGGCAGAGTCCTCTGCGGCAGTCGCTGGGGAAGCAGCGGTGGAATCTGTGGAATTCCCGGGTTCTCCAGTTAGCGATCCGGTCAAACCCGTTGCCGTTGCCGCCGCTGCCATCGATGCCGCTGCCGTCACCGGTTGGCCGGAGTCCAGCACTTGCTGGGCCAGACTGCCCGACTGCCAACACCCGTTTTTTTGGATATAGAACAGTTTGAGGGTGTAGCGATCGCGATTCTCCGGCTGGGCGAAGGCTTGGGCAATGGCACGGGCCGAGGTAATGGAGACTTCATGCTCCCCAGAGCGTCCCCCAAACAGCAGTCCAACGCAGGGCTTGGTCATGGCAGGCACAGACAAGATGGAATAGTGGGCTAGAACGGAAAATTGCCCCCAGTATACGCTTGATGATTGGGCACCTCGAAAAATTCAACGGTCTACTGCTCTGCCGACGGTGCCGGGGGCTTTGTCCGGCACCGCTTTGCCGTACACTAGGGAGTGCCTGTTGCGACTCTCCCCATGGCTGATAACTTTTCGATTCAAATGATTGCCGCAGACTTTCGGCGCACCGGCTGGATTAGCTTCTGGGTGCAACTGGTGCTAGCGGTGATTTCTAGCATCGTCATTGTCTTTGCGGTCTTTAGTAATAGCTTCGGCCAAGACGCGGTGGAGAACCCCGGCAGTGACTTTGGCTTCTTCTTTGCCGTAGCGGGACTCTTGGCCCTGGGTTTAAGCACCTTTTGGGCTTTTCGCTACACCCGCTTTGGCCGAAGCTTAGCAGCGGCGGATCCCCGTGCTCGCCCCAGTCGGGCCGAAGCCATGGCACTCATTAAGCAAGGGATCATCTGTAATTTGGTGGGCTTGGCCCTGATTATGGTGGGTTCCCAGGCGATCGTCGGATCTCTCGTGGCTAAGTCTTTTCAACAGGGGGGCGCATTTTTCGGGGATCCCCAGGATCTGGTCCAAGCCTTGGATCTGTTTGTCGTCCAGGCCAATACCAACATCACCACCGCCCACTTTGGCGGGTTGGTGGCCTCCCTGTGGCTCCTCAGTCGGGTGAGCCGTTAAGTCACCCCAGTGGCAACCGCCCCATGACGCATAAAGCAAGTCCATAAATTGATGACACGCCCGAGGGTCGGACCTAAGAGGATAGTGATAAACCTAAAGAGAATCCCCCCTAACCCCCCTTTACAAGGGGGGGAACGGTCTTTTCTTCCCCCTTCAATCTTTTCTTCCCCCTTCAAAAGGGGGGAAACGGTCTTTTCTTCCCCCTCTTCAAAAGCGGGGGAGACGGTCTTTTCTTCCCCCTTCAAAAGGGGGACTGAGGGGGATTCTGCCAGGGCCTACGGGACCTAGCCGCAGGTAACCATTCAGGGGGTCACGAGAGAATGCGGGTTTCAGGCTAGAGGTAGAGACTCAGAAGAAGGAAGAAGAGAAGGGGGAGTCAGATTGAAACGATGGGAACGACAAGCCTCAGTCAAAAAGT
>JAYKIB010000347.1:0-5353 GCA_035285005.1 Prochlorothrix sp.
GTGGGGTACAAATACCACTCGGGTAGGATTTCCAGGGGGGTAGCGAAGGGATCTGCCGGTTCACCCACTAGGGCGGGATCCAGTACAGCCAGGGCCACGCAGCAGGCGATGCTACCCAGGATCACCACTGGGAAAATGTACAGCAGGTCGTTGGGCCAGGCGGGCTCACCATAGTAGTTATGGCCCATGCCCATCTTCAGCTTCTCTCTCAACTGTGGATCGCTCAGATCCGGCTTCTTAATCGTTGCCATGGTGCTTAAACTTCAGAGCGTGAACTCAGGCGTGTTGTTGACAAGGTAAAGGAAAATCGGGGGATGCGCTAGGAAATATCCAGCCTTGTAACAGTCCTGCAATATTTCCCGGTTTCAACCCGCCGCCTCTCCTTTGGGTTGTCCCAAAAGCCATCTTGGCAGGGGCTTAGAGGGGGCCGGAGATGCCTTGCTTCCGGATCATCAGGAAGTGCAGCAGCATGAACACGGCAATGGACCAGGGCAGCACGAAGGTGTGCAGGCTGTAGAACCGGGTCAGGGTGGCTTGGCCCACCGCTTCCCCACCGCGCATCAGCTCGACGATGGTGGCACCCACCACGGGGATGGCACCGGGAACGCCGGACACGATCTTCACGGCCCAGTAGCCCACTTGATCCCAGGGCAGGGAGTAGCCGGTCACGCCGAAGCTGACGGTGATCACGGCGAGGATTACGCCGGTGACCCAGGTCAGTTCCCGAGGCTTCTTGAAGCCGCCAGTCAGGTAAACCCGGAAGACGTGCAGGATCATCATCAGCACCATCATGCTGGCGGACCAGCGGTGGATGGAGCGAATCAACCAACCGAAGCTCACTTCGGTCATGATGTACTGCACAGAGTTGAACGCTTCGGTGACAGCAGGCTTGTAGTAGAAGGTCATGGCAAATCCAGTGGCGAACTGGATGATGAAGCAGACCAGGGTGATCCCACCTAAGCAATAGAAAATATTGACGTGGGGCGGGACGTACTTGCTGGAGATATCATCGGCGATCGCTTCGATTTCCAGACGGTCATTAAACCACTTGTATACGCCAGATTCTTGAACTTGCTTCGTGAACATGAGGCAAATAAGGTATTGATAGAAGATGTCTAATCTTGGACAAGCCCCAGACTCCCACGGGGATTTCCATGGCGGGTGATCCCTTGGGATAGGCATGGCTGCCGCCCCCAATCGAGATGGCCTGAGAATGCCGGAGGGTGCTGGGATCACTCTAACACGCAGGGCTTCGGTAAGTTAGACCGCGAATTGCTGCCCTTAAGATTCTATAAAGATTCCAGATGAAGACCTGCAGAAGGTTCTCCCAGACCCCCGCTTCTATAAAAAATGTAACATACCCTCTCATTTAGCAAGGTTATGGGCTGAGGACGGGCAGGGGATAGGGGTAGATGGGATCGGGGCAGATGGGGCGCTGTTGGAGACATGGGGTTGTGATCGCAGGCGATCGGGTTGCTAATTTGGGTTAAATACAGAGACGGGTTTGGGCCCCATCAGCGAACCCAAAATATTTCAATATATTAAGCTACAGCGAGGGAGATGCCCCGATAATGGGGGGCCAGTGCTTCCGACTTGGCTTCCGACCTGGAGGATCCAGGTGTCCGACTGACTGTTGTTTGAAATGCGCTGAGTTAAGAGGCGCTGGGTTTAAAACTGCTATGTTCAACACTTCCCTGCCCCGGCTGCTGATCCTTGCGGCCTTGTCGATCGTGGTTCAGGTCGGCCTCTGGTTGGGGCTACCCACCGATCCAGCCTTAGCTTTGACCACGGAGCAACGGCTGTTTGACCAAGCATGGCGAGTGGTCAGTCAGGCCTATCTAGATGACACGTTTAATCACCAAAACTGGTGGGCGGTGCGTCAGACGGTGCTCAGTCAGCCGCTGCCCGATCGCAGCCGTACCTATGATGTGATCCGGGAAATGCTAGCGAGCCTAGAGGATCCCTTTACCCGGCTGTTGGAGCCGGCGGAGTACAGCAATCTCCAAATGACCACATCGGGGGCGTTGACGGGGGTAGGTCTGCAAATTGCCACCGATCGCCGGAATGGCGAGGTGATCGTGATTGCCCCGATCGCGGGATCCCCTGCTGAACGGGCGGGCCTCCATCCGGGAGATCATATTGCTGCGATCGATGGCCAATCGACCCTGGATCTGAGTTTGGATGAGGCTGCGTCCCTCATGCGGGGACCCCGGGGAACCACGGTCAGCCTTACGGTGAATCGCACGACGGGGGATGAGCCGGAGACGTGGGAGGTGGCGGTGATTCGGGATGTGATTTCCCTGAACTCGGTGATTGCGGAATTGCACCAGGAGGATAATCTGCCGCCCGTGGGCTATATCCGTCTGTTGCAGTTCAATGGGAATTCTCGTGCCGAGATGGAAGATGCCCTGCTGACGCTGGAAAGCCAGGGGGCCGAGGGCTATATTTTGGATCTGCGCAACAATCCGGGGGGACTGCTCCAGGCGGGAATTGATGTGGCCAAGCTGTGGCTCGATCGGGGTCCTATCGTCTATACCGTCGATCGCCAGGGGGTGCAGGGAGCGTATCGAGCCGATCGCTTTGCGTTGACGGAGGATCCTTTGATTGTGTTGGTGAACCGAGGCAGCGCCAGTGCCAGTGAAATTTTGGCGGGTGCGCTCCAGGAAAATGATCGGGCTCAGTTGGTGGGGGAAACCACGTTTGGTAAGGGCTTGATTCAGTCCCTGTTTAAGTTGGCGGATGGCTCGGGGATGGCGGTGACGGTGGCGAAGTATGAAACGCCGCTGCACCACGATATTCACCAGGAAGGGATTCATCCCAATGTGGAGTCGATCGCGCCTCCGCCCCGGAGCAACCAGTGGGGCACGCTGGACGATCGCCAATATCAAGCGGCGCTTAAGGTCCTACGCGATCAACTGGCGAGCTAGCGGTATCTGTTTTATCTCGGGGCTGTCGTCATTTGCCGGCTCATGACCCCGGTCTCCTGCCCTTGAAACCTCTAAGAGGG
The DNA here is from genome assembly GCA_035285005.1 of Prochlorothrix sp. GTDB lineage: Bacteria > Cyanobacteriota > Cyanobacteriia > Prochlorotrichales > Prochlorotrichaceae > Prochlorothrix. Next base: position 3,008 of record JAYKIB010000347.1, read on the forward strand.
GACCTCGAAAAATTCCAATTTTTGTCCCGTGATCTACGCAAGCATTAGGTACGCAAGAATTAGGGTTGTGGGGGGCGGCTTCGCCGCCCCCCACAATTAATCGAGGTTCTCTAGAGTGTTCCCGGACCCAATTAATCGAGGTCCCCTAGAGTGTTCCCGGACCCAACTACGGAGTATTTTCCATGACCCTACTGGTGTATGGCATCCCGACCTGTGGCACCTGCAAAAAAGCTTTCCAATGGCTCAAAACCCAAGAAATTGACTACGAATTTATTAATACCAAGGAAAATCCCCCCGATCGGGCCCAAATTGCAGCATGGGTCGATCGCTTGGGCCACAAGCCGATGCGTAATACCTCCGGCCAGTCCTATCGTGCCCTGGGTGAAGAGAAGAAAAGTTGGGACGATCGCCAGTGGATCGATGCGTTTGCGGTGGATGCGATGCTGCTAAAGCGACCTCTGTTTGTGCGGGATGGTGTGGCGGTATTGGCTGGGTTTCGTCAGCCCGAAGCGGAGCTAAAACGGTTGTTGGCGGGGTAGAGGCCCCCCGGGTCGGGGTGCTGCTGTTAGGATCCCGTTAGCCCGAATCCCGTTAGCCCGGTGCTCGCGGGCTCGGTTGCCTTCATTTACCCTCACTCGACCCTAACTATGGCCCAATCCCCGATCGATCCGGCTCCCCTCACCTCCGCTGCCCCTGCCCCGACTTCCCCTGCAGGGCCCCCCCCGTCCACCCGCCCCGACTCGCCCCAGCGTAGAACCCCAAAAGCCACTACCTCTCTGCACCAGCGACGATCGCCCCTAGCCCTGCCCCACCACCAACTGGCCTCCCTCAATGCCCTTGATCTCCGTCAGACTCGCCACCAGGGGGACTTTGACCGGGCGCTTGCGGCCCAGGACTTTTGGCCCCTGCGGTCCCAGCCCTTGGAAATTCTCCAAATTAATATCGGTAAGCTCTGCAACATGACCTGTCGCCACTGCCATGTGGATGCGGGGCCCGATCGCACCCAGGAAAATATGGATCGGGCCACGGTCGATGCCTGTCTTGCCTTCTTAGACCAAGCACCCACGATTCACACCGTCGATATTACGGGCGGTGCGCCGGAGCTAAACCCCAACTTTCGATATTTGGTGGAGGAATGTGTAAAGCGGGGGAAGCAGGTGATCGATCGCTGCAACCTCACGGTGCTCCTGCTGCCGCCTTTGGCGGATCTGCCCCAGTGGTTTGCCGATCGGGGGGTGGAAGTGGTGTGCTCCCTGCCCCACTATCGCCAACGCAACACCGATCGACAGCGGGGCGACGGTACCTTTGAGCAGTCGATCGAAGCCCTGCGCCGTCTCAATCGTGTGGGCTATGGTCAAGGTGATCCCCACAGGCGCCTCACCTTGGTGACCAACCCGCCGGGGGCGGTTCTAGCCCGTAACCAGGCCAAGGCCGAGCAGGAGTGGAAAGCGGGACTCCTCAAGCACCAAGGGGTTAGTTTCGATCGCTTGATCGCTCTCAACAACATGCCGATCGCCCGCTTTTTGGAATGGCTCGAAGCATCGGGCAACCTTCAAGGTTATCTGGAAACCCTGACCAATGCCTTTAACCCCAGTACGCTGACAGGGCTGATGTGTCGCAATACCCTGTCCATTGCCTGGGACGGCACTTTGTATGACTGTGACTTTAACCAGATGTTGGCGATCCCCAGCCAGATCCCCGCACCGACTCCGCCCCATTCGTCGCCCGTGGCCGTTGCTGCTGGAGACCCCGCCGCCCCCGTCCCAGCGGTTCCCGCCCCCTCGGTGCCTGTAACCCAGGTCGATCGGGCCCACTCCACCCCCCCAGTTCTGTCGATTCACACCTGTACCCCTAAGGATCTGGCGGATCGATCGATCCAAACGGGACGGCACTGTTTTGGCTGCACAGCCGGATCCGGGAGCTCCTGTGGGGGCGCCTTGGCCGATTCCTAATTTTCCCCCCTCCGTGAGTTCGACCCAATTCCTAGGCATCCTATGGGAAACCTTCACGGGGCGGGGGCCGTGGCTCACCCAGCTTCACCACACCAGTCTAGGGCACTCATTTTTGAGGTGCCCCTGGCAGACCCCGCTCGCTGATTGCCCTGACCGATCTCGACTTTCTGGGAAGATTTAAGGAGAGGGCACCTCGATTAATCGAGTATTTGAAAAATCTGAGTCTTAAAAACCCCCATAGTGAGACAGAAATAACCTTTCCATAGCACCTTAGTGGTGCAGAAAACTCTGTAGTGTAGGCAGGTCAGTGTTTTTGGGGCATGGGGTTCCAAAAGGGGAGGGGTCAAGGCACACTGAGGATGAATCAAATCCGAACCAGGTGCCCGACCCCCAA
>JAYKIB010000348.1:0-1149 GCA_035285005.1 Prochlorothrix sp.
TTGAAGCCTATCAAGCCAGTGGTGGATCGGCGAATACCTCAGTAGACCAATGATCTGGCTATTTTCTCCCACTGGCCTATGCAGTGCCTCCCATTTGGCTATTTCGTCGAAAGTGGGATGCTCCCTAAGTGCTAAGCGTTGTCCTGTGTTGGAGGAAGTCACGCGATGTTCACTACTTTGCCGCCCAACCCAAACCCTGATTCTGCCGTAGGCACCGCGGTCGAAATTTGAATTTTTCGAGGTGCCCAAACTTAACAGCAGAGGAACCAATGGATCATATTTGACGATTTTGTAGGGTGTAAAGGTGAAGATAGTGCCAGTTCAAGAACTTTACGAAGCAGATTTTCAACGCTGGGTTCAGGAGACGATCGCGGCTTTGGAGGCACGATCGTTCGATCGGCTGGATATCCCAAATTTAGTGGAGGAGTTGGCAGAGTTGGGACGGTCTGAGCGGAAGGCGTTGGCGAGTCATTTGCTGATTCTGTTGGCTCATTTATTGAAGCTGCGGGTCCAGGGGGATGCACCGGAGATGATGCAGGGAAGTTGGTTAACTTCTGTGGTGGAGCATCGGCAGCGGGTGTTGTTTGATCTCCAGGAAACGCCATCTTTGAAGTCTTATTTGGAGGAGGCAGTCGAGAAGGCGTATCCCCAAGCGCGGCGGCTGGCGATTCGGGAGGGAAAGCTAGCTCGGTTTGGGGTGCGGGTGCCGGAGGAGGGAGAGTATCCGATGAGTTGTCCGTTTGGGTTGGAGCAGGTTCTAGATGAGGACTTTTACGGGAACGACGCTGACGCTTGAGCAGTTTTTGGCTCGGACTGAGATTGAGGAGTCACCGGCCTGGGAGCTATTGGAGGGTGAGGTAGTCCAGAAGCCTATGCCCAGTTTGTTTCATTCACGACTGCAACGAATTTGATCAATTGGCTCAACCCGGTTTCTGAGGCGTGGGAGGCGATTTAGGAGTTGCGGTGCTGACTGACTGACAGAAGTGCTGAGGAGCAGTCATAGCAGGGTTTTCAAAAGAGGGAAAGTCTGGGTTGATGGAGAAGAAGAATCAAAAAATAAACCATCAACATGAAAGTCCAGACTCGGTTATACGATTCAGTGTATCAATACCTCGCCAAAGGGAGTGAGTTTGTCGATAAGCGTCACCT